>DASXJW010000026.1:0-6465 GCA_036497165.1 Solirubrobacteraceae bacterium
GTCCTTGACGCTGCCGCCGGGGTTGAACGCCTCGAGCTTCGCGAACAGCTCGACCTCGGAGTCGATTCCCAGGCGGGTCAGCTTGACGATCGGGGTCCCGCCGACAAGATCCGTGATGTTGGTTGCGATCTGGAGCATGCCGCCGGCTAGATGTGGTACATCGGTGCGCCGGCGGCTCTGAGCTCCTGCTCGGCGATGGAGGCCACGGTGGCCTCGGCGAGGACCGCGCGGGCCGCCTGCGCGGCCTCCGCGAACACGCCGGTGGCGTCCGGGCCCAACGGGCCGTCGAGCAGTTCCACCAGCTCGAGCACGGTCACCTCGTCACTGGGACGGGCGAAGCTGTATCCGCCCTTGACTCCCCGCTGCGAGCGCAGGATGCCGGCCCGCCGCAGGGTGGCGAAGAGGTGCTCCAGGAACTGCACGGGGATGTCACGACGGCGGGCGAGCTCGGCGATCGGGACCGGCCCGACGCCCCCCTGGCGATACAGCTCCACCAACGCGCTCAGCGCGTAGGGCGACTTGGTGGTGATGGAGATCATGCGCGCCCGATGCTAGTGGGCGCCCGACCCCCCGGTAGCTCAGATCCAGCCGCGCTCGGTGGCGATGAGGACCGCCTGGGCGCGGTCCATCGCGCCCAGCTTGCCGTACACGTTGTGCAGGTGGGTGCGGATCGTGCTCGTGGACAGCCCGAGCTCGGCGGCGATCTGCTTGTAGACCATGCCGCGAGCGAGGCGGCGCAGCACGTCGACCTCACGGGTGGACATCGGGCACGGCTCCACCTGGCGGGGGCGCTCACCCGAGGCCGGCAGCGGCAGCTCGTACATGACCTTGCGCAGGCCGGCCGGGGTCAGGCCGATGGTCCGCGCCACGCTGAGCAGCTCAGATGGGGTGATGGATCCGCCCAGGACGTAGTGGGCCAGCATGTCAGCGAGGCGGACAAGAGCGGCCTCGCCGGTGGAGTCCGCGGCGTGGTGGCGCTCGATGACACTGGCGATCGACTTGGGCAGCGTCCAGCGACGGGCGAGGACGCCTCCGACCAGGGCGTGGTCGACGCCCAGCTCGCGGCGCTCGCGCTGGAGGCGATCCTCCGGCGTGCGGGCGTCGCCGTGGACCTGCGACGGATAGCCGGGGTAGGCGTGGACGAGGACGAGCTTGCCGATGTCGTGCAGAAGGGAGGTGACCATCAGCCGGTCGCGAGCCTCGAAGCCGATCTCGCGGGCCAGCCGATCGGCGGCGCGCTGGGTGGCGACCGAGTGCAGCCGGAAGCGCTCGGGAATGCCCTGCCACACGGCGGTGCGCTCGAAGAAGTCGAAGGTGCGCGCGCGACTGGCGATGGCGTGCACGGTCCGCGGCGTGAGCACATCGACGCCGGCGACGACGCTGTCGACGCGCCCCTGTGTCGCGCCCTCGACCTGATTGGCGAGACGCACGACGGTCACCGCCAGCGCGACGTCGGCCTCGACGGCCGAGACGACGTCGCCGACCGACGGCTCGCCGTCCTCGAACAGGCGCAGGACACGGTTGCGGGACTCGACCAGCACCGGGTAGGCCTCAAGGGCCTCGAAGGCCGTCGTCAGCCGTCGGCCGTGGCCCTCGTTGTGGTGGCGCTCACGCGTGGCGTATGGATCAGTCGGCACAGCAGTCTTCAAAGCAGCGGTCGCCACCGGGATCTTGTCCCTTCTTACCCACCTGCGGGCGCGTTGGATTGGCATGGTCGGCTTGTGCCCAAGCCCTGCCCTACTTATCGGCAGATGGGGGCGCCGGTTTAGCCTTTCCGAATGCGAACTCAGTCCTGGACCCGCGCGCGGGCCAGTGCGGAGTCGATCCTGGCCAGTGCCTCGTCCTTTCCGAGCAGCGCAACGCTCTCGAAGATACCCGGGGAGACGGTTTGCCCGGCAATGGCCACGCGGACCGGCTGGAACACCCTTCCCGGCTTGGTGGCAAGCCGCTCCACCACGCCCCGCAGCGCCGCCTCCACCCGCTCAGCGTCGAACGGCTCGGCCTGCGCCAGCGCGTCGCGGGCGGCGGACAGCGTCTGCGCCCCGCCGTCACGGCGGATGGTCCTGTCAAATGCCGCGGGGTCGTCGACGGGCCCGTCGAACAGGAACGACACCAGCGGCCAGAAATCGGCCAGGGTCTGGATCTTCTCCTCGGAGATCTCGACGGCGCCGCGCAGGCCGGTCCGCCCCGTGAACTGCTCCAGGCGCGAGGTGAGCTCCGCGGTGCCCAGCTCGCGCAGATGTCGGCCGTTGAGATGGCGCAGCTTCTGCTCGTCGAAGATGGCGGGGTTCTTGGAGACACGCTCGAGCCGGAAGCGCTCGGCCAACTGGGACAGCGAGAAGAACTCCTCGTCGGAGGCGAAGCCCGCGCCGAGCAGCGCGGTGTAGTTGTCGACGGCCTCGGGAAGGTACCCCGCGTCGCGCAGCTCTTGCACGGAGGCGGCGCCGTGGCGCTTGGAGAGCTTGCGCCCGTCGGGGCCGTGCAGGAGCGAGAGATGCGCGTAGTGCGGGATGGGCGCGCCCAGCGCCTGAAGCACCCACATCTGCTTGGGGGTGTTGGAGATGTGATCCTCTCCGCGCACGACGTGGGTGATGCCCGCGTCGAGGTCGTCGACCGCCACGGCCAGGTTGTAGACCGGCGTGCCGTCGGCGCGCGCGATGACGGGATCGTCCTGGCTTGCGTTGGGGAACGCGACCTCCCCACGGACGACGTCGCGGACCACGGTCTCCCCCGTGTCGGGCACGCGCAGACGGACCGCCCCCGCCGCCTCCGGCTCCCCCCGGAAGCCGCGATCGGACCCATGCTGCTGCTTGAAGGCGCGCACATCGTCGGTGGTGGCGCCCGAGTGATAGGCGTGACCGTCGGCCAGCAGCTTGGCGACGACCTCGGCGTGACGGTCCGCCCGCTCCGACTGGAAGATGGGGCCCTCGTCGTAGTCGAGGCCGAGCCATTGCAGGGCGTCGAGGATCTGCTCCACGTTCTCGGGCGTCGAGCGGGCGCGGTCGGTATCTTCGATCCGCAACACCAGGGCGCCCCCCTGCCCGCGGGCCAGCAGCCAGTTGTACAGCGCGGTCCGTGCGCCGCCGATGTGCAGGGCCCCTGTCGGGGACGGAGCAAAGCGAACACGTAAGGACATGGAGAGAGCATGCTAATCGGCGCCCACGTATCACCGGCTGGTGGCCTGGACAAGGCGATCGAGCGCGGCACGGAGAAGGGCTGTGAGGCGATCCAGATCTTCAACCAGTCACCGCGCATGTGGCGCCCCACCGCCTACGGCGATGATGACTTCGCCGCCTTCAAGAAGGCGATGAAGCCCAGCCCCGTCAAGGCGGTGCTCATCCACGCGGTCTACCTGCTCAACTGCGCCTCCGAGGACCCGGAGATTCGCGACAAGTCGCGGGCGTCGCTGATCCAGTCGCTGCGCGTGGGGGCCGGCATCGGCGCCGCCGGAGTCGTCCTGCACCCCGGGTCGGCCAAGCAGGGGGACGTCGCGCAGGCGATCAAGCGCGCCGGACAGGTGATCAAGCAGGCGCTGTCGGAGACCGACCGCTGCCCCCTTTACCTCGAGGACACCGCGGGCGCCGGGGGGACGCTGGGCCGCTCCTTCGAGGAGCTTGCCGAGCTGCTCTCCGCGGCCGGTGGCGGCCGGCGCCTCGGCATCTGCCTGGACTCCTGCCACCTACTGGCCTCCGGCTATGACATCCGGACCGCCGCGGGCCTGACCCAGACCATCGACGAGTTCGACCGGATCGTCGGCCTCAAGCGCCTCGGGTCACTGCATCTCAACGACTCGCAGACCAAGCTCGGGTCCAATCGCGACCGGCACGCCAACATCGGCACCGGTGAGCTCGGTGACCGCGGCTGCGCCGCCTTTCTCTCCGAGCCGCGGTTCGAGAAGCTCCCGCTGGTGATCGAGACGCAGGGACCGGAGCGCCAGGGGCCGACCCGCGAGGAGGTGCAGCTCTGCTTCAAGCTGCGCAAGCGAGGTATGACATCACGCGCGCGCGCCGGGAAGTCCCGCTGACGGCCCCCCACCGCAAGCGGCGCGGGACCGGACCTGCGCATCCGATTCCCGCTAGCGTCCGCCTCAGATGAGCAACCTGACCCGCCCCGGCGACGCGCTGGTGGTGTTCGGCATCACCGGCGACCTCGCGCGCAAGATGACGCTACGGTCGCTGTACCGGCTGGACAAGCGGGGTCTGCTCGACTGTCCCGTGATCGGGGTCGCCGTGGAGGACTGGGACGATGAGCACCTGCGCCGCCACGCCCTGCAGGCGCTGAAGGCCACCGGCGAGCCCGTCGACGACGCCGTGTGGAAGCGATTCGCTCGGCGCCTTGCCTACGTCAGCGGCGACTTCGGCGACGCCGCCACCTACCAGGCGGTCCGCGCGGCGCTCGGGGACGCCGACAATCCCGTGTTCTACCTGGAGATCCCGCCGTCGCTGTTCGGGACCGTGGTGGCCGGACTGGCGGGGGCCCAGCTCGTCCAGGGCGGCCAGCGGGTGCTGGTGGAGAAGCCGTTCGGCCACGATCTGGCCTCCGCCCGCGCGCTGGCGCGCGAGCTGCACAAGTACCTCGACGAGTCCCAGATCTACCGGATCGATCACTTCCTGGGCAAGTTGGGCGTGGAGGAGGTCCTCTACCTGCGCTTTGCCAACGCGATCCTGGAGCCGGTGTGGAACCGCAGCTACGTCTCCTGCGTGCAGATCACGATGGCCGAGAGCTTCGGCGTCAGGGACCGCGGCCGCTTCTACGATCCGGTCGGCGCCCTGCGCGACGTCGTCGTCAACCATCTCCTGCAGATCGTCGCCACCGTGGCGATGGACCCACCCGCCGCCGCCGATCCCGACAGCCAGAAGGACGCCAAGCGGGCCGTGTTCGCCGCCATGGCCGATGCCAAGCCCGAGCACTACGTTCGCGGTCAGTATGAGGGCTACCGCGACATCGACGGCGTCCGGGCCGACTCGTCGACCGAGACCTTCGCCGCGCTGCGCCTTGACATCGACAGCTGGCGCTGGTCGGGCGTCCCGTTCTTCATCCGCACCGGCAAGCGCCTGCCGGTGACAGTGACCGAGCTGCGCCTCGTGTTCCGCCGCGCCCCTCGTCTTCCGTTCATCTCCAGTGGACGCCGGGACCCCGAGCCCAGCCAGATCGTGTTCCGGATCGACCCCCACACCGGCATCCGCATCGGGCTCGATGCGCTGCGCGCCGACAAGTCGATCGTCAGCGAGATCGACCTCGACATGGAGTTCGCCAAGGAGGGCGGCGAGGGCGCGACCCCCTACGAGGTCCTCCTGCACGCGGCGCTCGTCGGCGACGCCAGCCACTTCACCCGGCAGGACAACGTCGAGGAGTGCTGGCGCGTCCTCCAGCCGCTGCTCGACTCCCCGCCTAAGGTCATCCCCTACGCCCAGGGTTCGTGGGGGCCCGCCGAGGCCGACACCTTGGTCGAGGGATTCGGCGGGTGGCGCCGCCCCTGGCTGCCCGGCTAAAGCCGGCGGCCGCACGCCACAGACGACCTCCGCGGCCCAACAGCCGCGCAGCACCGCGCTTGGTCCGCCGGTGTCACAGGTAGGGTCTGGCGACCATGGCCCTCCCCGGCACCGACGACTCATGAGGCCAAGTCTCGGCACGATCGTATGGCTCATCGTCGGGGTCGTGATCGCGTCCTCGCACAACTATCTCCACCACGTCAACGCGATCAGACCGCTGGTGTCCGCAGGGCTGGCCATCGTCCTCTGGCCCCTGCTCCTCCTCGGCATCAACCTGCACGTCCACTGAGCCGCCGCCAGCGACTCCACGGCGCGGCCGTCAGGCGACGCCGGCCGCCTCGGGTTCGCGCGCCCCGGCTGCCTCGGGCATGAGTGCCGAGCCCAGGAGGGCGTCGAGCTCGGCGTGCAGGCCGGCGCTGCGCGAGACGCGGTAGCTGGGGCCGAGCTTGAGGCGGCGGGCGCCCACGGTGGTGCTCAGCTCGATGACCACGTCGGAGTCGCCGGGGAAGCCCGACAGCAGCTCCTTGAGCTCGCCGAGCACGGAGGCGGGCAGGGCGGTGGCGTCGAGGCGCAGCTTCAGCGCGGCCGGGGTCAGCGCCGGCTTGGCGGCCTGGACCTGCGCCTCCAGGACCTCCGCCTCGGAGGGCTCGAAGCGCTCGACCTGCTGCGCGATGAGGCAGGTGGTATCGCGGTCCTTGTGGTCCACCTTGCCGCGGACGACGACGATCGAGTCGGTCTGAAGGACGTCCTCACACGTCGCCAGCGTCTTGCCGAAGACGATGATCTCGACCGCGGTCTCGAGGTCGTAGAGGGTGGCGAACATCATGAAGTCGCCCTTCTTGGTCTTGATCTTCTTGGACTGGGTGACCATGCCGCCGACCGTGACCCAGTCTCCGTCACGCCGGGCGGCGAGCTCCTCCAGGGTGCTGTCGGCCTTGGCCCGCAGCGCGGGCCCGAGCTCCTTGAGCGGATG
>DASXJW010000027.1:0-13846 GCA_036497165.1 Solirubrobacteraceae bacterium
TCGATGCGCCCGATGATCCAGAAATAGCCATCCTTGTCCTTGCGGGCGGCATCCCCGACGACATAGGTCTCCTTATCGAACTTGGAGAAGTAGGTCTCGATGAACCGGTCATCCTCCTTATAGAGCGTGCGCAGCATCGACGGCCACGGCCGCTGAAGCACCAGCAGCCCCTGCCCCTCGTCCAGGGGCTTGCCCTCGCGCTCGTCGACCACATCGGCCTTGATGCCCGGGAACGGCCTGGTCGCCGACCCGGGCTTGGTGGCGACGATCCCGGGAAGCGGCGTGATCATGATCGCCCCGGTCTCGGTCTGCCACCACGTGTCGACGATGGGGCAGCGCTCCCCGCCCACCACCTTGTAATACCACAGCCACGCCTTGGGGTTGATCGGCTCGCCCACCGTCCCCAGCAGACGCAACTTAGACAGGTCCGCCTTCTCCACCTGCTCCGCACCCCACTTCATGCAGGCGCGGATGGCCGTCGGCGCGGTGTAGAAGATCGTGACCCCGAAACGCTCGGCAATCTCCCACCAGATGCCCTTGTGCGGATAGTCAGGCGCGCCCTCCCACATCACCGAGGTGGCGCCGTTGCACAGCGGCCCATAGATGATGTAGGAATGGCCGGTCACCCAGCCGACGTCAGCCGCGCACCAGTACACATCCTCGTCGGGCTTGAGGTCAAACACATACTTATGGGTCGCGCTCACACCGGTCAGATAACCGCCGGTGGTATGCAGGATCCCCTTGGGCTTGGCGGTCGAGCCGCTGGTGTAGAGGATGTAGAGCGGATGCTCGGCGTCAAGCTCCTCAGCCGGGCACTCGGGATCGGCGGCCTCACAGATCTCATGAAACCAGACGTCGCGCCCCTCCTGCATGTCGCAGTCGGTGTCGGTGGACTTGACCACGACGATGTGCTCAAGCGACTTCACATCGCCCACGACCTTGTCCACCGCCTCCTTGATGGGAGCGGTCTTGCCCTTGCGCCGGGCGCCATCGACCGTGATCAGCGCCTTGGCCTCAGAGAACTCCATCCGCTCCTTGACCGAGTCCGGCGAGAAGCCGCCGAAGACGACGTTATGCGGCGCGCCGATCCGCGCACAAGCCAGCATGGCCACCACGACCTCGGGGATCATCGGCAGGTAGATCCCGACGACGTCGCCCTTCTCGATCCCCAACTCTTTGAGCGCGTTAGCCAAGCGCTGGACGTCACGGTGCAGGTCGGCGTAGGTGATCTCGCGCTCCTCGCCCTCCTCCCCGCGCCAGTAATAGGCGACCTTCTCGCCCTTGCCCGCCATGACATGGCGGTCCAGGCAGTTATAAGACGCGTTAATCGTGCCGTCCGCAAACCACTTGTAAAAGGGCGGGTTGGACTCGTCGACGTCAGTGGTGGGCTCCTTGAACCAATCAAGCGCGGACGCCTGCTCCCTCCACCAGCCCTTCCAGTCCCTATCCGCCTTCTCATAGACCGACGGATCGCTGAGGAGCGCGTGCTCGCGGAATGACTCCGGCGGGTCGAACCTCTCGATCTCCAGCATCTCCTCGAGCTGCTGCTCGAGCGTGCCCTCACTGCTCGATGCCGTGTCTGCCATGCAAGCCTCTCCTTGTAACCCTGGCTTTTCGCCTGGCGCAGTCAGCACCCGGGCGCCGGCAGTGGGCTGCCGGCGCCCGTGCTGGCCGCGCATGCGCGGCTGTGTCTTTGTCTAGTTGTACCCCACTTTGGAGTGGCGGGCGGGACCTGGTGCTACCGCGTCAACGGGAAGGTGGGCAACAGGATTCGACCGAAGGTCGAGTTGAGCACCGCCGCAAAGGACGCGTACCACGCCGCGATCGCCGTGGCGAGACCGATGTAGCCGCCGAGCTTGATCGTGCCGTTGGTGGCGCTCGTCCCGCCGGCCAGCGACGAGTTGCCGATGCCAAGCACGATGAACGTGATCGCCAGCAACAGGAACACGAGCGCGACCGCACCGCTGGTCCGCAGCGACGCGACGAACATGTAGGTGGTGAAGATCCCCCACATCCACAGGTAGAGGCCCAGCCCGCTGAACAGCTCGGTCTTGGCGACGTCGCCGGCGGCGTGGACGATGAAATAGAACGAGATCCAGAAGGCGCCGTACGAGCAGAACGCCACTGCGCCGAACGTGTTGCCGGTCCGGAACTCCCAGATCCCCGCGAGGAACTGGGCGATGCCACCATAAGCCAGGGCGAGCGCGGCAATCAGGGGCAGCAGTCCCCCGCCGACCAGGCTCTTGTCGCCGACGAGCCCGGCGTTGACGAGGCTGAGTACGAATGTCGTGCCGGCGAACGCGGCCAAGCCCAGGGGACCAGGATCAGCGGGCGTCCATCCAGCCGCCCGGCCCGCGGTGGGATCCGGGGCCGGCGCGACGTCGGCTTCCCGGGGCAGGTTGGTTGCGGCCATCTCTCCTCCTACTCGGTTGACGAGACGGACGCAAAAGCTCGCAAAAGCGGCACGGTGCGCAAGGCGCGGATCGGCAGACGGTCCCCATGGAGCGCCGAACGGTCGCGAGTGGACGACGAACGGCGACCGCCGGGGGTCGGAGCGGCCCGCCGGCTGCGCCGCGACCGCCGGCGAGCGGGGCGGTGGCCGCCTAGCTAAGCTAGTTGCGCCGCTTGCGCTTGCGCTTGGGCGTGGTGCTGCGGGTGCGCCCGTTGGCCGGGGCGGCAGCGGGCTCGGGCTCGGCGGCGGGTACGGGCGCGGGCTTCCTGAACCCCCGGGCGGGCCGGTCTCCCGTCTCGGCGGCGCGCCGCGCGCGCATCTCCGACGACGACGGCCACGGCTCGGAGCGGCCCGATCGCCACGCCGGCGGCACGCCGGTGGGCCAGCGGCCGGAGATGAGATAGGCGACGGCCAGCAGCCAGTAGGTCTGCACGACCGGCACCTGGGTGATCTGGAAGAGGACAAGCGCACCGGCGAACATGCCGAGGTAACCCATGAAGCGCGAGAGCAGCCCCTGGTTCATGGCCTGCAACGAGACCAGCACGAAGGCGACGGCCACCAGGAGCGCGGCCAACTGGCCGAGGAGTTGCAATGCCAGCAGCCCGGTGCCACTGGTCAGGTGATTGGCCTCGGCGTAGGTCTGCGAGCCGGTGGTGGCGAACTCATGGACCCTGATGGCCACCACGACCGCATACACCACCCCCGAGACCGCGGCCAGCACCCCGCCCACCAGCGCGATGTACCTGATGTAGGGCTTGACGCGCTCCGGGTTGCGGGAACGCGCCGCCCGGAACAGGAACAGCAGCGTCGAGGCGATCGCCAGCGACGCCACCGCATTGATCACGGAGGCGATGAGATCCAGCGGGAAGCGCTTGTTGGCCACCAGCAGGTCGAGGGTCAGCTCATCGACCTTTGAGTGCGGGCCGGTCAGCTGGATGATGGAGGCCACGATCAGGAAGACGCCGGCGATCCCGGCGAGCACCACCTGGCGCTTGCGCACGCGCGATTCGTAGGCCAGGATCTCGTCTGGGGTCATGCGGCGCCCAATGCTAGTCGGCCACAGGCGGGCCACGTGTGCGGGCCGTAAGACTTTGCGAGGGCGCCCGCATGCGCCAGCTACCATGGAGAGCATGGAAGGAAGTGGATTCGGCGGTCTATTCGGAGACCCGGACGATCTGCAGCGCAGGCTCGGCGAGTTCGCCGAGCAGATGCAGGGCGCGCAGCGGCTGGCCTGGGCCGACAACGCCATCAAGCTCGCCGTCGATCTGACGGTGGCGGCGATGAACCGCGCCAACATTCAGGGGACGACCGAACAGCAGGCCGAGCAACTCCGGTCCGTGATGGCGGTCATCTTCCCCGAGGCCGTGACACTCGTGCGCGAGGCGCGCGAGGGCCTGCAGTAGCCGGATCCGGGACCGGCCACTGACCTCAGGGCGCCGCGCGGGTCGCGCGAGCGCCGCAGTTTGGAACGGCCCCTCCAGGCCTCTAAGACCGGCCGATGGCCGCCAGCACGAGGTCATCGTGCTCGGCCGGCTTGACCTTGTGCAGGATGTCCTTGATGGTGCCGTCGGGCGCGATCACGAACGTGCTGCGCTCGTTGCCCATGTACTCGCGGCCGTAGCGGTTCTTCGTGACCCAGACGCCGTAGCGCTCGGCGACCTCATGGCCCTCGTCGGCGAGCAGCGGGAATCCGAGCGAGTACTTCTGGTCGAACTTCGCCGTGGCCCTGACCGCGTCGGGCGAGACGCCCAGCACCACGGCGTCGGCCGACTCGTAGTCGGCGCGGTGGTCGCGCACGCCACACGCCTGGGTGGTGCAGCCCGGCGTGTCGGCCTTGGGATAGAAGTAGAGGACGACCGTCTTGCCGCGCAGGCCCGACAGCGAGACCGGATTGCCGTCCTGGTCGGGGAGAGTGAAGTCGGGGGCGGGATCTCCTGGGTTGAGCATGACGCGATCCTATATGTCGGCCGCCGCCGTGCTCTGCGGCCCTGCTCGTCCTTACTTCAGCAGCCGGGAGAGCCGCCGGTCCTTGAGCAGCTTGCCGTCGGTCTGGCAGGTCGGGCAGTAGCACATGACGTAGTCCTCGTAGAAGACCGCTTCGAGCTGGTCGCCGCAACGCGGGCACGGCTCGCCGTTGCGGCGGTGGACGCGCAGCGGCATCGGCAGCTTGTCCGGGATGGGAAGGGTCAGGTGCTCCTCGTAGTGCGCCAGCGCGCGGCCCAGCTCGGAGACGACCGCCTCGCGCAGGCGCTCGGACTCGTCGTCGGAGAGCTCGGAGCCGCGCTTGAACGGGGACAGCTTGGCGGCGTGGAGGATCTCGTCGACCCAGGAACGCCCGATCCCGGCGATGACCCGCTGGTCGCGCAGCAACCCGTGCAGGGGGCGGGGCACGTCGAGCAGCGGACCCAGCGCCGGCGGGTCGGGGTAGGCCTCGAGCCCGAGCGTGGCGATGTGCTCCTCGGCCTCCAGGCCCTCAGGGGTGAGCAGCTTGACCCATGCCGCCTGCTTGGTCCCGAACTCGCGCAGGCGCAGCTCGCGGCCGTCGGCGAGGCGGACCAGGAGCCGCGAGGTCCGGTCGCGCAGGGATGCGCGCGTCTCGAAGAGCTGGAGGCGACCGGCCGACATGAGGTGGATCAGCAGCGATAGATCGCCCTCGATCCCGACGACGAAGAGCTTGCCGCGCCGGGTGACCCGGGTCAGCGCGCGGCCCTCGATCGCGCTCAGCGGCGGGTCGAACGAGCGCAGTGCGTTGATCCCGGGGGTCAGGGCGGACTCGACCTGTGCGCCGGCGACCGCGTCGCTGATCAGACGCGCGGTGATCTCGATCTCAGGTAGCTCAGGCATTCCTCATTTGAGGCTACTCACGTGCGTTCGGGCGCCGACCGCCTTCAGCGGCGATTGGGCAAGGACCCTCTTACGCAGAAGACCCGAATTGTTCACGCGCCTTCAGTTCCCCTTTACGCACGATGAGAAGACTGATCGACATGAGTGACGTGCTTGCCATCTTCGGACCCCTCGACAGCGACGACCGGCTGGTCAGCGAGATCGCCCGCCTGCATCCGACCCGGGTCACGGTCCTCATCGAGGACGTCGACCTCAACTGGGCCTATGACGAGTCCGCCGCCGGCGTCGAGCTGCGCGACCGCCTGGCTCGGCTCATGGCCGCGATCGAGCGCCAGACCGGCGCCACCGTGACCGGTCTGGCCGGGTCGCGCGAGCAACTGCTCGGCTGGCGGTTTGACCGCGAGGTCGGCGGCCACACCGTAATCGCCGCCTGAGCGGCCCCCGCCGCCTGAGCCGCCCCCGCCGCCTGAGCGGCCCCGGTTCGATCCGCGGGCGCGGCCCCGGTACTCTCCGGCACCCATGAGTGCCGCGCTGGCTCCCGACGACATCGTCGCCACGCACGCCGAGGCCGCCGCCAACGAGCGCGAGCCGCTCCTCGTGCTGGAGCCCCTGCGGACATTCCTGCGCGACAACGGGCTGGACGCCCCAGACGATCTCAGCGGCCTGCCGATCGGCGAGGGGCACTCCAACGTGACGTTCGGGCTGTCCACCGGCGTCGTGCTGCGCCGGCCGCCCCGCGGTCCGCTGCCGCCCAGCGCCCACAACGTGCTGCGCGAGGCCCGGCTGTTGAGCGCACTGGAGCCCACCGCCGTGCGCACCCCGCGGGTGCTGGCCGTCTGCGACGACCTCGAGGTCATCGGCGCCCCCTTCTACCTGATGGAGCGCATCGTCGGCACGGTCATTACCGACGCGGTGCCGCCACCGCTGGACACCCCCGACCAGCGCGGACAGATCGCCGACGAGCTGATCGACTCCTTGGTCGAGCTTCACAGCACGGATTGGACCACGCTCGGCCTGGAGGGGTTCGGGAAGCCGACCGGCTACCTCCAGCGCCAGCTGCGCCGCTTCAACGGCCTGTGGGAGATCAACCGCACGCGTGACATCGCCGAGCTCAACGCCGTGGAGAAGTGGCTGGCCGAAACCATGCCGGCTTCGCCCCCGGCGACGATCGTGCACGGCGACTACCGGCTGGGCAACACGATGTTCGCCCAGGCACCACCGCCGCGGCTGACGGCCATCCTGGACTGGGAGATGGCGACGATCGGCGACCCGCTGGCCGACATCGGGTATCTGATGATCCACTGGGTGCAGGCGGCGGACACCCGGAGCCGCTTCGTCATGCACACGGTCACCGACCAGCCGGGCTTCCCCACCCGCCAGGAGATGGTGGCGCGCTACGAGCAGCGGTCGGGACGCTCGGTGCAAGCGCTGGACTGGTACGTCACCCTCGCGATGTGGAAGGCGGCGGTGTTCATGGAGGGCAACTACAAGCGCGCCGTCATGGGCACCACCGACGATCCCTGGCTGAAGTCGTTCGGCGAGGGGGTCGTCGAGCTCGCCCAGCGCGCCCTCGACGTCACCCGAAACGGCTTCTAGAGGCCGCGGCCGCCCCGCGCCCGTTGTCAGCCACCACCTACACCGGGCTCCTCGTCGACTGGGGCGGGGTGATGACGACCAACCTGTTCGCCTCGTTTCGCGCCTTCTGCGAGCAGGAGGGTCTGTCGCCGGACGCGATCGGCGAGCGCTTCCGCACCGACCGCGCCAGCCGCCGGCTCCTCATTGGCCTGGAGACCGGAGCGCTGCCCGAGGCCGAGTTCGAGCAGCGGCTCGCCGAGACCCTCGGCGTGGCGCCCGACCGGCTGATCGAGCGGATGTTCGCGGGCGGCGGGCCGGACGACACCATGCAGCGGGCGGTCCGCGCCGCACGCGCCGCCGGCATCCGCACCGGGCTGATCTCGAACTCCTGGGGGACGAGCCGCTATGACCGCACGCTCCTGGGCGAGCTGTTCGACGGTGTGGTGATCTCCGGCGAGGTGGGCATCCGCAAGCCGGCGCGGGAGATCTACGAGCAGGGAGCGCGCGCCATCGGCCTGTCGCCGGGGAAGTGCGTGTTCGTGGACGACCTGAGCTTCAACCTCGATCCGGCACGAGAGCTGGGCATGGCGACCGTCCACCACGTGCAGACCCCGCAGACGATCGACGAGCTGCAGCGGCTGCTGGCGGTGGACCTCACGTGATGCCGCGCCGAGGCTGGGCGCTCGCGCTCGCGCTCGCGCTGGCGGGCTGCGGCGGCTCGAGCTCGATGTCGGCACAGCAGCTACGCACGAAGGCGGCGCGCGCCTGCACGGCGGCCACGCAGCGCCTGGATCGGATCCCGACCCCCAAGGTCCCCTCCGAGGGCGCCGCATTCCTGCGCCGCGGAATCGCCGCGCTGGGACCGGAGGTCGCCGCCCTGTCCACGCTGCAGCCCGGGGATCTGGGCACGCAATGGGGCCGGGCACGGGCCGCCACCGAGCAGGAGCTCAAGGCGCTGCAGGCCTCACTGAACGGCCTGCGGGCGGGCAACGATCCCGTAGTGGCGATCAAGACCCTGCAGGCGCAGCTGGCCCCGCTGGAGACGCGGGCGAGTACCGCCTGGCTGGCGCTCAAGATCCCCGCCTGCGTGGACACGTGAGGGCGGTAGACCGCACCGGCCCGGCGGCGCGGCGGATGCCACGCGGCCGGGCCGGATGAACGCGGTCCGCGGTGAGGTGCCTAGAGGTGGTTGGCGGCGGCCTTGTCGGCCGTGACGACAACCTTGGGGAGCGGAGCGAAGTCCAGGTTCGCGCCGAACGAGTGGCCCGCACCCAGCGCGTACTGGACGAATGACTTCAGCAACGCGCCCTGGGGCGCCGTGGTCGGAGCGATCACGTACGTGAACGTGGAGATCGGGTAGGCGATCTTCGCGCTCTTGGGCGGATTGACGATGCTCAGCGCGCCGCTGGCGGGGACGTGCTTGACGACTGCCGCGGCGTTCTCGATGTTGGCCAGGTTGGGGTACTCGTACCTGCCGGCGGCGTTCTGGATGGCCACAGCCGGGAGCTGGTGGGCGATGAGGTACGACACGGCGATGTAGGCGACCGAGCCCGGGGTGCCCTGGAGCACGGCGGTCACGCCCGAGTTGCCCTTGCCCGAGGCGCCGGTGGGGAAGCTCACCGACGTGCCGAGGCCGACGCTGCTCTTCCATGCGCCGCTGACGTGGCTGAGGTAGTTGGTGAACGCGTAGGTGTCACCCGAGCCGTCGGAGCGGAAGACCGGGGTGATCTTCAGGTTGGGCAGGTGAACGCCCTTGTTGACCTTGGCGATCCGCGAGTCGTTCCAGTTGGTGATGTGACCCAGGTAGATCCCGGCCAGCAGCGCTCCGGTGAGATGCAGCTTGCGCCCGGCGCCGGGGACGTTGTAGCCGACCCCCGTGGCCGACAGGGCCCACGGGATCTCGATGCAGTTGTGGCACCCGGCGGCCTGGGTGGGGTTCAGCGGGGCGTCGGAGGCACCGAAGTCCACGGTGCCGGCGGAGATCTGCGCGATGCCCGTCCCGGAGCCCACCGGGTTGTAGTTGACCGTGTTGCCGGTCCTGCTGGAGTACGCCGAGGCCCATTCGGCCTCGAGCGGAGCGACCAGTGTCGAACCGGCGCCGTTCAGCGTGCCACCCGCGGCGGTGGCCGCGGCGGTGGTGATGAAGCCGGTCGTCCCGGCGGCCAGCACGGCGGCGGAGAGCGACACCAGCTTCCTGCGTTGGAAGGCAAAGCCTTTCAAGTGAGGCCCTTTCGATTGGAGACAGTGCGCCCGTCGTGGCCCGGCCGACCTTACGAGCAGCACTAGCATGCGGATCGCGCCCTGCCCGCTTGTTGCGAGGTTGTTACCAGCGTTTTGAGATGTTGTGACGCGGGGTAGCGGCCCGGCGCGGTCCTGGGCACGTTCTTTACGCTGCGCCGTCGATGTCGGCCTCCGCTGCCCGGAAGAACCGTGTGAAGGCGTTCATCGCCGACCGCCGCGCCACCGAGCGCAGCCGCGGTGATCAGATTCTGCGCGCGCTCTGCATCGGCGCCGGTCTGCTGGCGGCGGCGGTGCTGGTGGAGATCGCCTATCAGATCATCTCCGGAGCGGCGCCGGCCATCTCCAAATTCGGGTTGGGCTTCCTGTGGCACTCGGAGTGGGCGCCGAACCTCAACGAGTTCGGCGCCGGGGTCCCGCTCTATGGCACGGCGGTCACCTCCGTGCTCGCGATGCTCATCGCCGTCCCGCTGTCGCTCGCCATCGCCCTCTACCTGGCCATGCTCGCCCCCGGCCCGGTGCGGGCCGCCGTGGGACCACTGGTGGAGATGCTCGCGGCCATCCCGAGCGTCATCCTCGGATTCTGGGGGCTCATCTACCTGGCGCCCTACGTGCACACGCACGTCGAGCCGTTCCTGCACGACACCCTCGGCTTCCTCGGGATCTTCGGCGCCCCGCAGACGACCGGGCTGAGCACCTTCACCGCCGGCCTGATCCTCACCGTGATGATCGTCCCCATCATCGCCTCGCTCAGCCGCGACCTGTTCCTCACGGTTCCGCGCGAGCTCACCGAGGGCGCCGAGGCCCTGGGCGCCACCCGCTGGGAGGTCATCCGGGGGGTCGTGCTGCCGTCGACGATCTCAGGCGTGGCGGCCGCCACGACCCTGGGGCTGGGGCGGGCGCTCGGCGAGTCGATCGCCGTGCTGTCGGTGATCGGGACCGCCGCCCAGATCCACAAGTCCGTGTTCGAGACCGGCAACACCATGGCCGCCCGCATCGCCAACGACATCCAGTACCCGGTGTCCAAGCTCCAGGTCCACTCCATCTTCTACCTCGCCCTCATCCTGCTGGTGTTCGGGATCGCCACCAACCTTTTGGCGCGAGCCGTGGCCCGCCGCTATGACATCCATCGCGCGTTCTGAGGGTCTCCCCTACGATCCGACGGCGCCGCTCTCGCCGTCCGGGAACCTGCGGCGACGCCTGATCGTCAGCCGCATCGCCCAGGTGACGGCGATCGCCGCCGCGTTCATCGCCGTCGCCGCGCTGGCGCTGGTCACCTTCGACGTGATCAAGGCGGGGGCGTCGGCGCTCCGTATCGGATTCCTCATCCACGATCCGCCTCAGTTCGGCGGCACCGGCGGCGGCATCCGCTCCGACATCGTCGGCACCGCGATCATCGTGGCCATGGCGGGCGTGATGGCCGTGCCGGTCGCGGTGCTGATCGCCATCTACATGTCGGAGTTCGCGGGCCCCAAGTCACGCATCGCCAACGCGCTGCGCCTGGGGCTGGATCTCATGCAGGGGATCCCGTCGATCGTGATCGGCCTCTTCGTCCTGGGGCTGATCGTCCAGCCGCTGCACAAGGACTCCGGATTCGCCGGCTCGGTGGCGCTGGCGATCATCATGGTGCCGCTCGTCGCCCGCTCCACGCAGGAGGTGCTGCGCCTCGTCCCCCTGTCGCTGCGTGAGGCCTCCGACGCGCTGGGCGTGGATCGCTGGCGCTCGATCCTGAGGGTGACCCTGCCCGCGGCGCTCGGCGGGATCATCACGGGCTCGATTCTCGCGGTGGCGCGGGCCGCCGGTGAGACGGCGCCGTTGCTGGTGGCGGACTCCACCTTCGGACCGCACCTCACCTTCAACTGGTTCGGGCCGATGCCCAACGTCCCGGTGTCGATCCTCATCGCCTCGGACTC
The DNA here is from genome assembly GCA_036497165.1 of Solirubrobacteraceae bacterium. Lineage (GTDB taxonomy): Bacteria > Actinomycetota > Thermoleophilia > Solirubrobacterales > Solirubrobacteraceae > Palsa-465. Next base: position 11,023 of record DASXJW010000027.1, read on the forward strand.
GCTCAACCCCGCCGCCTTCCCCCGCGCGTGGGGAGCGGCACTGGTGCTGCTGGCCCTTATCCTCCTGGCGAACATCGGAGCGCGGTTGCTGTACGCCCGAAGCCGAAGGAAGCTCGCCGGATGACCGAAGGGACCCCACACGTGAGCAGCGCCGTACACGAGGAGGACGTCCTCCCGCGCCGGCGCATCCGGACCGCCGCGCCCGCCCCTGCTCCTGCGCCGGGCCGGGCGCCCCGAGTGGACGGCACGCCACGGGAGGTCCCGCGGGCGCCGGTGTTCGACATACGCGACATGTCGGCCACCTACGGCACAAAGAAGGCGCTGGACTCGACGACCATCCAGATCTATCGCAACCTGGTGACCGCCGTGATCGGGCCGTCGGGGTGCGGCAAGTCGACGTTCATCCGCAGCCTCAACCGCATGAACGACTCGATCCCGGGCTTTCAGATCGGGGGGCAGGTGCTCTACCACGGTCACGACATCTACGCGCGCGCCACCAACCGGGTCGAGGTGCGCCGGCGGATCGGGATGGTGTTCCAGCGCCCCAACCCGTTCCCCAAGTCGATCTACGACAACGTGGCCTGGGCGCCGCGCAACCTGGGGATGAAGCGCAACCTCGACGAACGGGTCGAGCGCGCCCTGCGCGGCGCCGCGCTGTGGGGGGAGGTCAAGGACCGGCTGAAGGTCAGCGCGCTCAGCCTCTCCGGCGGCCAGCAGCAGCGCCTGTGCATCGCGCGGGCGATCGCCGTGGAGCCCGACGTGCTGCTGCTCGACGAGCCGGCCTCGGCGCTTGACCCGGTGGCCACGGCGTCGATCGAGGACCTCATGCACGAACTCAAGCACCGCTACACGATCGTGATCGTCACCCACAACATGCAGCAGGCGGCACGGGTGGCAGACCGGACGGCGTTCTTCTCGCTGGACCCGCAGGAACGCGTCGGGACCCTGGTCGAGTACGACGACACCGATGTCATCTTCAGCAACCCGGCGGACACGCGGACGCGCGACTACGTCACCGGGCGCTTCGGCTAGACAGCGCCGGGGTGGCATGGGGGCCACGGCATGGGGGTCACGGCATGGGGTCCGCGGCGTGGGGGGCACGGCGTGGGGGTCGCGGCGTGGGGGTCGCGGCGGGGCGACAACGTCCCGGCGGTGCACCGGTTTGAGGGCGGCGGGACGTTTTGCGCCGCTACGGCGGACAACGTCCCAGGCACTCTGCTGGCAGGTCAGCGTGGGGCGTTTGCCCCCGGGACGGCGGCAAACATCCCGCGGGCCTCAGACGACGGCGCTCCTGGGACGTTGTCCGCGCCGCTGGGTGCCCGACAGGGGCCTCGCGCGGGCGTCCCTAGGAGCCGATGGCGTCCGGGGAGATCTGGGCCAGGAGCGGCTGGCCGCACTGCCAGCAGAACGAGGCCCCAACGCTGTGGGGGGCGCCGCAGTTGGCGCAGGCTCCGGCCGTGCCGGTCTCCTCGAGGCGGAGGATGCGCTCGACCTCGCCGAGCTCGGCGTCGGCCTCCTGGAGGACGGCGGCACGCTGCACGAGGACCTCGACGCGAATGCGGTTGCGGATCGCCATCTCGTAGACCAGGCCGCCGAGGTCCCACTGGAGCTCTGCCACCCGGGCGTTGAGCTGGTCGCGGCGCCGCTTGAGGTCGATGACGCGCTCGTCGCCGCCGATCTTCGTCTTGGAGTTCAGGGGCGGAGCCGAGGTCTGCGGCGAAGCCGACGTCTGCGGCGCGGGGGCCGGGCGGAGGACCGACGTCTCTGCCGTGTCGCCGTTGTTGCTCACTGCCCGAAGAAGTTTCCGGTCAGCTTGCCGTTCTGGCAGCCTGCCGTTCCCGCCCCGCAGGAGCTGCCCTGGGTCGAGTTGGCCGGGGCGACCTTGGCGCTGCCGCCCGTGACCTTGCTGGCGGCAGCCGCGGCCTTCTGGATGACCACCTTCGGCGGCGCCTTGGCGGCCTTGGCCGACCCGCCGTGCCTGCCCTTCGCGGTGTGCGAGCCTCTGGTCGAGCGCGCGCCGGTGGACCCCGCTCCCGCAGCGCTCGCCGGGTTGGTGCTCGCGGCCCCGCCGCCGTTGATGGTGATGGCCGGCGTCGACGTCGCGTGCCCGGCGTTGGCGCTGGAGTTGCTGTGCCCGATGAGCACACCCACCCCCATCGCCAGCAGGAGCGTGGCCACGCCCGCGATGAGGTTGAAGCCCGCGGAGGTCCGCGGGCGCCGAGGGAGCGACGCGGCGCGCACCGTGGTGTCCTGAACCGTCGCATCGGCCGGAGCGGCCAAGGTGAAGCGCGGCTTGCCGCGACGTTCGCCGCAGGTCACGCAGTAACGCTGATCGCTGGCCAGCGGAGCGCCGCAGTTGACGCAGTGATCGCCGGCGCCGGCCACCGACAGGGGGCGCGTCGGCTCCTCGGCGAAGGGGGGCGGCGTGGGCTTGACCACGCCAGATGATCGCTCGGGACCGACGCTCATCGTCCCTGTGGAGTCGGCGGCATACGTGAGGGCAGCGTATGGCCGCCATCCCCGGGAGTTGTGAACAACTCGTGACCCACCCTGCCGCCAGGCGGCGACCGATGACAGCATGCGGGCTCTGGATCTTCACATCCAGAGCCCCGCGGACCGGACAGACTCAGACCACGACATGGACACGGACGACCTCAGGGGCCCGCACGCGGGCAGCGGGACGGGTTGCGCGCACTGCGGGGCGCGCCTGGCCACCGACCAGCGCTACTGCGTGAGCTGCGGGACGCGGCGCGGGCCACTTCCGGCGGCGGTCGAGTCCACGCTGCACGACATGCGCGCCGCACCCGTGGCGCCGGTGCCCGAC
>DASXJW010000028.1:0-26602 GCA_036497165.1 Solirubrobacteraceae bacterium
GAGCGCCAGTGCAGCATCGGCGTCGACTTCGGGACCGAGTCCGGCCGAGTGCTCGTCCTCGACGCCCACAGCGGTGAGGAACTCGGCGTCAGCGTGGTGCCCTATCCGAGCGCGGTGATCGACCGGGAGCTGCCCTCGACCGGCGAGCGGCTCCCGGCCGACTGGGCACTCCAGGATCCCGACGACTGGGTCAAGGTGCTCGAGGACGGCATCCCGGCGGCGGTCGCCGACGCCGGGATCGACTCGGGTGAGGTCGTCGGTCTGGGCGTGGACTTCACGTCCTGCACGGTCCTGCCCGTGACCAGGGACAGCACGCCCCTCTGCCGGCTCGACGAGTACCGCGAGCACCGTCACGCCTGGCCCAAGCTGTGGAAGCACCACGCGGCCCAGCCGGTAGCCGACCGCCTCACCGAGGTGGCGGCCGAGCGCGACGAGGCGTTCCTCAGCCGCTACGGCGGGCGGATCTCGTCGGAGTGGTACTTCCCCAAGCTGATCGAGGTGTTCAGCCAGGACCGCGAGGTCTACGACGCCTGCGACGCGTTCATCGAGGCGACCGACTGGGTCGTCTGGCACCTCACCGGCCGGCAGGTCCGCCAGAGCGCCACCGCCGGCTACAAGGCGATGTGGTCCCCGGAGGAAGGCCTCCCCTCCACCGCGTACTTCGAGGCGGCCTACCCGGGCTTCTCTGAGCCGGCCGAGAAGCTCGGCACCGAGTTCGTCCCGCTGGGCACCAAGGCGGGCACGCTCTCCGCAGAGCGGGCCGAGCGCCTGGGGCTCACCGAGGAGGTGGCCGTCGCCGTGGGCAACGTGGACGCGTGGGTGTCGGTCCCGGGGGCCGGCGTCACCAGTCCGTCGACGTTCGTCACCGTGATCGGCACCTCGACGTGCTCGATGATCGTCAGCCCGGACGAGGTGCGTCTGCCGGGGATCACCGGGGTGGTGCGCGACGGCATCCTGCCCGGGCTCTACGGCTACGAGGCCGGCCAGACCGCGGTGGGGGACATGCTCGCCTGGTTCGTGCGCACGCTCGACGGCGACCGCGGCACCTTCGCTGCACTCGAGGGCGAGGCCGCCCAGTTCGCCCCCGGCGAGACCGGCCTGCTGGCCCTCGACTGGTTCAACGGCAACCGCTCTGTCCTCGCCGATGCAGACCTCTCGGGCGCCATCTTCGGCCTCACGCTGCACAGCTCCCCCGCGGAGATCTACCGCGCACTGCTGGAGTCCATCGCCTTCGGCAACCGGCGCATCGTCGACAACTTCACCGAGCACGGGCTCGAGATCTCGGAGATCGTCGCCGTCGGAGGCATCGCCGAGCGCAGCCCGCTGACCATGCAGCTCATCGCCGACACCAGCGGCCTCACCGTCAACGTGCCCTCCTGGCACGAGATCCCCGCCCGGGGCGCGGCGCTGTTCGGGGCGGTGGCCGCCGGTGTGTATGACGACATCGACGCCGCCATCGAGGCCACGCGCCCGTCGAGCTCGCGCACCTACACGCCCGAGCCGGCCGCCAAGGAGGTCTATGACCGCGTCTACGCGATCTACCGGACGCTCTATGAGACGCTGGGGCGCTCCGAGGTGCAGCTGCTGCATGGGCTCAAGAAGATCCGGGCCGAGGCCGCGGCCTGACCGATGGCCGATCAGGCGCAGCTGCGCTCAGACGTGCTCGAGGCCAACCTGGCCCTGCCCGCCCAGGGCCTGGTCAAGCTGACCTGGGGCAACGTCTCGGGCGTGGACCGCAACCGCGGCCTGATGGCGATCAAGGCCAGCGGCGTGGACTACGAGAGCATGACCGTCGAGGACGTGGTGCTCGTCGATCTCGACAGCGGCGAGGTGGTCACCGATCCCGCCCACCCCGAGCGCAAGCCGTCCACGGACACCCCCACACACCGCGCCCTCTACAACGCCTTTGACGGCATCGGCGGGATCGTCCACACTCACTCCACATGGGCCACGGCGTGGGCCCAGGCCGAGCGGGAGATCCCGCTGCTGGGTACCACCCATGCCGACCTCATGGCCGACGCCGTCCCGCTGACGCGCCAGCTCACCGCCGAGGAAGTGGAGCGCGACTACGAGGGCGAGACGGGAACGGTGCTCATCGAGCTGATCGGCGACCGCATCGACGAGCTTCCGGCGGCGCTCGTGCGCGGCCACGCCCCATTCTGCTGGGCGGCGACGCCGGCCAAGGCCGTCGAGGTCGCGGTCACGGTCGAGGAGGTGGCGCGGCTGGCCCTGCTCACGCGCCTGGTGGATCCCGAGGGCGGGCCGCTGGCCGAGATCCTGCGCGACAAGCACCACCGGCGCAAGCACGGGCCCAACGCCTACTACGGACAGGGCTGAGCGGACCGGCGGCCGCTACCAGCGGTCGTGCACGTGCTCGCGGATGAGCCGGTCATAGACATCGCGCACGCCGCTGCGCTGCGGTGCGCGCAGCGGAGGAAGGCCTGCGGCCGCGACGTTCTGCGCGACCTGCTCGGCGTTGCGAGCGCCGGGGATGACCGTGCTCACGCCGGGCTGGTCGATCACCCAGCGCAGGGCGAACTGGGCCAGCGTCGAGCCGTCGTCGACGAGCTCGGACAGCTCGCGCGCCGCCTGGACGCCCACCTCGAAGGGGACGCCGGCGAACGTCTCGCCGACGTCGAAGGACTCGCCGCGGCGGTTGAAGCTGCGGTGATCGGAGGCGTCGAAGGTGGTGTTCTCGTCGTAGCGGCCTGACAGCAGCCCGGAGGCCAGCGGCACCCGCACGATGATCCCGACGCCGGCCTTCCTCGCCGCCGGCAGCACCTCATCCAGCGGCTTGAGGCGAAAGCAGTTGAGGATGATCTGCACCGTGGCGACGTTGGGGCGGGCGATCGCCTTGAGGGCCTGCGCGCAGGTCTCGACCGACACGCCGTACGCCGCCATGCGCCCAGAGTCGACCATCTCGTCGAGCGCGCCGAACACGGCATCGTCATCGAAGACGGGATCGGGTGGGCAGTGCAGCTGCACCAACTCGAGCTTCTCGGTTCGAAGGTTCTCGCGGGAGCGGTCGTTCCAGGCCAGGAAGTTCTCGCGGTTGTAGTTGATCGCTTCCTGAGCGACGCGCCGGCCCATCTTGGTTGCGACGAACACGTCGGGGTGGCGGCGGTGCAGCTCACCGCAGAAGGTCTCCGAGCGGCCGTCGCCGTAGACGTCGGCGGTGTCGAAGAACGTCACTCCCGCATCCACGGCGGTCTCGAGCACCTCGGCGGCGGCCTGCGGGCTGACGTCGCCCCAGTCGGCGCCGAGCTGCCAGGTCCCGAGCCCGACGACGCTGACGCCGCGGCCGAGCCGCTCGATCTCGCGCTGCTCCATGCCCGCATCCTCGCATCCCGGCCGCCGCGCCGCCGTCTGCCCCGGCCGCCGCGCCGCCGTCTGCCCCCGGAACCGGGCACAATGAGGGCATGAGCGAAGCGGGGCTGCGGGCGGCGGTGGAGAAGATGCGCAACGCCGGGGCCCACCCGGAGGCGATCGCGGCCTTCGAGAGCGCCTATCGGCGCCTGGAGTCCGGCGAGACGGCGATGCTGCCCAGCGCCGACCTGGAGCCGGCCGGCGACATCCCCGCCCTCGAGGACCTGCCCGACGCCGATGCGGCTAGCGCCCTGGCGCCCGTGGCGCAGATCAAGCTCAACGGCGGGCTGGCCACCACGATGGGCCTGCAGCAGCCCAAGTCCTTGATGGAGGCGCGCGACGGGCGCTCGTTCCTGGACATCATCGTCGGGCAGACGCTCGCGCTGCGCCGGCGCCACGACGTCGACCTGCCGCTGGTGCTCATGGATTCCGAGAGCACGCGCGAGCCCACGCTGCACGCGCTGGAGCGCCACCCCGACCTCCAGCGCGACGGGATTGCACCGGACTTCATGCAGAGCGTGGTGCCCAAGCTCGACGCCGACACCCTCGAGCCCGTGAGCTGGCCCAAGGCGCCCGCCCTGGAATGGAACCCGCCCGGCCACGGCGACGTCTACGGCGCGCTGCGCCGCTCCGGGATGCTCGACGCGCTGCTGGAGCGCGGTTTTCGCTACGCGATGATCGGCAACGCCGACAACCTCGGCTCGCGCGTCGACGCGCGGATCGCCGCCCACGTCGCGGAGCGGGAGATCCCCTTCCTGATGGAGGTGGTGCAGGGCACCGAGGCCGACCGCAAAGGCGGCCACGTCGCCCGGCGCAGAGCCGACGGCCAGCTCGTCCTGCGCGAGACCGCCCAGACCCCCGACGACGACGAAGAGTCTTTTCGCGACTACCGGCGCTGGCGCTGGTACAACACCAACACGCTGTGGGTCGACCTGCAGGTGCTCGCCGACATCCTGGCGAAATCCGGCGGGGTGCTGGAGCTGCCGCTCATCGTCAACCGCAAGACCGTCGACCCTCGCGACCCCGACTCCACGCCCGTGATCCAGCTGGAGACCGCGATGGGCGCGGCCATCGGCAGCTTCCCCGGGGCCTCGCTGCTGCACGTCCCCCGCACCCGCTTCGCACCCGTCAAGACCACCGACGACCTGCTCGTCCTGCGCTCCGACGTGTACGAGCTCACCGACGATCTCGAGGTCGAACCCGCCCCCGGCCGCGCGGACGACCTGCCGTTCGTCGAGCTCGACAAGCGCTACTACCGGCTCATCGACGCCTTCGAGCAGCGGTTCCCCGAAGGCGCACCCTCGCTGCGCGAGGCCGAGCGGCTGGTGGTGCACGGCGACGTCACCTTCGGTGCCGGCGTCCGCGTGCGCGGCGCGGTGGAGCTGGAGTCCGACACGCCCACCACGATCGATCCGGGCACCGTGTTGGAGCACTGAGCGTGGGGGCGCCTGAGGGGCCGACCACCGCGCCGGCCGGCACCGAGCAGCCGCTGCCGGCCGGGACGATCACCATCGTGCTCGCCGACGACCACGAGGTCGTGCGCGCGGGCCTGCGCCTGCTCCTCGACGCCGAGCCCGGGTTCACCGTGGTCGCCGAGGCCGGAAGCGTGAGCCTGACCGAACACCGGGTCGCCTCCCACCGTCCCGGGGTGCTGGTGCTCGATGTCAACATGCCCGACGGGTCGAGCATCCCGGCCATCCCGCGGTTGCGCGCCGCCTCGCCGGGCACCCGCATCGTCGTCCTCACCATGCAGAGCGATCCCGAGCTGGCCCGTGAGGCGCTGCGCGCCGGGGCCATCGGATTCGTGCTCAAGGAGGCCGCGCGCGAGGAGCTCATCCAGGCCGTCCGCCTCGCTGCCGACGGCCGCACCTACCTCAACCCCGAGCTCGGCGCCAAGCTGGCGACATCAGCGCCCGAGCCCACCGTCTCGCCCGACAACCTGAGCACCCGGGAGCTCGAAGTTCTCCGGCTGCTCGCCGCCGGTCACACCAACGGCGAGATCGCCGCCCAGCTCTTCCTCTCGGTGCGCACCGTGGAGTCCCACCGCGCCCACATCCAGCAGAAGACCCAAAAAGGCTCGCGAGCCGAGCTGGTCTCATACGCCCGCGACAACGGGTTGCTCTAGGAGTCCCTAGCTGCTCGGTTTTTGCTGCCGCCGCCCGGGGCTGGCCGTAGCGCGGAGCTCTTGTTCACCCGCCAAGAGCCCGAAAGCGCGGCCTCAGCCGCGTCCTCGGCCGCCGGCGTGGGCGATCTCGTCGCGCCGGGCGGGCAGCGATGCCGACTTCGGGACGGGCGCCACCAGCGGTGTCGCGCCGGCAGCGCCGGGGTCGCGCACGATGGCCGCGGAGGTGACGGTGGCCTGGTCGCGGGGCTTGGCGACGCTCCAGCGCACGCGGGCGATGCGATAGCGAAGGAGAGCGCTCCAGGTGGCGGGTCCGATGATGCCGTCGGCCGTGAGCCCGTGGGCGGTCTGGAAGGCCTGGACGTCCAGGGCGGTGTGGTAGCCGAAGTCGCCTGAGATCTCGATGGGGTAGCCGGCGGAGACGAGATGCTCCTGGGCCCAGACGACCAGATCGCCCGAGGCGTTCTGGCCGATGTCGGCCATCTGCTTGTAGGGGACGTAGCCGGGCAGCGCGCCGGCCGGCCGTGACAGGGCGAACCAGTCCGACGCGCGCGCCTCCTGCCAGTCCCACCAGCTCAGCCCGGAGGCGCCGTAGACGCGGGCGAGCTGGCGAAAGCGGACGACCTGGTGGGCGGGCGGGCGCCCGTAGACCTGGCCCAGCGGGAAGATCGGCCGCTGGTAGATGAGGTTGTAGGCGTAGGTGTGGGCGAAGACGGTGTCGGTGGTGGTCCCGATGTCGCGCCAGTACATCTGGGGCGCGTTGAGCTGGGCGCCGCCGGGGCCGAGGAAGACCGAGTAGGGGAAGGCGGGGTGATAGTCGACGTAGGGGAAGCCGGCGAGGACGAGCGGGTAGGCGTAGCCGATGAGCTTTCGCAGCCGCTGGATGTAGACCTGGGCCGAGACGTACTTGCCCTCGTACTCGGACTCGGCGTCGATGATGAGGCAGTCAGCTCCGTCGTGGACGGCGGCGGCGCCGTTGTAGGCCTCGGTGACGGGATGGCTGCCGTAGACGTACTGCCATGCGCACACCCTGATGCCGTTGGCATGCAGCGCGGACACGAGCGGCCGGTTGAACTGCGACCACAGGTCGGTGCCGTCCGCGGACTTGACGATGAGGGTGCTCAGGCCGAACCGGTGCGCCGCGCCGGTGATCGCCGAGAGGCTGCCGCCGTCTGACCTGGGCAGCTCCCAGATCCACATGGCCCGGCCGCCCAGCGGGTTGCCGCGGCCCGCGGCGGAGGCGTGGGCCGCCGTGGAGCTCCTGGGCATGCCGGCGCCGCCGGCGGCAAGCGCCGGCGCGCTGAGGGCGCCGTAGAGGACGGCGAGGAGCAGTAGGAGGCGGAGCAGCCGGCGGGGCGAGTGGGTTGATGCCCGCGTCGGGTCGAGTCCCCCCGGACGGCCGCGCGCCACGCGGACTTCCAGCATACGGCGAGCCACCGTAGCGGAAAACCCGGCGTACGCTCGCAAGTTGCGGTGCGTACGCCGGGCCTCCCACGAGCGGCCTCACATGCCGGACTACTTCACGAAGAGGATCTCTGAGTACTTCGGCAGCGGCCACAGATCGTCGGCCACCACCTTCTCGAGCTTGTCCGCTGCCGCACGCACCGCCTCCATCGCGGGGACGGTGGTGTCGCGCATGTACTCGGCGTGCTTGAGCGTGTCGTCGTGGGGCTGGTTCTCCTCCAGGTTGGCGTTCTCCAGCTCCTTGATCGCATCCTGGAACTCCGAGACCAGGGCGCCGGCCTCCGACGCCGCCTCGGCCATCTGGGCCGAGATCAGCAGCGCGATGTGGCGCGCCGCCGCCGGCAGCAGCATCGTCCGGGCGATCGCCGCCGCCGTCTCGGCCTCGATGTTGAGTCTGGTGACGTACTGCTCGAGGAACACCTCGTAGCGGCTCTCCAGCTCACGCTGAGAGAGCACGCCGTAGTTGGAGAACAGGGTCACCGTGTCATCGTCGATGAGATAGGGCAGTGCGTCCGGCGTGGCGCGGAGGTTGAGCAGCCCGCGCGACTCCGCCTCGGCGTGCCACTCCTCGGAGTAGTTGTCGCCGCCGAAGACGATCTGCTTGTTGGCCGCATAGCTGCGCTGCAGCAGCGGGCGCAGCGCCGCCTCGAGATCGGCGCCGCCCTCCAGCGCGTCCTCGAGCTCCTCGGCCAGGTAGTCGATCGCCTCGGCGACGATCGTGTTGAGCACCGTGTTGGGCAGCGACAGCGACATGCTCGAGCCCAGGGCGCGGAACTCGAACTTGTTGCCGGTGAACGCGAACGGGCTGGTCCGGTTGCGGTCGCCGCCGTGCATGGGCAGCGGCGGCAGCACCGGCGTGCCCAGCCCCAGGAACGACTCCGGCGTGGACTCGCCCACCTCGCCGCGCTCGATCGCCCCGAACACCTTCTCCAGCTCAGAGCCGAGGAAGATGGAGATGATGGCGGGGGGCGCCTCGTTGGCGCCGAGGCGGTGATCCTGCCCGGGTGACGCGATCGAGGCCCGCAGCAGCCCCTGGTGCTTGTTGACCGCCTGGATGACGGCGGCGCAGAAGAACAGGAACTGCAGGTTCTCATGCGGGGTGTCCCCGGGCTCGAGGAGGTTCTCGCCGCCGTCGGTGCCCATCGACCAGTTGTTGTGCTTGCCCGAGCCGTTGACGCCGGCGAACGGCTTCTCGTGCAGCAGGCAGATGAGCCCGTAGCGCCGGGCCACGTTCTGCATGACCTGCATCGTCAGCTGCTGATGGTCCGCGCCGACGTTGGAGTTCTCGAAGATCGGCGCCAGCTCGTACTGGTTGGGTGCCACCTCGTTGTGGCGGGTCTTGACCGGCACGCCGAGCTTCTGAAGTTCGCGCTCGGTGTCCAGCATGTAGGCCAGGATGCGCTCGGGGATCGAGCCGAAATAGTGATCGTCGAGCTCGTGGCCCTTGGGTGGCTTGGCGCCGAACAGGGTGCGGCCGGTGGTGACCAGGTCCGGGCGCTCGAAGTAGTACTGCTCATCGATGAGGAAGTACTCCTGCTCGGGCCCCACGGTGGTGAAGACCCGCGCCGCCTCGCTGTTGCCAAACAGCTTGAGCGCCCGGATCGCGGACTTGGACAGCGCGTCCATGGAGCGCAGCAGCGGGATCTTGTGGTCCAGCGCCTCGCCGGTCCACGATGCGAAGGCCGTGGGGATGCACAGCAGCGCGCCGTTGGGGTTCTCCAGGATGAAGGCGGGGCTCGTCGGATCCCACGCCGTGTAGCCGCGGGCCTCGAAGGTGGCCCGGATGCCGCCGGTGGGGAACGAGGAGGCGTCGGGCTCGCCCTGGATGAGCTCCTTGCCCGAGAACTCGGCCAGGGCGGTGCCCTCGCCGGTGGGGGAGTAGAAGCTGTCGTGCTTCTCGGCGGTCAGGCCGGTCAGTGGCTGGAACATGTGGGTGTAATGGGTGGCGCCCTTCTCCAGGGCCCACTCCTTCATGGCGAGCGCCACGGCGTCGGCGAGGGTCGTGTCCAGCGCCTCGCCGCGGGCCAGCGTCTTGGACAACCTCTTGTAGACGTCCTTGGGCAGGCGCGTGCGCTGAACCGCCGGGCTGAAGACGTTCTCTCCGAAGACCTGGTTGTCGGAGGCGGTCAGGTCCGGGGCCCCGATTCCGTGCCCGTTGAGGCTCCAGCGGGCGGCGTGGACGTTCTGCTGGCGAATAGGCATTTCTCTCTGGTCGTTCCTTCCTGATCGGCCTCGGCGGCGGAGGCGCGCGCGTCAAAATGGACGGTCTCGCGGGAGACGAGTGGCAAGCGTAGGCGACCTTTCGATAGGGGTCACTATCCCAATGGCCAAACCGCGCACCGGCGATTCGGCCGGACGGCGAAGAGCTTGCGTTCTGCGACCGTGGCCGCGCCGTCGGCACCCTAACTGAAATACTGAGACCCATGCCCCTGGACGCCGAAACCGGCCCGGCCTCGGTCTACGCGCCGGACCCGCACCGCTACGAGAACGTCGAGTACCGCCGCAGCGGTCGCAGCGGCCTGCAATTGCCCCCGATCTCGCTGGGCCTGTGGCAGAACTTCGGTGACGACCGGCCGCTGGGGATCTCGCGCGCCATCCTGCGCCGCGCCTTCGACCTCGGCATCACCCACTTTGACCTGGCCAACAACTACGGCCCGCCCTACGGGGCGGCCGAGATCAACTTCGGCCGCATCATGTCCGAGGATTTTCGCCACCTGCGCGACGAGCTGGTCATCTCCACCAAGGCCGGCTATGACATGTGGCCCGGTCCCTACGGGGACGGCGGCTCGCGCAAGTACCTGCTGGCCAGCCTGGACCAGAGCCTGCAGCGCATGGGTCTGGATTACGTCGACATCTTCTACTCGCACCGCACCGACCCCGACACGCCGCTGGAGGAGACGATGGGCGCACTCGACAGCGCGGTGCGCCAGGGCAAGGCGCTCTACGTGGGCATCTCCTCCTACGGGCCTCGCCGGACCGAGGAGGCGATCGAGATCCTCCGCCACCTCGGGACGCCACTGCTCATCCACCAGCCGTCCTACTCGATGTTCAACCGCTGGATCGAGACCGAGCTGCTCGACGTGCTCGAGCGTGAGGGCGTGGGCTGCATCGCCTTCTCGCCGCTGGCCCAGGGCCTGCTCACGCACAAGTACCTCGACGGCGTCCCCGAGGACTCCCGCGTGCGTCGCGGTCTGCATTTCTCCGAGGACCTCATCACCCCCGAGAACGTCGCCCGGGTCCGCGCGCTCAACGAGATCGCCCAGCGGCGGGGACAGACCCTGGCGCAGCTGGCCATCGCCTGGGTGCTCCGCGACCCCCGGGTGACCTCGGCCCTGGTCGGTGCCTCGAGCGTGGCGCAGCTCGAGGACACCTGGGCGGCGCTGCGCAATGCGGACTTCGACGAGGCCGAGCTTGCCGAGATCGACGAGCACGCCGTCGACGGCGCTCTGAACATCTGGGCCACGTCCTCGGAGGCCCCGTAGTCACCAGCGCTACTGCTTGGTGACGATCTGGCCGTTGTTGTCGACGTAGGATTGCGCCGGCGCGCGGCCCACCTTGACGGCGAACGTGCCGTGTGGCGGTGACCCGTTGGTCAGCACCGCCTTGGCCTTGCCGTTGAGGCCCGCTGCAACCTGCCAGGCGAGCACGTGCTTGCCGGCTTGCACGGCGGTCACCGCCCAGTCAAAGCGCGCCGTGTGCCCGGGGGCCAGGCGCCCCAGCGCCCACGTGTTGGAGTACGCGGAGACGGCGGCGCCCTGCCCCCCGTTCTGGCAGCTGAAGTGACACGCACCCGGGCCGCGGTCGACGATCCACAGAGGCCGCGACGAGTTGGCCAGGTAGCTCTGGTTGATGTCGGCGGCAAACGCCTGCGAGCTCGTGCCCTCGCCCCTGGGCGCCGGATAGGCACAGGTGACGTTGCAGATCGTGACCGCCACGTCGGGAATCGCCTCATGACCCGCGTTGCGCACCGTGATGACCAGGTGGGTGTGCTGGGAGAGCTTCTGCGAGGAGGGGAAGCGCGCCGCGCTGATGCTCACGGGGAACTTGCCGCTGGGCTCGGAGGCCGCCTGGTCAGAACCGCCGCCGCAGCCCGAGACCGCCAGAGTCACTCCGACGCCGGCGATGATCCCGCAGGTCCTCGATCTCCAGCCGCTCAACGCGGGCGGAACATACCACCAAGCCCGCCGCTCCAAACCCGGTCGGGGGCGGGTGGGATCCTGATACACAGGGCTCCGGTTCCTTGTTGGGATCCACCGCCATTGTGGGTAGGCTTGTGCCTGCTCGCACCCGTGCGGGCGCATGCACCCCCTGGGAGAGAGCGGACACACCCCCTTGATCAGAGCAGCGGCCGACCGAGCGTTCCTGCCGACCAAATCCGTGCTGGAAGAGGTCGGGAACATGATGATCCTGACCGGCCGCACGCTGGTCTCGGCCGTGCGGCCGCCGTATCCCTATGGCAGCGAATTCGTCGGCCAGTTCTTGTTCGCGATGAAGCTGTGCTGGTTCCCGCTGCTCATCTCGACGATCGCCTTCGGCTACGAGGCGCCGGGTCTGCAGGCCGCCAACTTCCTCGTCCTTTTCGGCGCGCTGGACCGTCTGGGTGGATTCTTCGTGCTCGCCTCGATTCGCGAGTTCGCCCCGTTCGTGGATGCCATCGTCCTCGCCGGCGTGGCTGGGACCGCGATCACAGCCGACCTCGGCGCCCGCAAGATCCGCGAGGAGCTCGACGCCCTGCAGGTGCTCGGCGTCGACCCGATCAAGAACCTCGTCGTGCCGCGCTTCCTCGCGCTCATGCTGGTCACCGGGCTGTTCGACATCTACGCGCTCATCTTCGGCGTGTTCGGCGGGATCCTCGCCACCGTCGTCAACCACGCCCCGCTGGGGCCGTTCTTCGCCACCTTCTTCAACAACGCCGAGACCACGGACCTGTGGGGCTCGGTGGTCAAGACGACCCTTTTCGGCGCGATCATCGCGATCGTCTGCTGTTACAAGGGGATGACCGCGTCCGGTGGCGCCGAGGGGGTGGGGCGCGCCGTCAACCAGGCGGTCGTCATCGCCTTCCTGGGCGTGTTCGCGTTCAACTACGCGTTCACCCAGACGCTGCTGGCCACGCATCCCGAGATCACCACGATCATCAAGTGAGCGCGAGAACCGGATGAACGACCTCATCGTCACCCCCAAGGGCTGGATCGAAGCCTTCGGCGAGATCGTCAAGTTCGGCGCCCAGATGGTCCGCGACGTCGCCACGCTGCGCGTCCTGCGGTTCTTCGGTGAGGCGCTGCGCCAGGCCGGCATCCTCATCGTCTCCTCGACGCTGGTCATCTGGGGCCTGGTGTTCATCATCGGCCTGGAATGCGGCATCGAGGGCGCCTATTTCACCTACGGCGAGGGGACCCCGGCGTACTCCGGGGTGTTCGCGGCGTGGTGTGACCTGCGCGAGCTGGTGCCCCTGGTGTTCGGCTACATGATGGCGGCCAAGGTGGGCACCGGGATCGTGGCCGAGCTCGGCTCGATGCGGATCTCCGACGAGATCGACGCCCTCGAGGTGATGGGCATCAGCGGCATGCGCTTCCTGTGCGCGACGCGGCTCCTGGCGGCGCTGCTCGTGCTCCCGTTCGTGTACCTGTGCTCGATCGGCGCCGGCTTCTTCGCCAGTTACCTGGCGGTCGTGCAGCAGATCGGGTATGTCTCGTCGGGAGGGTTCTTCCTCATCTTCTGGCAGTTCCAGAATCCGCCGGACCTCTTATACAGCCTCATCAAAGCCATGGCGATGGCGATCGTCATCGTCATCGTCGGCTGCTACTACGGGTACAACGCGAGCGGAGGCCCCGTGGGGGTCGGGACGGCGACAGCGAAGTCGATGGTCCTCAACCTCGTTGCGGTGCACCTCATCGGGATGCTCGGCACTCAGCTCTTCTGGGGCGCCAACCCCAGAGCACCAATCGGAGGGTAGGTCACGAACATGGACAACGCGAGCGGAGACCCGCGCAACATCTCCGACCAGAGCGAGGAGCACAACGCGGAGGCGCGGGGCGCTGCGGTGGAGCTCTCACCCGAGGAGCGGCGCGAGAACGTCACGAGCGCTGCTCCGGACGGCGGCGGCATCCAGGAGGTGCCCGACCAGCCCGGCGCCGAGGGCCGGCGCGACGAGGCGCACCGCGAGGCTCAGGGCGAGGACGACTCAGAGGGCCGCGGCGACGAGCGGGAGTTCTCGCGCGTCTCCGTGGTCGACGAGGCCCCGCCTCGGCCGGCACCGCCCGACGGCGTCGACGACGACGAGTACAAGTGGCACACCTACAAGGTCTATCCCTCGGGGCGGCCCGACGCCGTCGAGTTCACCGACACCTACAAGTCGTTCGGGCGCTCGCACATCCTGCGCGGCCTGAACATGGGGCTGCCCGAGGGCATGGTGTCCATGATCCTCGGTCCCTCCGGGACCGGTAAGTCGGTCTGCATCAAGCACATGGTCGGGCTCCTGTACCCCGACCGCGGCGACATCCTGGTGCACGGTCAGTCGGTGCCCGACATGGCCGACGACGACCTGTTCGACATGCGCAAGAAGTTCGGCCTCCTGTTCCAGGACGGCGCCCTGTTCGGCTCGATGGACCTCTTCAACAACGTCGCCTTCCCGCTGCGCCAGCACACCGAGAAGGGCGAGGACGAGATCGAGGACATCGTCATGCGCCGCCTCAACGAGGTCGGCCTCGGCAGCGCGCGCACCAAGATGCCCAACGAGCTGTCGGGCGGGATGCGCAAACGTGCGGGGTTCGCGCGGGCGCTGGTGCTCGAGCCCGACATCGTCCTTTTCGACGAGCCCGACTCGGGGCTGGATCCTGTGCGCACCGCGCTGCTGGGCGAGCTCATCCTCGAGATCCACCGCGACATGATGGATGAGGCCAAGGAGAACCAGAAGGAGCACCTGCCGACCTTCTGCGTCATCACCCACGACATCATGAGCGCCCGCCGGGTCGCGGACTACATCAACGTCCTGTGGAAGGGCCGGATCGTGGAGGCCGGTCCCGCCGAGGACATGCTCAACTCCGAGAACCCCTTCATCCGCCAGTTCCTCTCCGGGGAGTCGCAGGGCCCCCTGACGATGGATTAGGACCAGCGTCCTTGAAGGGGAGGCCGGGTAGCCTCGGTCGGCGATGAAGGCGAGGACGTTCGAGCGGCTGTGCGGCGCGGCGGCGCGGCGGCCCATCCTGACCGTCGGG
Source organism: Solirubrobacteraceae bacterium (assembly GCA_036497165.1). GTDB lineage: Bacteria > Actinomycetota > Thermoleophilia > Solirubrobacterales > Solirubrobacteraceae > Palsa-465. Next base: position 14,167 of record DASXJW010000028.1, read on the forward strand.
ATCGTGCTGGCGCTGGCGCTGGGAGGCGGGCTGCTGGCGCTGGGGCTCAAGCCCTCCGCGGGCATCGACACCTTCGTCAGCTCCTCCTCCTCCAGCTACCGCGCGACCGCCGACGATCAGCGCCACTTCGGCGACGACGCCGTCGTCATCCTCATCCGCGAGTCGCTGCCCAATCTGGTGCAGACCAAGGACCTCGGCACGCTCACCCAACTCGAGGCGTGCCTGGCGGGACAGTACGTGGTCCCCAACTCGACCCTGCACGCGTTCACCCCGGCCAAGGCGGGCACCCACGCGGCCTACGGAGGCCCGAGCAGCCCGTGCGGACATCTGATGGCATCCCACGCCGCCCAGGTCGTCTATGGCCCCGGCACCTTCCTCAACCGCGCCGTGGCCGCTGTCAACAGCGGCATCCGTGCGCAGCTGGCCGGCGTCACCCAGTCGACCAAGGCGGCCGAGGCCAAGGCCTACCAGCTCGCCATCGGCGAGGGGATGAGCAAGCGCAAGGCGCTGCAGGAGGCCACCGCGGCGGGCCGCCTCGAGTACTCGTCCCAGCTGCAGTCCCTGGAGCAGATGGCCGTCAGCTCCGGGCTGAACGGGGTCCCCTCGATCGATGACCCCAACTTCATCCCCGCGATCGTGTTCGACTCTACGCGCGGCGTCAACCAGCCCAAGGCGCGCTTCTCCTACCTGTTCCCCACCAAGGACTCGGCGCTGGTGCAGGTGCGGCTGCGTTCCTCGCTGTCCGATGCCCAGCAGGCGAGGGCCATCTCCTGGATCCGCCAGGCCGTCCGGATGCCCATGTTCCGCTCGGCCTACGGCGGGCGGTACACCATCACGGGCGTGCCCGTCGTGATCAACGACCTCGCCGGCCAGATCACCGGATCGATCGCCGGGCTGCTGATCGCGGCCCTGCTGGTGATGGCGGCCACGCTCCTGCTCGTCTTCCGCAACCGCTTCCGGCTGCTGCCGCTGGCGGTGGCGCTGGCCGCCACGGGCATCACCTTCGGGCTGCTGGCCGTGCTGGGCGCATCCCTGACCATGGCGTCGATCGCCGTGCTGCCGATCCTCATCGGGCTGGGGGTGGATTACGGGATCCAGTTCCAGTCGCGGGCCCAGGAGGCGCGGGTGATGGCCGAGCTCCAGCGCGGCGCCCCGATCTCCGCCGCGCAGGCGGTGGGGCAGGCGGCTGCGCGCTCGGCGCCGGCCATCGCCACCGCCGCGCTGGCGACCGGCACGGGCTTCCTCGTGCTGCTGCTCTCACCGGTGCCGATGGTGCGCGGTTTCGGGCTGCTGCTGGTGGCCGGGATCGCGGTGGCCTTCGTGTGCGCCCTCACCGCCGGCTCGGCCGCGCTCATCCTGGGAGAGCGCGACGGGGGCTGGCTGGGCGCATCGTGGCGGGGCGCCGCCGAGATTCTCGCGCCCGCCCGCCGGAGGCTGGCGGCGGCGCTGCGCGGGATCGGAGCCGGGCTGAGCACCGGTCTGCGGGGCGCAGGTGAGATCCTGGGCGGAGCCCGACGCGCCGCCTCTCGCCGGCCGCGTCGCGAGCGCCTCGTTCGGGCGGGGGCCGGCGACGTCGGTCGCGCCCGGGCGCCCGGCCGGCTCGTGGGCGCGCTGGTGCAACGGCCCGGCCGGGTTCTGGCGGTGGCGGCGGTGCTGGCCGCCGTCGGCTGGGTGGCGGACACCCAGACCGCCGTGCAGTCCGATGTGACCAAGCTCGTGCCCACCAGCATGCCGGCGCTGCACAACCTCCGCACGCTGGAGAAGGTCACCGGCGTCAGCGGCGAGATCGACGTCACCGTGCGCGGCCGCGACGTGGCCACGCCGGCGACGGTGCAGTGGATGATCAACTACGAGAAGCAGCTGCTCAGCCACTTCGGCTACCTGGAGGCGAAGGGCTGTGGCGCGGCGACCCTGTGTCCCGCGCTATCCCTGCCTGACCTGTTCTCGACCGCCGGAGGGTCGGGCGGGACGCTGACCCAGGCGCAGATCGGCGCCTTCCTGTCGGCCGTCCCCTCCTACTTCTCACAGGCGGTGATCACCCCTGACCACCGCGAGGCGACCCTGGCCTTCGGGATCCGGCTCATGCCCCTGTCGCGCCAGGAGCAGGTCATCCAGTACATGCGCTCGCGCCTGCATCCCCCGGCGGGCACCACCGCGGCGCTGGCCGGCCTGCCGGTCCTGGCCGCCGAGGCCAACGCCTCCCTGTCCTCCACGGGCCACCGATTCCTGACCCTGCTCGCGGGCCTGCTGGCCGTCGCCCTCGTCCTCTTGGCCGTGCTGCGCCGGCCCGGCCGCGCCCTGGTGCCGCTGGCGCCGATCGTGATGGCCACCGGCTGGTCGGCGCTCGTCCTCTTCCTCATCGGCATTCCGCTCAACCCGATGTCGGCGACGCTGGGGGCGCTGGTGATCGCCATCTCCACCGAGTTCAGTGTCCTGCTGTCCGAGCGCTACCGCCAGGAGCGGGCGGCCGGCCATGATCTGCCCGAGGCGCTCAGCCGCACCTACCGCTCCACCGGCGCCGCCGTCCTGGCGTCCGGGGTGACCGCGATCGCCGGCTTCGGCGTCCTGGTGTTCTCCGACATCACCATGCTGCGCGACTTCGGGTTCGTGACGCTGATCGACCTGTCGGTGTCGTTGGTCGGCGTGCTCCTGGTGCTGCCCGCGGTGCTGGCGCTGTCTGAGCGCGACGGGGTGCCGGCCCCCCTGCGCGCGCTGGGCCGGGTCGGGTCCGGGCGCAGGCTCCGCCGTCGGCCGCGAGTCGCGTGACCGACGTGCCCGGGGGCGAGGACCGGGCCCAGGCGCCGGACGCGCCGTCGCTTCAGCGCCTCGACCCCGATCGCGCCGCGGCGCCGGCGGCGCGATCAGCGCCCTCGAAACCGTCGGAGCCGTCCACCCCCTCCGAGCAGTCGGAGCCGTCCATGCCGCCGGCCGTCGGCAGCTCCCCGGCCCCGCCGCGTCCCCGGCCGGTCATCGACACCCGCCCCTACCGGTGGATGGTCGGGATCATCGGGCTGGCGCTGGTCCTCGGCATCTCCGTGTATCAGTTCACGACCCACGGGGTGGGCAACGCCGGTGTCACCGCGGGACATCAGCTGCGGTACTTCGCGGCTCCGCTGGCGGCCAGCACCCTCGACGGCGACTCCAACGATCACCCGACGTGTTCGGCCGCCCATCATGACCCGCGGGCGCTGAACGTGTGCCTGCTGGCGCGGCGGGGCCCGCTCGTCCTCGCCTTCTTCGTCACCGGGGCGGGCCAGTGCGTGCGGCAGGTGAACGTATTGCAGGCGCTGGCGAGCCGGTTCCCGGCGGTGCAGTTCGCCGCGGTGGCCATCGGCGGCTCTCACCGGGCGACCGCCGCAGCCGTCCGGCGGCACCGCTGGACCATCCCGGTCGCCTACGACAGCGACGGACGAGTGGGGGCGCTCTATGGCGTGGCGGCCTGCCCCATGGTCGAGATGGCCAGCCGCGGGGGGAGCGTCCGGGACCGGCTCATCGGCGATCGCTGGCAGACGGCGGCCGCGCTCGCGCCCCGCGTCCAGGACCTGCCGGGCGCCGGATCGCCGGCCGGCTGAGACGATGGGCGTCGGACCGTCGCCCGGGCCTCGGGAGGGCTTCGTGGATCCGGTGGTCCGGGCGGAGTTCCCGGGCCTGCGCCTGCGGTGGGTCACCGTGCCCGCACCCCCCGGGGACAGCCCGCCCGAGCTCGTTGGCCGGCTGCGCGAGCTCTCGAACCGCTACCGCGGGGGAGGCGTCGTGACCATGCGCACCAAGCCGGTGCCCCAGGCGTTTCGCGCCTTCTTTCGCCAGATCGGGCTGGACCCCGACGTGCGGCGCATCCCCTCTGAGAAGGTGGCGGTGGCTCGGTTGCTCCAGGGGGGTTTTCGCTCCGTGGATCGCATCGCCGACTCGTGCCTGGTCGCGTTGATCGAGACCGGAGTGCCGGTGTGGGCGCTCGACGCCGAACGGGTGGCGGAGGCCGAGCTCGGGATCCGCATCTCCGGCGAGCACGCGACGGGCAGCCTCGTGGTCGGGGACGGGGAGGGGGTGTGCTGCATCCTCTTCGAGGACCCCTTGCCGGGCTGGGCGGTGGGTCCGCGGACACGGCGGGTGACGTTGTTCGCGCTGGCGGTGGACGGCGTGCCGGAGATCCACGTCGAGGAGGCGCTGTGGTGCGCCGTGGACCTCCTGACCGGGTGAGCCTGCGCCCTCGACCAACGCCCTAAAAAGAGGCAGGGAGGGTGATAAGGTGCCGTTGGCAATGGGAGGAACGGTGCTTCCCGCGCACGTGCAGGATCGACGCGCCCCCGGCGCGGGGCTGCAGCCCGGCGTCGTCACCGACGAGCGCGCCGCCCGGCGGACCCTGCGCGAGCAGATCGCCCGGCTGGAACGCGAGCTCGCCGACGCCTTCGTGACCGCCTTCCCCATGGGCGGACTGCCGCAGCCGGTCGCCGCGGGCGGCCATCCCCGCCTGCTGAGCCTGGGGGAGTTGGAGGTGGTGCGCGACGATCTGGCCCAGCGGCTAGGCGAGGCCAGGTTGACGATCGCCGAGCGCGCCGACGACCAGGCCGAGAAGCGCCTGATCCTGGAGCGAATGCTGCTGGCGCCGGCCGACTACAGGTTCGTGCGCATCTCGTGCCGGGAGCTGGGCGAGCCCGGCTGCGGCGTGTGGCAGGTGCGCCCTCGCATGGGCCTGATCGGCATGCTCATGGGCTGGTGGCAGGTCAAGCTCTCCTCCGGCTGTCCGTTACCCGGGGGCCACGGCGCCGGCTGAGGCCGGCCGTGGCCCAGGTCCCGGGGAGGTGCGAATGCGGCCGCTGCTGAGAACCGGAGCGGGGGCGCTGCTGGTGGTGTCCATCATGTTCATCGGGAGCCTGGGCCTGTGGGTCGGGACGCCGCTGCTGTGGCTATGGGTGGGGTCCCAGATCCAGGGGGCCACGCAATCGCTGGGGACTGCCCTGGCGGCGGCATTCTTCGGGGTCGTTGTGACGGTGACGGTGGTGGCGTCGCTGCTGTCGCGGCTGAGCGACGTATACCGGGCCAACTGCCTGGCCCGGGGGCTCAACGACCCCGGGCACGTCATGCTGGAGGGCGTGCTCGTGGTCAGCGCCGGTCTGACCATCGCCGCCTTCGTGATCTGGTTCTTCTTCCTGGCCGGCACCAGCCCCGTGCCGATCGGGATCCACGTCTGAAGGACGGGGCGCGGGCGCGGCGATGGACCGATGCCCCGGGCCGGACGTGCCCCGCGGCCCCTGCCGCACAGCACGTCCGGCACGGGCATACGCGCTCGTCTAAGCGCCGACCAGCTCCATCTCCCGCGATTCAGACGACTCCAACGAACTCGCCAGCAGCCGGCGCTGGCGGTCGGTCAGGGTCCCTACCGGCTTCGTCTCGATGATGTGATTGCGGGAGAGGAACTTGCGGCACCTCGTGCTGCCCCAGCGCCGCTGGCTCATCAGGAGATCCCCGATCGGCCAGCTGGACGCAGCGTCAGGGCACTGGAGAATGACTTCCGCTGCGGAGACCTCTCCGAGCGCGATACGCCGCTTCAGCGCAGCGCGCGCGAGCCGTATCTCGTTGGCTCGCTCGAGCGCACGCAGCCGCTGTGGCTCGGGGGTCTTCAGGGCGGTTGACGTCATGTAGTGCTCTCACTTCCCAGCGTTCGGGTCCGCCGCGGCGGACGTTGGTCAGTAACGGCGGTTGCGAGACGTCAGATGTCAGCAAGCCGCCAGTCCTGCATGTGATGGAAGAGCCATGGCTCTCGGCTCCGATATGGGTGATGGTCTATCCGGGGTGGAATCCCGCCGCCGGCCCTCCACGCCGCGCGGCTGACCATCACCTTGCGACCTCTAAGAAGCTAGAACAAACGCCGCGGTCACAGCAATGTCACACGGCAATGACATGCGCTTAGAGCGCCTTTTTTCTCTCGCGCGGTGTCTTGTGCGGGATCGGACAAGTCGCCGCGGCTCACGCGCCGCTCGGGAGCGTCCCATGCTCGGACTCGAAGTCGCGTTTGACCTCGGCGAAGACCTCCAGCGCCCGGTCCAGCGTCCTGCGGTCATGGGTCGCCATGACGCTCGTGCGCAACAGCGCACCGGCCGGCGGGACCGCGGGATGGATCATCACGTTGACGAAGACCCCCGCCTCGTAGAGGGCCTTCCACAGAAAGACGGCCTTCCAGTCATCGCCCACGAGGACGGGGACGACCGGGGTGATCACCTCGGTGCCGTCCGCCAGCCGCGTGGGCGCAACCACGTGGAAGCCCAGCTCGCTCAGCCCGCGATGCAGATAGGCGGCGTTGTCCAGGACGCGGGCGAACAGTGCGGGGCCCTCCTCGGAGCGGCAGATCCGTACGGCGGCGAGAGCCGCGCCCACCGCGGCGGGCACCGCCGAGGCGGTGAAGATGAACGACCGCGCCTGGATGCGCAGGAACTCGACGACGTCGGCAGGCCCGGCGATTACGCCGCCGCAGGACGCCAGCGACTTCGAGAAGGTGGCCATCCGCAGGTCGACGCGGTCCTCGACCCCGAGCAGCTCGCAGGTGCCGGCGCCGCGGGCTCCGAGCACCCCCAGGGCGTGGGCCTCGTCGACCATCAGGCGCGCGCCGTAGCGCGCACAGAGGTCGCAGATCTCGGGCAGGGGGGCCACGTCGCCCTCGGTGGAGAAGACTCCGTCGACCACGACGAGGATCCCGCCGCCGTCCTCCACCGCCCGCTCCAGGCGCCGCTCGAGCTGGTCGAGCCGGTTGTGGCGAAAGGCCCGCAGCTTGGCGCGCGAGATGGTCACGCCGTCGAGGATGGAGGCGTGATCGCCGGAATCGGCCACGACCGTGTCGCCGGGGCCGAGGATCGTCCCCAGGGCGCCGACATTGGCCTGATGGCCGGTGGTGAAGACCAGTGCGGACTCGGTGCCCAGCCAACCGGCCAGCTCCTGCTCGAGCTCGAGGTGCAGATCGAGCGTGCCATTGAGAAAGCGCGAGCCGGTGATCCCGGTCCCGTAGCGGTTCAGCGCGTCCAGCGCGCCCTGCTTGACCCGCTCGTCGCCGGTCAGTCCCAGATAGTTGTTGGAGCCCAGCATGATGCGCGCGCGTCCCTCCATCTCCACCACAGGCAGCGTCGGCCCCTCGAGGGTGTGGAAGTAGGGGAGGGCGTCCAGCTCCCGGGCCGCCTTGAGCTGTGCGATGCGCTCGTGCTCACGGGCCTTGGCGAAGACGTCTATCGATGTCGACATGCGGACCAGCGTAATCGTAACGACGGCCGGTGGCCGCTTTGAAGCAGACCGCGTACGCTGTCAACATATGCCGCCCATGTCCGACGACCCCTCCATGGACAACATCGTCGACGCCCACGTGGTGGTGGAGGATCCGCAAGGCTCCGCGGCCGGGGAGGAGGCGGTGGAGGGGATGCCGGTGCTCTCCGAGGTGCGCACGATCGTGACGCCGGCTCCGGTGGTGCTGCCGGCCGTCCAGGCGGCGGCCGTCGCCGCCACTGGATTCGTGGCCGGCGCCGCCACGCTGGCGCTGGTCAAGCGCCACAGCGCCCGCAAGCTGGCGCGCACCCGCCAGTCGCGCCGCGCCCTGGACGCGCTGCCGATCGTCGGATCGCGTAGCTTCCTCGTCGACGTCCACTTGATCGCCAGGGACCCCGGCGGAAACCCGTGACGCGGTGGCCCAGGCCCGGCGCGTGACCGGGGCGGGCCGGGGAGGTGGCGCCGCCGGCGCCTACCCGGTGGAGGTGCGCGTCGAGGTCCGGCCCCGTTGGACGTTTCGTCTGTCGCGCCGGGTCGGCCTGGACCGGGTCGCGCGGCGGCGAGGCGGGGTCGTGCACCGGCTCCTGCACCGTGGTCCGGACCCGGTGGTCGTCCGTGTCGCCCAGCTCGCGCCCGACCGGGTGCTGTTCGGCGCGCAGGCGGAACGCCGCGACGTGGCCGAATGGGGGATCGAGCGTATGCGGGCAGCCATGGGGATCGACCGGGACCTGCGCCCCTTCTACGAGCGCTTTCGCTTCGATTCGCTGATCGGCGCGGCGGTTCGCGCCAACCCGGGTCTGCGCCCCGCCGGGCGCCCGGACCCGTTCGAGGCCCTGGTGTGGGCGGTGTGTGAGCAGCTCATCGAGTACGAGCGCGCGGCGGCGATCCAGCGCCGGCTCGTGGCGCGGCTGGGCCGGCGCTGCCCGGCCACCGGGCTGACCGACGCGCCGACGGCGGCCGTGATCGCGGCTCAGGCGCCGGCGCTGCTTCAGTCCTTGGATCTCACCGAGACCCGTGCGCTGGCCCTGGTCCGGATCGCGCGCGAGGTGGCCTCGGGCCGGGTGGACCTGGCAGACCCCGACCACGAGCGCGGGTGGCAGCGGCTGCGCCGGATCCGCGGCGTGGGGAGCTGGACGCTGGAGACGCTGGCGCTGACCGGACAGGGCCGCCTCGACCAGATCCCCGCCGGCGACCTGGGCTATCTCAAGCTGGTGGGACGCCTGCTCTCCCCCGATCCGCGTGCGCGGGCCACCGAGGAGGAGGTCCGCGAGCTGTTCGCGCCCTACGCCCCGTGGGCGGGGCTGGCCGGGCTGCACGCGCTCCACGGCGCCGGGAGCGCGGCCGTGCTCCGCCTCGCCGCCTGAGTGAGGGCTAGGCGTGTACGGGGGAGACCACCAGCTGGTCCCCGCACGGCACGATGCGCGGGCCGGCGCGCAGGGAGACCCGCTGCCAGTGCGTCCCCCCGCCCGGCGCGGACACCATGGCCGCTGTGGCCGTGCGGCACACCCGGGCGCCCTTGTACTCGTTGTTGGTGACAAAGCTGATCCCCACGCGGGCGCGGCCCCCCGGCTTGAGTGACACACGCTGGGGCAGGGGCTCGGTGTCGGGGAAGAAGCCGTGGCCGCGCACGACGTGCAGCGGCAGGGCGCGCCCGGCGCCACCGAGCAGCCGCGCGCTCGGGTAGCCGCGCAGCGCGCACGTGGCCTTGGAGGTGTTGCGCACGGCGATGGTCAGCTCCATGTGCCCGGTGGCGCCCTCCGTGCCGGCGTAGGCGAGGGCCAGCTGAGCCGGCCGGCAGCGCGCGGCGGTGGCGTGGGGAGCGCCGGCGCTCCGGGGCGGCGCGGAGCCGCTCGTCGATGAACTGGTCTGCGAGCTGCCACAGCCCGCCAGCGCCAGGGCCAGCAGCGCCGGGGCTGCGGCTAACCGTCCGTGCATCGCCCACATCGTAGGCGCCGTCAGGGACTGGACCGCAAATCCGCGCCCGCGACGAGCGTGAACTCCACCGTCTCCCACGGCGCCTGCTCCAGCGCCCGGGCCAAGGCGGCGTCGTCGTCGCAGCCGTGGGTGAGGCGGCGACCCTCGCAGTGCAGGCGAACCTCCCCGGCGCTGAACGGCCACGGGTCCAGCGAGGCCACCGGCGGGTCGGCCGACACGGCCGCCATCGCGACTTCGATCGCGCCGCCCCCGGCAATCGGCACGTCCTCTAGCGTGCGCGGGGCCCAGTCCAGAAGCAGCGCCAGGGAGATGAGGTCCCAGATCCACACCAGGGCGCTGTTGCGTGCCACCACCGCCGGCGTGGCGTGCGGCGCGGTGTAGGAGTCGGCGCGGAGCGCGGCCAGCAGGCTCTGCTCGAGCGCGCGGGCGTGGTCCAAAAACGCGCTGACGGCTGCGGCCTCCTCCGGCGCCGCCGCGCTGAGGTCGAAGCGCTCGTACAGGCGACGGCCGTGCATGATCGCCAGCAGCGCGGCGTAGCGGCTCTGGCTGACCAGTCGCCGCGGTCCGTTGAGCCACAGCCCGGCGTTGGCCCCCGCGCCCATCTCCATGAACGACTGAGGCAATCCGGTCCCGGGGTTACGGGCCGGCGCCAGGTCCCAGCGCCCCATGCCGACGTCGTGCTGCTCGGCGCCGAGGGCGACCTCGGCCAGCGGCCGCACTGCGCCGAAGCGCTCGTTGCCCCACGCCCGGGCGAGCTGGCCGCACAGCCACGCGTGCGAGGCCTGGCCGACAGCCAGCACCCCTGATGCGTCGCGGCGCAGGACCACGCTAGATGATCGATTCTGCGGCCGCGGGCACTATGGCCCCTGGCCGGCGAGGAGCTGGTTGGTGGAGGCGTTGGCGATCGTCGAGGCGTTCTTGATCAGGTGCTGGCGCAGCATCCATTCGCCGAACGCGGTCCACTGCCGCTCGTTCTGCCATCCCCAGGGCAGGCTCGCCCGGGTGGGAAAGAACGACGTCAGCGTGGCCTTCACGCTGGCCAGCTGCAGCTTGGCGCTCAACGAGGGGTTGGCGTGCACCAGCGCGTCGACGCCGGCCTGGGGGTTGGCGCGCACGGCTTGATAGCCGCGGCCCAGCGCCTGCACGAAGCGGCGCAGCTCGCCGTTCTGGTTGGCGATCTCGTTCTCGCGTACCACCACCACCAGCTCGTCGTAGGTGGGGACGCCAACGTCCTCGACGTGGATGACGTTGGGCCGCTTCCCGTCCTGGCGCAGCTGGATCGCCTCGTAGTTCCAGTAGGCCCCCAGGGTCGCGTCCACCCGGCCCGACACCATGGCGGGGACGAGGTTGGCGCCCACGTTGACGTCCTTGACGGTGTGTGCGGGGACGCCGGCATGGGCCAGGATCGTCTTGAGGTAGGCCTGCTGGTAGGGGATGCCGGCGTCGCCGATCCGCTTGCCCCGCAGCTGCCCGGCGGTGGTGATGTGCTTGGAGTGCAGCGAGATGATCGAGGTCAGCGGGCGCTGCACGATCGCCGCGATGGCGACCAGCGGCTCGCCCGCGTCCCGTGCGAGCAGAAGCTGAGGCTCGTAGGAGATGGCGGCGTCGACCTTGCCGGCGGCCAGCAGCTGCAGCGGCGTCGCGGGGTCGGTGGGCGCCCGCACGTGCACCGCCAGCCCGGCCTGGCCGAAGTCGCCATTGGCCAGGGCCGCGTAGAGCCCGGCGTGGTCGGCATTGGGGAGCCAGTCGAGCATCAGGTTCAGCGGCTGCGTCTGCGTCGCGGCAGGGGTCAGGGCGTCCTTCTTCGCGCCACAGGCGCTGAGGGCCAGGGCGGCCACGAGCGCGCCGGCGACCAGCGCGATCCGTCGTCTCATCGAGTCCGATCTCCAATCGGTTGATAGGCCCAGGGCACCGTCAGGCGCTCGGCCAGGGTCAGCAGCGCGAACAGCGCGATCGCGAACAGCGACAGCACGACCACGGCGGCATAGGCGCGCGCCGTCAGCAGCTGCGGAATCGACTGTTCGAACAGGTATCCCAGTCCCGCGTTGGCGCCCGCCTGTTCGGCGAACACCGCTCCGATCACCGCCACGATGACGGCGATCTTGGTCCCGGTGAAGACGCCCGGCAGCGCGGAGGGCAGCTCCACCCTCCAGAACACGCGGCGGCGGGGCATGTCCAAGGTCCGGGTCAACTTGATCAAATCGGGATCGACGGCGGCAAAGGCCGCCAGCGTGGTGACCACGATCGAGAAGAACGACACGAGCGCGACCACCACCAGCTTGGGCAGGATGCCAAACCCCAGCCACAGCACGAGCAGGGGCGCCAGCATCGCGATCGGGATCGTCTGCGACGCGATCAGCACGGGGTAGAGCGCCCGGCGCAGCGTGAGGAAGAAGTGCATCGCGCTGGCCAGGACCAGCGCGGCGATGGTGGCCACGAGGATGCCCAGCACCACCTCTTCGGCCGTCACCAGGAAGTTCGACCACAGCAGCCCGCGGTCGTCAAAGAGCGACCGGGCCACGGCGCGAGGAGAGGGGAGGATGAGCGGGTCCGCGCCGCCCAGGTCGGCGTAGAGCTCCCAGATGCCCAGCAGGACCAGGATGAGGAGCAGCGCCCGCCACCAGCCGCGCTCGAGCTGGTCCGCGGCTCCGACCCGCGACAACCTCCGTCTCATGACGGCATCCCCAGCGCCTCGAGCACGCGCTCGCGCAGCGCCACGACATCCGGCTCGGTGCGCCGGCGCGGACGCGCCAGCGCCACCGGCACCTCACTGACCACGCGACCGGGACGCGGTGACATGACGAGGACGCGGTCTCCGAGCAGGACCGCCTCCTCCACGTCGTGGGTGACGAGCACCACCGTGCGCGGCTCGCTGGCCAGCACGTGAGCCAGCCACGCCTGCATCTCGGCGCGGGTGATGGCGTCCAGCGCGGCGAACGGCTCATCCAGCGCCAGCACCGGCTTGCCCGCCAGCAGCGAGCGCAGGAAGGAGACGCGCTGGCGCATGCCGCCCGACAGCTGGGCGGGACGCGTGCGCTCGAAGCCGGCCAGCCCGAAGCGATCAAGCCACGGCGCCACCGCGGCCCGCGACTCGTCGCGGCCGATGCCCCGCGCCCGCAGGGCGAGCGCCGCGTTGTCGATGGCGCTCAGCCACGGCAGCAGCAGATCGCGCTGGGGCATGAGCGCCGCCGGCGCGCTTGCCACGGTGCCCGCGTCGGGCGCCTGCAGCCCGCAGATGAGCTCGAGCAGCGTCGTC
>DASXJW010000029.1:0-7487 GCA_036497165.1 Solirubrobacteraceae bacterium
GCGGCCCGCTGAGCGCTCCGAGTAGCCCGATTCGCAGCGTCTGGCCTCGGCCCCCCTCGCGGCCGGCGGTTCCGGGCCCGGTTCCCCTCGGCACGCGCATCCACCCCATCGTGGCAGACACGGCGCGACTGGTCCACGTCCGCCCTTGCCGGTGCCGCGGGAGCAGCCGCGACGTCCGGCGGCGCGGCCGGCTTCTGGCCGATCGGAGGTTCCTCGCCATGACACCGGTCGCAACGCCGCTCCGGGCGGAGGTCGTGGCTGCGGCCACCTTGGTATGCGGTACAGCAGTCATTGTCACTCGCTCCTTTCGGTGTCGCGCTGATCTCGTGAGTCCTCGGTATTCGCTTCAAGCACGACAACATCGACCGTAGTCGCTATCACGCACAAACGGAGATGTGGGTTACTCCAGCCGGGTGCACTCGCTTGTGCGTTCCGCCAAGCCCGATCAAGCCGCAGTCTTGCGACCTTTGGAGGATCCCCCAAACCCGGACGCCCAGCTGGTGGGAGTCTCTAGTCGAAACGTCCACAAGGACCGTGCCGACTGGTGACACTCACAGCCTCATGGCCCTTGACGTTAACTGTCAGAAGGATAGGTTGACTGGTAATCACGAACCGGAGGGTGCACATGACCAAATCGTAATCGGGCTGACCTCGCCGTTATGGATATGCAACATCGCTGAATGCGTTAGTGCCACACGTTCTCATGGCAACAGACAAGGAAGCTCATGACTCCCAATTACGCTGAAGGTCCGACAGTCGTTCTCGTCCACGGAGCGTTCGCCGACGCCGGCAGCTGGGCGCCGGTCACCGAACGGCTGGTCAAGGCCGGCGTGCCGGTCTGCGCGATCGTCAACCCGCTGCGCGGGGTCAAACACGACGCCGCCTACGTGGCGAGCGTCATCAACCAGATCGAAGGGCCAGTACTCGCGGTCGGTCACTCATACGGCGGGATGATCATCACCAACGCCGTTCCCCAGACCAGCAACGTGCTGGGCCTGGTCTACGTCGCCGCGTTCGCTCCCGACGAGGGCGAGACCCTCGCCAGCATCGTAGGACGCTCCCAAGACAGCGTGCTCACGACCGCGGTCCTCGAAGAGCAGTTCCCGATCGGCGACGGCTCACAGACCGCCGGCGAGTTCATCATCGACCCTGCCAGGTTCCGCGAGGTCTTCACCGCCGACCTCTCGGAACTGGAGTCCAATGTCTACGGACTCTCCCAGCGACCGATCGCCGCCAGCGCACTCGGAGACGAGACCGGGCATCCGGCGTGGAAGGATCTGCCGGTCTGGGCCGCCGTCGGCACCGGCGACAAGGCCGCCGGCGCGGACGTCGTGCGGTCCATGGCGCAGCGGGCCGGAGCAACGATCACCGAGATCGAGGGTTCACACGTCATCATGATCTCGCAGCCCGACGCCGTCACAGAGGTCATCCTGGCGGCGCTTACCGCCGTCACCCCGCGCGCGGCGTGACTGACCCGCAGAGCTCGACAGCCGAGTAGGCAGCGGTGGCGGGACCCGACCTGGGCCCCGCCACCGAGCCCGTTCTGGCCGACGGAGCGCTGTGCGGTCCCAAGCCTTGCTCGCATGCCGCTGAACCGAGACCCTGCATCGGCGCAGCGTTGGCTTTGCGCTAGCCGAGCCGCGCCCTGGTTTTCAGTGAGAAGCTGGTTCGGCGTTGCGCTGTTGGCGCGCGTGGTGGATTGTCACGGTTCGATCGTCAGTGGTGTCACACCGCTGACCTGCTCGCGGGCGGAAGGATCGACGCAGATGGCCCTGTGGACCGCACGACCTGGCTGCAGCGCAGCTGACCCAAGAGCGGCCAGCTCGGTGGGTCAGTGAGATAGCGCATTCCCGGCGCAAGCGATGGGTCTGGTGCTACTCGTCGAGTAGGGCCAGCGCTTGTCCCAGAAGCCTGATCGAAGACTCGTTGATCGGGCTGGCTACGAGGATCGCCTCGTCGGCTCCGGCGGTGGCGAGATCGCGCAGGAACGTGGCCACAGCCTCGGGGGAGCCCTCAAGCGGCGGCGCCTTCTCCACAAGCGCGCGTTCCCTGGCGTTTCGGTCAAGAACGACCAGAACGCAGGCGCTGCGCAGAATCGCGTGCGGTTCTCGGCCCGCCCTGCCGGCGATCGCATCGACGCGTTGGCTCGCCACGGCAAAGCCATCGGGCGTGTTTCCGTACCACTCATACCAGCTGTTCCACGCGTCCACGTACGGGATGGCCACTTCCAAAGTCTGTGTGCGGGTGGCCCCGATCATGAGCGGCGGCCGCCGAGACGGGGCCGGAAGAAGGACCGCGTCATTGACCGCTTCGTAGGTCCCGCTATAGGTCACTCGCTCCCCCGCCAGCAGGCGCCTGATGATCTCCAACGCCTCGGTGAAGCGGACAAGCCGATCGTCGAACGGGATACCAAAAGCGGTGAACTCCGTCTCATTCCACCCGGCGCCGAGCCCCACGATGAGCCGTCCGCCGGACAATTCGTCGACCGCCGCCGCGACGCGAGCGAGCACCCCGGGACGGTGAAACGCCGTGCACGCGACGAGCGGGCCAATGCCGACCCGCTCAGTCACCACCGCAAGCCCCGCCAGCAGCGTCCACGCGTCCCACGGCCCGCGCTCCGGGCGCCCGTCATCACGGTACAGGAGGTGATCTCCAACCCACACGGAGTCGAACCCGACCTCCTCCGCAGCCCGGGCCATCGCGGCGTACTCCGACCAACGAACGACACGCTCGACTTCTGGCAGCTGAATTCCTACACGGAGCGGACGCATACGCAATTGGCCTCGGGCGATGACGGCGCGACCTCGGAATTAGTACCAGTCGCAGCGAGCGGCCGGCGGCGTTGGCAACGATGCGCTCTTGGTGACCCGGTTGGCCTCCGACGAAGCGCACGTTCTGCGATCCGGCTGAGTACCCAGCTCGTTGCGCGCTCGGACCGACGGCGAGCTCATCGCGACACGTGCGCAACCGGAGCGGGCTGCAGTGCGGATCTGCACATGCGCCAGACCGGTTCTGCATGTCTGAACCGGGTCCTCCAGACCGCCGACCAGGCACCTGCGAATCGGCCGGCTCCGGCGATCGCATCCGCGTGGGCAACGGCGCCCGAACGGGCGAGTCCTATGCCAGCTTGCGCTCGTCCGCTTACTGGCCTGGTCGGCGGTCCCGACGCCAGTCCGATGAAGACCCCGATCCGCGCTCAGGGTCTCATCCAGCCAGCGGGCTCGGCTCCTTGAAAGCGCGACGAGACGTTCACAGCCGGTGGTGATCCGCCGGTCCCTGTCGCGGTACCTTGCGGTGCGACGACGGCCATCCGGGCCCGTCGCCCCACCGCGTGGATTAGCGATGGGACGAGAGGCACCCACACAACCCAGGTTGAGAGCCTTGCATTTGGGGCTGTTGAATCGGCCGGAAGGTTGCCCGAGACCGTTGCCCGGACCGGCGACGAAGTGGCGATCTCGGCACGTAACAGCCAAATCGCCCGCATTCTCCAAGGAACGATTAAGCGGGAGCGACGGGACTCGAACCCGCGACCTCCGGCGTGACAGGCCGGCGCTCTAACCAACTGAGCTACGCCCCCCATGGGCGAGGGACCAGTATGCCAAGCCTGCTGAGCTGACGCCTACGCGGCGCCGAGGACTCGTTCGCGCAGCCAGTCGTTGACGAAGGTCCCCTCCGGGTCCATTCGCGCGCGCAGATCTCGGAAGGCACTCAGGCGCGGGTAGAGCGGGCCGATCGCGTCGGCGCGGGCGGTGAACACCTTGCCCCAGTGGGGCCGGGCGGCGAACGGGGCCAGGGCGGCTTCGATCTGGCCCACCACAGCCTCCACCTCGGCGGGACGGCGCCGCCAGGTGAAGTGGAGCGCCAGCGTATCGCGGCCCTGGTGGGGGCTCAGCCAGAGGGCGTCGCCGGCGATGGTCCGCAGCTCGGAGATGAGCAGATGGGGGACGATGGCGCCGGCCAGGCCGCGCACCGCCTCGATCGCCGTCACCGCATCGGCGCGGGCGACGAAGAACTCGGATTGGAGCTCCTCGCCCGAGCTGGGCGTGAACCCCGAGCGGAAGTGGGGGAGGCGCTCAGACCACGGCCCCGGCACCCCGAGCTGCACGGTGCAGTTGACGGGATCGCCGCCCAGGACGGGGTGGAGGGCCAGGGTGGCCGCTCGGACGCCCAGGAGCTCCTCCAGATCGCCGTCATCGCCGGGGGTGACCCCCTGGCGGCGCTTGACCCAGACCTGCTCGGTCTGCTCGCCGCACAGGTGAAAGATGCTGACGCTCTCGCCCGCGGCAAAGATCGCATCCAGGCGCTCGAGCAGCCGGTCCCACGCCACCCCCTCGAACACTCGCTGTCGCATCTCGAAGAAGGGCTGCACGGAGAGGGTCACGCGGGTGACCAGCCCCAGGGCGCCGAGCCCGACGACGACGCCCTCGAAGTCCGGGTCACCGGCGGCCACCGTGACGAGCCCCCCATCGGCTCGGACCATCTCGAGGGCTCGGACCGCCGTGGCCAGGTTGCCCGTGTCATCGCCGGAGCCGTGGGTGGCGGTGGCAATGGCTCCGGCCACCGAGATGTGGGGGAGCGAGGCCATGCTGTGCAGCGCCAGCCCGTGGCGGTTGAGCTCGGTGGCCAGCGCCGCATACGTCGTGTGGCCCGGGGTCCTCACCGTCTGGGCGCCGCCGTCGACCTCGATCGTCCCGGGCAGCGCGTTGAGCTCCACCAGCTCCTCGCTGTCGCCGATGGCGGTGAACGAGTGCCGGGAGCCGAGGGTGCGCAGGGCCCGGGCGCGGGTCACGAGCTCCTGCAGCGCCTCCACCGTCTGTGGGCGGTGCAGCGCCCCGGCTCGATAGGCGTAGTTGCCCGACCAGTTGGTCCCGATCTCGGTGCGGGCGGTCATTGCCGCCAATCGTCGCAACTTTGATCGCGGGAGCGGGTTCTGGAAGGCGCAAGTGATCTTCCTGGGTCGCGTCCAACCCGGCCGTGGGCGCGACCACAGGATGATCAGCGACGGGGGCCCCGGAAGCGGGTCCCCGTCGTTCGTTAACGACCCAGGCCCGCATGACCGCCGACCTCAGCGGTCTGACCAGATGAGCTCCATGATCGTCCGGGCGAACCGCTCGTAGCGCCCCGGGGAGAACCGCTCGGGGTCGATGAGGACCATCCGCCCTGCCTCCTCGCTCAGCCGCAGGATCGCCCGGGCGCAGATCTCGATGTCAAGCTCGGCGCGGATGCTCGCACGATCGACCGCCCACACCACGAACTGCGTGAGGCGCTCGAGCAGCTGCGCGCGATTGGTCTCCACCTGCTCGCGCACCATCGTCGGTGTGCCCTCGGGCGGGAGCAGGATGATGCGCCACGTGTTGGGGCGGCTGGCCACGGCATCGAGGAAGCGGCGCACCCCGGCGGCGAACAGCTCCGGCGGATTGCCTTGCGGCGGGGCGGAGGGGACGACCTCGGCCAGCTGGGCCAGCGCGTAGGACTCCTCGCGCTCGATCAGCGCCTGCAGCAGCCGGCCGAGGTTGGAGAAGTGGTCGTAGATCACGGGCCGGGTGACGCCGGCCGTCCGGGCGATGGCCTCGATCGAGACGCCTTCATAGCCCTGCTCGACGATCACGCTCAGGGCAGCGTCGATGAGTTGCTCACGACGCTTCTCGGGCGCCATGCGGGGGGCATAGCGCCGGCGGGTCTTGGCTGGATCGGAGGGTGGCTGCGGAGTCATCCGGTGCGACCAGGCATGGCCATCAGCTACGCGCGTGTAGCTTCCCCTCCGGCAGGTTACCGCTAGGTTCGCCGAGATGATCGCTGTGTTCGACGGGCACAACGACGCCCTGACCCGGGACGACCACGCCCAGCTCGCCGCCGGGCGGGAGGGCGGGCACCTCGATCTGCCCCGTATGCATGCCGGCGGCATGCGGGGCGGCATCTTCGCGGTATTCACCTCATCGCCCGGCTTCGAGTGGACCGAACGGCAACGCGACGACGGCGCGCGTGAGGTCCTGCCCGCCGAGCCGGTGGCCCATCCGGTCGCGGCCGCCTACGCGGCCCGCGCCGCCGGCCGGTTGGCCGCGCTGCAAGGCGCTGGGCAGGTGCGGATCGCCCGCTCGGTCGCCGACCTCGACGCCGTCCATGCCGACGGCGAGCTGCCACCGGCCGCCGTCCTGCACCTGGAGGGCGCCGAGGCGATCGACCCCGACCTCGAGGCGCTCGATCATTGGTACGGCGCCGGCCTGCGCTCGCTGGGACCGGTGTGGAGCCGCGCTAACGCCTTCGGTCATGGGGTCCCGTTCGTCTTCCCCGGGGACCCGGACACAGGCCCGGGCCTCACCGAGGCCGGCCGTGCGCTGGTACGGCGCTGCGCCGAGCTGGGCATCCTCGTCGACCTCAGCCACCTCAACGCCCGGGGGTTCTGGGACGTGGCGCGCGCCGAGCCTGGGCCGCTCGTCGCCAGCCACTCCGGCGTCCACGCCCTGGCGCCCACCACCCGCAACCTGACCGACGCGCAGATCGACGCCATCGGGGCCTCCGACGGCCTCATCGGCGTGATCTTCGGCTGCGCCTTCGTGCGGACCGATCTCACCGACGACGCCGACACGCCCCTGGCGACGATCGCGCAGCACGCCTATTACGTCGCCGAGCGGATCGGGGTCCGTCACGTGGCGCTGGGGTCCGACTTCGACGGCACGCTGATCCCGGCCGAGCTGGGCGACGTCGCGGGGCTGCCCAAGCTCCTGGATGCGCTGCGCGTCGCCGGGTTCAGCGATTCCGACCTCGAGGACATCGCCTGGGGCAATTGGCGGCGCGTCCTGGGCGCCTGGTGGCACTGACCGCCCCGCTCAGGGGTCTCGCAGGTCGGTCTTGCGCCGGCGCCGGTTCCTGCGCGACAGCTCATCGACCACCGCGGCGAGCACGTCCTCATCCCATGTGTGCGTGCGCAGGAGCCGATAGCGGGCTGCGCTGACGCGCATGTACGCCTCGGTCTCGGTGTTCGTCCCGATGAGATCGGCCCCCTTGAGCATCTCGATCACCGGGCGGTACTCGTTCTCCAGCCACAGATATGCGCCCTCGCGCCGGCTGATCGGCTCACCGCGTTCCTGGCTCAGACGAAAGCCCCAGGCCTCGACGGCCTCGGCCAGCCGCCCGTAGTCCCAGGGGTCGGTGAGCTTGATGTCGGGACGAGCGTTGTCGGGGAGAGGGACGCGTTCGAAGAACACCCGCTCGTGGCTTTTGACCGGCAGCTCCTCGAGGGTGATGGCGCGCTCGGCGCCGATCCGGGTGACGACCTCGGTGACGTAGGCGTCGATGTCGGTGTGTCCCAGCGCGCGGGCGACCGAGATGCGGTGGTGACCGTCTCGCACGAAGTAGATCTGTCCGATGCGCACGAGGTCGACGGGCGGCATCGACTCCCCACGGCGCATGGCGGCCGCGATGTGCTCCCAGCGCGAGCGCACTCGGCCCGTGGTCGGCCGGAAGCTACGGTCGAAGTCCCGGCCGCG
>DASXJW010000030.1:0-4795 GCA_036497165.1 Solirubrobacteraceae bacterium
TTCTCGCGCCTGCGCTTCCACGCCCTGCACGGGTGCTACGTGCAGGAGATGGACGGGATCATGCACCGGGGCACGCACATGGACGCGCCCATTCATGTCACCGCCGATCTGCCCTACATCAACGAGTACGAGCCGTGGCGGTTCTTCGGCACCGGAGTGGCTGTGTCGATTCCCAAGGGTAAGTGGGGTGTCATCACCGGCGAGGACCTGGAGAACGCGCGCCCGCGCATCGAGCCCGGTGACATCGTGATGATCAACACCGGCAGTCACCACAACTGGGGTGACAACGACGACTACTTCGGCTACTCGCCCGGCCTGTACCGCAGCGGCGCGGAGTGGCTGGTCAAGCGCGGCGTCAAGCTCGTGGGTGTCGACGTGCAGGCGCTGGACCATCCCCTGGGCACCAAGATCGCGGCGCACGGCACCGGGCCGTCGCACCCGCACCTGCTGGAGGAGTACAAGCGCGAGACCGGCCGTGACGCGCTGGAGGACTTCCCGGACTGGGAGATCTCGCACAAGACGCTGCTGCCCGCGGGCATCCCCGGCCTGGAGAACGTCGGCGGCGACCTGGACAAGGTCACGGGCAAGCGCTGCACGTTCATGGCGTTCCCGTGGAACTACCCCCAGGGCGAGGCCTGCCTGTTGCGGGTGGTCGCCGTGATCGACCCTGAGCGGCGCTTCCGGATCCCTACCGGGGAGTGAGCGTGCCCAACACGAGCCTGGCCCTCGGCAACCCACTCTCCCTATTCGACGTCTCAGACCGGGTGGCCATCATCACCGGCGCGTCCGGGGCCCTCGGCAGGATCGTGGCCATCTCGCTCGGCGCCCTCGGGTGCAAGCTGCTGCTCGCCTCCGGCAGCGTCGAGCCGTTGGCCGAGGTCGCGGCGGAGGTCGCCGCCGTGGGCGGAACGGCGCAGACGTTCGTCCGCCGTCCCGACTCGCTCGAGGACGCCGAGGCGATCGTGAGCGCGGCGGCTGAGGCCTACGGCGGAGCCGACACGCTCGTTGTCGCCTCGGGCCTGAACAAGCGGGCGATGATCCAGGAGATGGAGGTGGCCGATTGGGAGGCCGTCATGGACGCCAACGTCCGCGGCGCCTGGCTGATGGCCAAGGCCTTCGGCAGCCGTCTCATCGAGCGCGGCGACCCGGGGAAGGTCCTGTTCGTGTCCTCGGTGCGCGGGCGCCACGGCAACGCCGCCGGCTACAGCTCCTACTCGACCTCCAAGGGCGCCACCGACGCGCTCACCAAGGTGCTGGCCACCGAGTGGGGCAAGCACGGCATCAACGTCAACGCTGTCGCCCCCGCCGTGTTCCGCTCGGCGCTGACCGCCTGGATCTTCGAGGAGACCGAGGCCGGCGCCGACTCGCGCCGGCGCAACCTGACTCGGATCCCGCTCGGGCGCATGGGCGAGCCCGAGGACTTTGTCGGCATCGCCCTGTACCTGCTCTCCTCGGCGTCGGACTTCTGCACCGGGCAGGTGATCTACGTGGACGGCGGCTACACCGCCGCATGACGCCTGAAGCCGTGACCGAGCCCCGCGTCGCGGTCGTCGGTAGCGGCGTGATGGGCGCCGCGATCGCGCTCGTCCTGGCCCGGGGCGGCTCGCCGGTGGCGCTCTATGACCCGGTCCCCGAGGCGCTCACTGCGGCGCTGGAGCGGATCCGTCACGGCGCCGGACTGCTGGGCGGCGACCCGGAGGCCCCGCTCGCCCGCGTGCGCACCACCACTCACCTCGCCGACGCCGTGGCCGACGCGCAACTCGTCATCGAGGCCGGTCCCGAGGTGCCGGCCGTCAAGCAGGGGATCTTCGCGTCAGTGAGCGAGCTCGCCCCGCCCGACGCTGTCCTGGCCTCCAACACCTCCGCCATCCCGATCCGCGAGATCGCCGCGCGAGCGCGCGGGCGCGAGCGAGTGCTGGGCACGCACTTCTGGAACCCACCTCATCTCGTCCCCCTCGTGGAGGTGGTCCAGTCAGACGCCACCGATCCCCGCCACATCGAGTGGACGATGGCGCTGCTGGCTCGATGCGACCTGGAGCCGGTGCACGTGAAAGCCGACGTCCCCGGCTTTGTCGGCAACCGGCTTCAGCATGCGCTCAAGCGTGAGGCCATCGCGCTCGTCGCCGCCGGGGTGTGCGATGCCGAGACGCTCGACACGGTCGTCAAGGAGGGCTTCGGCGCGAGGCTCGGCGCCATCGGGCCGCTCGAGCAGGCCGACCTGGGCGGGCTCAATCTCACCCTCCAGATCCACGAGGTGGTGATGCCGGCACTCGACAACACGCCCGAGCCCCATCCGCTGCTGCGTCACAAGGTGGCGCGCGGCGAGCTCGGCGCCCGCACCGGCCGCGGCTTTCGCGAGTGGCAGCCCGGGGAGGCCGAGGCCCTGCGCGCACGCGTGGACACCGCGTTGCTCGACGCCGCCCAGCGCCGTGCCCGGCGCGGGCGGCGCGGCGGGCGCGACACCGCCACCGGCCTCGCGCACGCTCCCATCGGCCCGACGGTCTCCCCCGCCGACCACGGCGGCGACGCGCTGTGGGGCCTCGGCGGCCTGTGGATCATCCGCGTGAGCGCCTCGGCGACGGGCGGGACCTTCTCGCTGATCGAGGTGCAGATGGTGCGCGGCTGCGCCACCCCGCTTCACCGCCACGAGCTCGACGACGAGACCTTCATCGTGCTCGACGGGTCGCTGGCGCTGCTCGTGTCAGGGCAGCGTGTGGATGCCGGTCCCGGCGACATCGTCCACCTCCCCGGCGGCGAGGTGCACGCGTGGCGCGTGGAGTCCGACGAGGCGCGCTTCCTCATCATCGCGACGCCTCAGCACGAGGCGTTCTACCGCGACGCCAGCGTGCCGGCCCCGGCGCTGACCCAGCCGCCCAATCCCGGCGTGCTCGACCTCGACGTGATCCGTGCGGCGGCCGCACGCCACGGCGTCGAGCTTCTCGCCCCGCCCCCGCCCTACTGAGACCGAGAGGACCGACATGGATCTCGCCTGCATCTTCAGCGCCGGCATCGACACCCCGGATCACATCGCCCGGGCCGAGCAGCTCGGCTACCGCGGGGCGTGGGTGACCGACTCCCCCACGTTCATGGCCGATCCGTGGATCACGCTCGCGCGCGCGGCCGAGCGCACCTCCGACATCCGTCTCGGCGTGTGCGCCCTGACGCCGCGGCTGCGCCACGTGGTGGCGACCGCCGGCGCGGCCGCGACGCTCGACGCTGTCGCACCCGGCCGCATCGACATCGTCGTCGGGACGGGGTTCACCAGCCAGGCGATGCTCAACAAGCGCCCAGCCCGGTGGAGCGAGGCCGAGGCGTACCTGCGCGCGCTGCGCGGCCTGCTGGCCGGCGAGGAGGTCGAGTGGGACGGCGAGATCATCACCCTTCCCTATCCACGGTTGTCCGGAATCACCCTTCCCGCCGATGTGCGGATCTGGGTCGCGGCGCACGGCCCCAAGGGGTTGGAGGTAGGACGCCGGCTGGGCGACGGGATCGTCACCAATCCGGGCCATGGCAGCCACAACGAGGTGTGGGCCGACACGCGGGTGTTCGTCCAGGTCAACGGCACCGTGCTCGATGAGGACGAGCCGCTGGACAGCCCGCGGGTGATCGCCGCGGCCGGTCCGGCCGCCGCGCTGCACCTCCACATCGGCGATGACGGCGCCGCCGCGGGCACCGCCGAGGTCCGCGCGTTCCACGCCCAGATGGAGAAGGTGGATCCGCGCCGCCGTCACATCGAGACCCATCGCGGTCACCTCACCGAGGTGACCGAGCTCGAGCGCCCCTATGTCACCGCCGAGCTCATCGGACGCGCGACCGAGACGGGCAGTCCGGCCCACATGCGCGCCTACCTGGAGGGCTTGGCTGGCTCGGGCGTCAGCGGGGTGCTCTATTTCCCCGCGGGCCCGGACATCCCGCGCGAGCTTCAGACCTTCGCCGCGTCCGCTAGGCCGGTGTGCGCCTGAGCCGCCACCCGGCGACGCGCGCGGTCACCTGATCGCGCAGCAACCCCCAGATGCCATTGGGCGCGAACCGGATCACCACGAGGAGCACGGCCCCCTCGATCAGCGGTGTCAGGTCCGACGAGCCCTGGAGCAGCTGCTGGAGCTCGAACATGAGCGCCGCACCGATGAGCGGCCCGGGGATCGTCGCCAGCCCGCCGATGACGCAGGCCAGGATCATGTTGATCGCCCAGGAGATGCTGAACGCCGAGTAGGGCTCGAGCGAGAGCTGCTGGAACGCGTTCATCGCGCCGGCGAGCCCGACCAGGAACGCGGAGATCGTGAGCGCGACGAGCTTGACGCGAAAGCCGTTGACCCCGAGTTCCGCGGCCGCGAACTCGTCGTCGCGGACGGCCATCAGCCGCAGGCCGTAGCGGCTGCGCACCAGACCCCAGACGACCGCGGTGGTGAGAACGAGCAGGCCCGCCCCCATGTAGTACTGGGTGTCGAAGGAGAGGGTGCCGCGGTTAGGCATGATCACGCCGGTCGTCTGGCCCACGTAGGACCAGTTGATGAACCACGCCTGGGCGGCGAGCAGGACGCCGATCGTCCCGACGGAGAAGTAGACGCCGCGCAGGCGCAGGAGCGGCACCGCGGTGATGGCGGCGACCGCGGCGCATAGCGCTCCTGCGATGATGACGGCGGGCGCGATCGAGAGGCCCGAGTGGATGAGCACGAGGGTCGTCGTGTAACCGCCCAGAGCGACGAACAGCCCGTGGCCGATGGAGAACTGGCCGCCGTAGCCGCCCATCAGATTCCACGCCTGCGCCATTGCCATCAGCGTGAACAGCGTGATG
>DASXJW010000031.1:0-30509 GCA_036497165.1 Solirubrobacteraceae bacterium
TTCACCCGCAGTTCATCGCCGAGGACGGGGTGGTGCAGGCCAACGAGATCATGGAACAGGCCGCCGACGCCATGCTCGACGAGCTCCAGCGCGTCGAAGGCGCTCTGCGTCAGTTGCGCGAGACGATCGCCGAGGCGGCCTGACGGGCGCGCGGGGCGGCGACCCGGTGCTCGGCGATCTTGCCAATACGGCCGGCGTCCAGCGCTTTGTCCATGTCGGCACCGGGCTCCCACGTTGCTGTACGTCGGGACGATCTTCTCGGTTCTCTGGGACAGGCATCGCGAGTCTCCGGTGGCTGGATCCTGGGCACCGAGCCCTATGTACGCAACCGCCCCGGGGGCCCCGACGGTGCACTGACCGGGCGTACGCCGGGGAAACGAGGAGGCAATACTCATGGTCACGATCACAGACTCTTTGAGCGCGATGTCGCTGCCGCGCGGGCGCGCGCTCCTCAGAGATCCACGCTATAACCGCGGCACGGCATTCACCGCGGAGGAGCGGGCATCGCTGGGGCTCGAGGGGCTACTGCCGCCGGCGGTCCTGTCGCTTGACGATCAGGCGCTGCGTGCATACGAGCAATTCGGGGCCCAGCCTGATGATCTCGCGCGCAACACGTTCTTGGCATCGTTGCGCCAGCGCAACGAGGTCCTCTTCTACAAGCTCCTCGAAGATCACCTCGAGGAGATGCTCCCGGTCGTCTATACGCCGGTCGTGGCGCAGGCGATCGAGAACTACAGCAAGCTGTTTTCCCGCCCCGACGGCGTGTACCTGTCGGTCGACGACATCCACGGCGTCGAGACGGCGCTCGGCAACTACGGCCTGGGGCCGGACGATGTCGACCTCCTTGTTGCCACCGACGGGGAAGCGCTGTTGGGGATCGGCGATTGGGGCGCCAACGGTATGAACATCGTGGTGGGCAAGCTGGCCGTCTACGCCGCGGCCGCCGGCGTGCATCCCGACCGCGTGATCCCGGTGATGATCGACGTGGGCACCGACAACGAGGTGCTGCTCAACGACCCGGTATACGTCGGAAACCGCCATGCACGCGTGCGTGACGAGCGCTACGACGCCCTGATCGCTGCCTATGTCGATTGCTCCCAGCGCCTGTTCCCGGGCGCGCTGCTGCACTGGGAGGACTTCGGACCGGCCAACGCGCGGCGGATCCTGCTGCAGTACCGCGACCAGGTGTGCACGTTCAATGACGACATCCAGGGGACCGGTGCGATCGTGCTCGCCGCTGTCCTGGCGGGAATCCGGGCCGCCGGGAGCAGGCCGAGTGAGCAGAGGGTGGTGATCTTCGGTGCGGGTACCGCGGGCGTCGGAATTGCCGACCAGCTCCGCGCGGTAATGGTCAGCGACCGCGTCGACGGAGAGCAGGCGACCCGGGCGTTCTGGTGCGTTGATCGGCAGGGCCTGCTGACCGACGACATGAGCGATCTTCGCGATTTTCAGGAGCCCTACGCGCGGCCGCAGTCAGAGGTCGCCGATTGGGCCCGCGGCAGCGACGGGTCGATCGGCCTGGGCGAGGTCGTCTCCCGGGTGCATCCGACGATGATCATCGGCACCTCGTCCCAGACGGGCGCGTTCTCCGAGGCGATCCTCAGGGAGATGGCGGCGCACGTCGAGCGGCCGATGGTGTTCCCGCTGTCAAACCCGACCGCGCGGATCGAAGCCGTCCCGGCCGACATCATCGAGTGGACCGACGGGCGGGCGCTCATCGCGACCGGGACGCCGTGGGCCCCGGTGGCTCACGGCGGCACCGAGTATGTGATCGGCCAGGCCAACAACGCGCTCGCCTATCCCGGCATCGGTCTGGGAGCCGTCGTGGCGCGCGCCACCAGGGTGACCGACGGGATGCTGGTGGCCGCCGCCGAGGCGATCGCCGGCCTGGTCGACGTCACCAAGCCGGGCGCAGGACTGCTCCCCCACGTCGGGAACCTCCGCGTTACCTCCGCGACGGTCGCGGTCGCGGTGGCGCAAGCCGCCTGGCGGGACGGGGTCGCCCGAGCTGATCTCAGCAATCCGGTCCAGGCGGTGCACGACAGCATGTGGCGGGTGGCCTACCCGCCGCTGGGGCTCGAGCGTTGAGCACTCGCGCGCCCAAGGGTCAGCGGGCAAGGGCGCGCAGACGCGCCGCGAGCAGCGACTCGCGGCGGGTCTCGTTGCCGGCGCCCGTACCGCGCAGTGGCGCGGCCGCCGAGGTGTCGTTGCCCGCCCCCGTGACCGCCTCGGTGCTGGCCGGACGGCGGCCCGGGCTGTACTCGACGCACATCGGCAAGAAATACGCCATGGCGGTCAGCGGCATGGTGCTGATGCTGTTCGTGCTCGTCCACATGCTCGGCAACCTCAAGCTCTATCAGGGCGCCGGGGCAATCGACAGCTACGCGACCTGGTTGCGACGTGCCGGTGCGCCGGTGCTCCCACGCGACACGCTGCTGTGGCTCGTAGGCATCGTCTTGGTCGCGGCCGGCGCGATTCACATCTACTCGGCGTACGCGTTGACAGTGGTCAACCGGCGCGCCCGCCCGGAGGCCTACCGCTCGCCTCGCGACTACGTCGCCGCGAGCTTCGCCAGCCGGACGATGCGGTGGACGGGGATCATCGTCGCGCTGTTCGTCATCTTTCACCTGCTCGACCTGACTTGGGGGACGGTGAACCCGTCGTTCCGCGCCGGCGATCCCTCCCACAACATCGTCGCGAGCTTCCAGCGCTGGCCAGTCGCGATCGCCTACGTGGTGGCCAACCTGGCGCTGGCGATGCACCTCTATCACGGCGCCTGGAGTCTGTTCCAGACCATGGGCCGGGTCGGGCGATGGCGGCGACGGTTCGCCGTCGCCTTCGCCGTGGTGATCGCGATCGGCAACGTCTCCTTCCCGATCGCCGTCCTGACGGGGGTCGTCGGATGACATTTGCGCTTGAGCCAAACGTGCCGCCGGGGGCGATCCAGGAGGCGTGGGACAGCCATCGCTTCAGCGTGCGCCTGGTCAACCCATCCAACAAGCGGCGGTTCTCGATCATCGTCGTCGGCACCGGACTCGCGGGCTCCTCAGCGGCGGCGACCCTGGCCGAGCTCGGCTACAGCGTGAAGGTGTTTACCTTCCACGACTCGCCGCGGCGGGCGCACAGCATCGCCGCCCAAGGCGGGATCAACGCCACCAAGGACTACCGCAACGACGGCGACTCGATCTTTCGCCTGTTCTACGACACAGTCAAGGGTGGCGACTTCCGCGCGCGCGAGGCCAACGTCTACCGGCTTGCGCAGGTCTCCAATGAGATCATCGACCAGGCAACCGCGCAGGGCGTGCCGTTCGCGCGCGAGTACGGCGGGCTGCTCGAGAATCGGTCATTCGGCGGGGTGCAGGTCTCACGCACGTTCTACGCCCGCGGACAGACCGGTCAGCAGCTCTTGCTCGGCGCCTACCAGGCGCTCTCGCGTCAGGTCGCCGAAGGCACTATCGAGCTGCACACCCACACCGAGATGCTCGATCTCGTCGTGCACGACGGTCGCGCGGCGGGGGTGGTCGTCCGCGACCTTTTGACCGGCGAGATCTCCTCGCACTCGGCCCATGCCGTCGTGCTCGCCACCGGCGGGTACTCCAACGCTTTCTTCCTCTCCACCAACGCAAAAGCATCCAACGCGACGGCGATCTGGCGCGCGCATCAGAAGGGCGCCGCGTTCGCCAACCCGTGCTTCACCCAAATCCACCCGACGTGCATCCCCCAATCGGACGAGACCCAGTCCAAGTTGACGCTGATGAGCGAGTCGCTCCGTAACGACGGGCGCATCTGGGTGCCGGCGCGCGCCGGAGATGGCCGCTCGCCGCGTGACATCCCGGATGCCGACCGCGACTACTACCTCGAGCGGCGCTACCCGGCGTTCGGGAACCTCGTACCGCGTGACGTCGCCTCCCGCGCGGCCAAGTCGATGATCGACGAGGACCTTGGCGTCGGCCCCCGGAAGAATGGCGTCTACCTCGACTTCGCCGACGCGATCGCGCGGCTCGGCGTCGACGCGATCCGCGAGCCATACGGCAACCTCTTCCAGATGTATGAGCGGATCACCGGCGAGGACCCATACCGGGTGCCGATGCGCATTTCCCCCGCCCCGCACTACACGATGGGCGGCCTGTGGGTCGACTACAACCTGATGACAACGATCCCCGGTCTGTATGCGATCGGCGAGGCCAACTTCTCGGACCACGGCGCGAACCGGCTCGGCGCCTCCGCACTGATGCAGGGCCTCGCAGACGGCTACTTCATCCTCCCGGTGACGATCGGCGACTACCTCGCGCCGCGGCTGGGCGAGCAACCCCTCCCGACCGACAGCGCCGCGTTCAAGGCCTCCGAGCGAGACGTTTCAGACCGGGTGCGCGCGCTGCTGAGCGCCGGCGGGAGCCACTCCGTCGACTGGTTTCACCGCGAGCTCGGACAGATTCTCTGGGAGCACTGCGGCATGACGCGCAACGGCCCCGGACTCGAGCAGGCCATCCAGGAAATCGCCGCGCTGCGCCAGCAGTACCACTCAGACGTGCGCGTGCTCGGCGACGGCGAGTCGCTCAACCAATCGCTCGAGAAGGGCGGCCGGGTGAGCGACTTCTTCGAGCTCGCCGAGCTGATGTGCCGCGACGCGCTCCAACGGGAGGAGTCCTGCGGCGGGCACTTCCGCGACGAGTACCAGACTCCCGACCACGAAGCGCTGCGCGACGACGACCGCTTCTCACACGTCGCGGCCTGGGAGTACCGGACCGACGAGCCCCACATCCGCCACATCGAGCCGCTGACCTTCCGCTACGTCCACCCCACCCAGCGAAGCTACGCATGAAGCTGACATTGAAGATATGGCGACAGCCGGGACCAGCCGCCCCGGGCGACTTCGTCACGTATCACGTCGATGGCGCCAACGATGAAATGTCCTTTCCCGAGCTGCTCGACGTGCTCAACGAACGACTGGTCGCAGAGGGAACCGAGCCGATCGCCTTTGACAGCGACTGCCGAGAGGGCATCTGCGGCTCCTGCGGTCTGATGATCAACGGCCAAGCCCACGGGCCGCAGCGCGGCACAACGACCTGCCAACTCCACCTGCGGACCTTCCACGACGGCGATGAGATCGTCGTCGAGCCGTTCCGCTCGGCCGCCTTCCCGATCGTCAAAGACCTCGTCATCGACCGCAGCCCGCTCGACCGCATCATCCAATCAGGCGGCTACATCACCGCGCCGACCGGTGCAGCCCCCGACGCGAACCTGATCGCGGTCCCCAAGGCCGATGCCGACCGCGCAATGGACGCCGCCGCCTGCATCGGCTGCGGCGCCTGCGTCGCCGCGTGCCCGAACGGCGCGGGCCAGCTGTTCACTGCCGCCAAGCTCGCGCATCTCAACCTCCTGCCGCAGGGTCAGCCCGAACGACACCGGCGCACGCTCGCGATGGTCGAAACGGCGGAAACCTACTTCGGCTCGTGCACCAACCACCAGGAGTGTGAAGCGGCCTGCCCGAAGGAAATCAGTATCGACTTCATCGCGAAGCTCAACCGCGACTACCTCAAGGCGAGACGGTCCGAGTGAACCCGGCCCAGATCGACCGGCTGCTCGCCGGCCTCCCCGCCACCACCGACGCTCGCCAGCGCCGGCGGATCTACGGCTATGCCGCCGCCGCGCGACGTTGCACCGAGCGAATCGCGGCCGAGCGCAGCGAGCTCGACCGCGCGCTGCGCACCATCGAGGAGGCAGCGGCGGCGGGCAGCGCTGACGATGCCGCGGACGAGGCGATCCGCGTCGCGCTCGAGCTCGACACGCTCGAACGTATCCAGCCACGGATCGACTCGTGGCTGCGCGTGGCGACCGGCGCGATCTCGGACGCCCCCGGGCTGGCCCCTTTCGGCGAAGGGCCCGCCTGAGGCCGCGATCGAATAGGAGACTGTGATGTCGAACGGAGGATCGGATGGTGGTGTCGCGCGGCTGCTCGTGCGTTGCCTGGAGAACGAGGGCGTCTCGCATGTGTTCGGAATTCCAGGCGAGGAGAACATCCATTTCGTCGACGCGTTGTCGGAATCGGCGATTCGCTACGTCCTGGTGCGCCACGAGCAGGCGGCGTCGTTCATGGCGGAGGTCTATGGCCGTCTGACGGGGAAGGCGGGCGTCTGCTCGGCGACGCTCGGCCCCGGCGCGATCAACCTGATGCTGGGGGTGGCCGACGCAACCACAAACTCGACCCCCGTGGTGGCACTGTCGGCGCAGGTGGGGATGAATCGGACATTCAAGGAGTCCCATCAGGGCGTCGATCTGGTGTCGATGTTCGCGCCGGTGACGAAGTGGTCGGAGCTGATCGCGACCCCGGACGCCGTGCCGGAGATGCTCCGCAAGGCGTTCAAGCTGGCGCAGACAGAACGGCCCGGCGCGGTCTACCTCGCCGTGCCCGAGGATGTCGAGAAGTCCGATGCCCCGGAGGGCGCGCGGCCGCTGGTCGTCAACATCCCGCGCCCCGACGAGCCGTCGGCGGACCAGTTGCGACGTGCGGCGGCCGTGCTGAGGGCGGCGCAGAACCCGATCGTGCTTGCGGGCCACGGCGCAGCGCGCGCGGGGGCGAGTGATGCGCTGCGGCGCTTCGCCGAGGCACTCAGCGTGCCGGTGGCGACCACGTTCCACGGCAAGGGCGTGTTTCCCGACGACCATCCGTTGGCGCTCGGCGCCGTCGGCT
The DNA here is from genome assembly GCA_036497165.1 of Solirubrobacteraceae bacterium. Lineage (GTDB taxonomy): Bacteria > Actinomycetota > Thermoleophilia > Solirubrobacterales > Solirubrobacteraceae > Palsa-465. The sequence continues at coordinate 6,692 of DASXJW010000031.1, forward strand.
TCATGCGCCACGACTACGTCAACTTCGGCTTTGACCAAGCGGACGCGATCGTCGCCGTCGGATATGAGCTGCAGGAGTTCGATCCGGTGCGCATCAACCCGAACTGCGACAAGAAGATCATCCACATCCATCGGTTCCCCGCCGAGGTCGACCGTCACTACGAGGTGGAGGTCGGCCTGCAGTCAGAGATCGGCGCGACGCTGGACGCGCTGGCCGCCGGCGTGGGACGCCGCTTTGAGCCCGCGATCGGCGAGCAGCGGATCCGCGAGATGCTGGTCGCCGAGCTGGAGCGTGGCAGCGACGACGATCGGTTTCCCCTTGCGCCAGCCCGGATCGTCGCAGACACGCGTGCCGCCCTGGGGCGCGAGGACATCGTGCTCGCCGACACGGGCGCCGTGAAGATGTGGATGGCCCGGCTCTATCCCACGTATGAGCCGAACACGTGCCTGGTCTCCAACGGCCTGTCCACGATGGCCTGGACGCTGCCGGGGGCGATCGCCGCCAAGATGGCCCGCCCCGACGCCCGTGTCCTCGTGGCGACCGGGGATGGAGCGTTCATGATGAACTCGCAGGAGATCGAGACGGCGCTACGGGAACGGGTCCCGATCGTCGTCCTGATCTGGGTCGACGACGAGTACGGGCTGATCACATGGAAGATGGACCTCGAGCTCGGTCACAGCACCCATACCGCGTTCGGCAACCCCGACTTCGTCGCCTACGCCGAGAGCTTCGGGGCTCGCGGATACCGGATTGAGAGTCCGGACGAGCTGCTACCCACACTGCGAGCTGCCCTCGCCGAGGACACCGTCTCGGTGATCGCCTGCCCGGTCGACTATTCGGCCAACCTACAGCTCACCGACGCGCTCGGAGAGCTCGACGAGTCATTGTCATGAGTCACGGTCAGGTCGCGATCGGACTGTTGGGATAGAGAGGGGAGGCTGGGACTGGCCGGTAGGTCAGCTGAGAGACGGCAGTGCCGTTGCCAAGCTCACACTGAGATGACACTCGTGCTCTGGCTGAACCTCGGCGCCGGCGTCGTCGTGTGCGGGTTGCTCACAACCGTCACGGCACTCGCGCTTCGGCTCGCTCGTCCCAGTCCCGACGACGACGGGCCGCCCCGTAGAGACCCGCCGCCGGACCCTCCGCCGCGGCCCCCGTCTCCGTGCCCCAACCGAGCACGCGGGGATCCCGCCGCCCACGCGGCTCGGAGACGTTCGGGTTCCGGCGGCACCCGACGCAGCAGACCGTCGTCACATAGGACACCGCGGCGTATTGCAACAGTCGGCAGCTGGGGCAGGTGAGGAGAGGCACACCATGGCAATCTGGGAGTCCGGAGACCCGCATCGGCAACCTCCTCCCTCTGAACGCCTGACGGGCCGCGTGGTCATGGTCACCGGCGGGACCCGCGGGATCGGAGCGGCGATCTCACGAGGCGTGGCCGCGGACGGAGCGACCGTCGCGGGCGTGTACGCCGCCAATCGCCAGCGGGCTGAGGAGTTTCAGGCCGAGCTTGCGCGGGCCGGTAAGCATGTCTCCATCCACCACGCCGACGTGAGTTCCGCCGACGACTGCCGGCGGGTCATCGAAGAGGTGATCGAACTCCATGGACGCATCGACGTCCTGGTCAACATCGCCGGGATCACCTCGGACCGGCTCGTCGCCAAGATGACCGAGGACGAGTGGCGCAACGTGATCGAGGCCAACCTGGCCGGACCGTTCTTCATGGCCCAAGCCGCTGTCGGAGCGATGGTGGAGCAAGGCTCAGGACGGATCGTGAACGTCTCGTCGATCATCGGCCAGACCGGCAACATCGGCCAGGCGAACTACGCCGCAGCCAAGGCAGGACTCTTGGGGCTGACGACGTCGCTCGCCAAGGAGGCTGCCTTCATGCTCAAGCGGGCCGGCAAGCTAAACGGTGGCCCCAGCATCACGGTCAACGCGGTCGCTGCCGGCTTCATCGAGACGGAGATTCTGGAGACGGTGCCGCCGAAGGTGCTGAACGGGACCAGAGCTCAGGTCCCGCTGGAGCGGCTCGGGAGCCGTGAAGAGGTCGCCGGCGTCGTCCGGTTCCTCGCCAGCGATGCGGCCTCCTACGTCAATGGCCAGGTCTGGGCCGTCAACGGTGGAACGTACATGTAGGCGCGGTGCGCATGACGGTGCCGTCAGGTGGGCAGACGCCCGCTGATGCCCGCGTTGTGCGCCAGCACGATCACCTCGGCGCGGGACTGGACCTCGAACTTGCGCAGGATGTTCGAGACATGGAACTTCACGGTGCGCACGGTGATGAAGAGTCGCTCGGCGATCTCCCGGTTGCGCAAGCCGGCGACCATCAGCTCGACGACCTCGCGTTCCCGGGGTCGCAGCTGGGCGATGTGCTCCGCGGCCGGTTCATCGGGGGCGACGGAGACGACCCGCAGCGGCAGCCGGCAGCTGACAGCGGTGCCCCAACCCGGCGCGGTATCAAGGTTCATACTTCCACCCAGCCCGGCGACGCGACGAGCAAGGTGCGCCTGTTCGTCCTGGGCTTCGGGCTGTTCAGCCTTAGACCCGTCGCCGTTGTCGGCGATCGTGAGTTCTAGCTCGTCCTCCGCCAGTCGCCAGTGCACGCGCAGCTTGTCAGCGCCCGCGTGGCGAGTTGCGTTGAGCGCGGCTTCAAGGGAGACGAGACACGCGGCGCGGGCTAGCGCCCGCGGCATCACCGCGTCCTCCCCGCCCTCAAACCCGCTGATGAGCCGGACGCCGCCGGAGCGGACGATCTCTCGGAGCTGCTTCTCGGTCTCCGTGAAGGCGTCGGCCCCGGAGATGTGGGGCGAGATCTCCTGACGGTGAGCGGAGGCCTTCACGTCGAGCAGCGCCTGCGAGGCGAGATCGATGGCCATGGCCACGCCGGCCGGCGTGCGCCCGGGGCCCTGCGCGGCATCCCGCAGGAGCTTCAGGAGGGCGGCGAGCGTGCTGGCGTACGCGCTGGCGAGCTCCCAGCGCACGCGGTCGCGCTCTTGGCTGATGGCGTGTGAAAACGCCAGGGTTCCAGGTGGCGGCGCTTGACCCACGCCACGCTGGCGGGCAGCGGCGAGCATCGCGATCAGGCATGCCGCCCTCTCCTCGCCCGGCCCGATCTCCAGCTTGTGGGTTGCGGTGATGATCAGCGCCACCTCGACCCCGGCCGAGCCGGCCACCCAGCCCGCCGCGCGCAGTCCGGCGATCGCGTCCGGAGCCGGGAACCGGCGGACGCCGTCTCGCCCGGTCGTGGCCGTGGCCACGATCGACAGCCAGTCGATCGCCGCCAGTCGCTCCTGCAGCTCGCCGGACGCGGCGATCCGGACCGGCAGCCCGTCCGCGCTGGGCGCCACGATCACCAGGGCGTCATGCGGCACCGCGAGCGCCAGGGCCGCCCGCGCGCGCTCCGCCATCTGCTCCGTGCTGGCGCACACGAGATCCGCGAGGGCCGGCAGCACCTCGAGGTCGAAGGTCGACGACGTGTCCGCGTCACCGACGACGGGCGCGGGCGCGACGGATGCAAGCGTCAGACCGGACCGGACGGGTCCAGGTCGGTCTTCGATGGGCAGTGGAGCTCCGGGATCCATGCTGACGATGCTCCCGAATGCGGGGACTCCTGTCATCGACCGGCGGGAGGCTTCATCCGTACCACCTTTGCGGTCTGGCGCGGCCCCTCTGCGCCCCCTGGCGTACGCGACTGCACTGCCAACCGGAGGGTCCTGGGGACAGGCGGAACCCGTCCGCCTGACCCCTCGTGCCCTCAATCAGGCGCGCCGGAAGCGGACTGTCGCCGCGGTGGCGGCGACGATCATGATCCCCAGCGACCAGGCGATCGCGTACAGGGCCGGCCCGGTGGTCGGGCCGATGCCCTCCCCCAGCGCGCGCAGGGCGTCGACCACCTTGGTAACCGGTTGAGCATCGGCGAAGTACCGCAACCAGGTGGGCATCGTGGTCGGCGCTGCAAAGATCGACGAGGCGAACACAAGAGGGAATGTGACGAGGAAGGCCGCCATCTGCGCGGTCTCGCTATGACGGACGGTGAGCGCGACGAGCGCGAACAGCCAAGAGCAGGCGTAGCCGAACAGCAGCGCGATCCCGATCCCCTCGGCGACCGGTATTACTCCGGCGTGAAACCGGAACCCCACGAGCAAGCCGATGGCGATGACGAGCGCAGCGGTGTAGGTCAGCCGCAGCAGGTCGGCGAGCGTTCGCGCTGCGAGGATCGCTCCGCGGTGGGTGGGCAGCGAGCGGAGGCGGTCGGTCATGCCAGAGGCCAGGTCCTCCGCCATCGCCACGGCCGTGGACGAGCCGCCGAACAGGACAGTCTGGACCACGATTCCCGGGATCAGGTAGTCAACGTAGTCGGCGTAGCCCGGTACGTGGATGGCGCCTCCGAAGACGTAGCGGAACAGCAGGACGAAGACCACCGGCATGATCGCCGAGAAGATGATGATCTGCGGGACACGCCATGTCCGCAGCAGGTGGCGCTGTGCGATCAGCAGCGTGTCGCGGATGAAAGACACCGGTCCTCGCCGGCGCGCCGCCATCGCCATCGACCCGGTGCGGTGCGCACCATTCAACGAGATCGTGCTCATGCCACGGCCTGCCCCTGGTCGCCCCGCTCCTGGCGGGTGAGTGCGCGGGACGGCGGGTTGGCGTGGTTGGAGTCGTTGCTCCCCGTCAGCGTCAGGAACACATCGTCCAGAGACGGCCGGCGCAGGCCGAGGTCCTCGACCGGGATGCCAGCCTCCTGAATGCGCCGGGCCGCTGCCAGCAGGGTGTCCATGGGGTCACTGGTGGGCAGCGTCAGCCGCTGCGACCGCAGATCGGCGATCGGCTGCCCGGACCCCAGCCCGCTGAGGAGCGTGCGCAGGCGCTCCACGTCGACCCCGTTGCGGGCACGCAGCTCCAGCATGTCGCCGCCGATTCGCTGCTTGAGCTCGGCCGCGGTCCCGGTCGCAACCAGCGCACCGCGCTCCAGCACGGCGATCCGATCCGCCAGCCGGTCGGCTTCCTCCATGTACTGAGTTGTCAGCAGCACGGTCGTCCCCTCCCGCACCAGGTCATCGACGAACTTCCACAGCTCGAGGCGCGTCTTGGGGTCGAGACCGGTCGTCGGCTCGTCCATGATGAGCACCATGGGCTTTCCCACAAGGCTGGCGCCCAGGTCCAGGCGCCGCCGCATCCCGCCAGAGTAGGTGAACACGCGCCGGTCTCCGGCCGCCGTGAGAGACAACCGCTCCAGTACGTCGGAGGCCCGGGCACGCGCCTGGTGCTTGGCCAGTCCGTACAGGCGACCGACCAGCTCCAGGTTCTCCCGGCCGGTCAGGATCGGATCGACGGCGGCGGCCTGACCGGCCAGCCCGATCAGCGACCGGACGCGGTCGGCGTCCCGCACCACGTCGACGCCGGCGATCGACACACGCCCCGCGTCCGGCAGCACCAGCGTTGACAGGATCCGGACCAGGGTCGACTTTCCGGCTCCGTTGCGCCCGAGGAGTCCCAGTACCGTACCCCGCTCAACCGTCAGATCGATCCCGGCGAGCGCACGCAGCGAACCGAATGCCTTCTCCACGCCCTCCACGGAGATCAAGGGCGCCCGCCCGGCCAGTGGCGTGGGGTCCGCCGACCACGCGGGCAGGGCGATGAGGGACGGGGTTACGCTTGCCGATGGCGTGGCCGTCCTGCGCCCTTGCTGCCGAAATCGGAGCATGCCTGGAGCATTCCGGCTGCAGCCACCTCTCGCTGCTGGTCTCCGGCCCAGTCCGGAGCGCGTCCGGGGACCATGCCGCGGCACTCCGCGTCCTGCTGTCCAGCCATAGCTGGTCGACGGGGCAGGGTCGATTCCCGCGCGCGCAGGCGATGCTCATCCCGGCTGTCCCCTGAAAGGAGCGTTCCATGACTTCTGATAAACCGCTGTCGCGGCCCACTACCACAAATGACTCCGGGATTCCGGCCGCGAGTGACGATTACTCGCTGACTGTTGGTCCTGGCGGCCCAACGGTTCTGCACGACACGTATGTCGTTCAGAAGATGCAGCATTTCAACCGCGAGCGGGTGCCCGAGCGCGTCGTCCACGCCAAGGGCGCAGGCGCTCACGGATTCTTCGAGGTCACCGCGGATGTGACGCAGTGGACCAGCGCCAGCTTCCTGTCCCAGGTGGGCAAGCGCACGCCGGTGTTCGCCCGGATCTCGACCGTCGCGGGCGAGCTCGGGTCGGCGGATACGGTCCGTGACCCGCGCGGTTTCTCGGTGAAGTTCTACACCGACGAGGGGAACTACGACATCGTCGGCAACAACACCCCGGTGTTCTTCATCCGCGACGCGTCGAAGTTCTCGGACTTCATCCACTCGCAGAAGCGGATGCCAGACACGGGGCTCCGCTCCAACGACATGCAGTGGGACTTCTGGACGCTCGTCCCGGAGTCCGCGCATCAGGTCGCAGTCCTGTTCTCAGACCGGGGAACGCCCCGGACCCTGCGGCACTTGAACGGCTACTCGAGCCACACGTTCCTGTGGAAGAACGCCGGCGGGGAGCGGTTCTGGGTCAAATATCACTTCAAGACCGAGCAGGGGATCGAAAACTTCGCGCTGGATGAGGCCAACGCGACGGCCCTGGCGGATCCTGACTACCACCGCCGCGACCTCTGGCAGGCGATCGCCTCCGGCGATGCACCCGAGTGGCGGCTGGAGATGCAGATCATGCCGTTCGACGACGCCGCCCGCTACCGGTTCAACCCGTTTGACGTGACCAAGGTCTGGCCACATGCCGATTACCCGCAGATCACGGTCGGGCGAATGGTGCTCGACTCCAACCCGGCCAATCACTTCGCCGAGGTGGAACAGGCCGCCTTCTCGCCCGGAAACCTGGTTCCCGGGATCGGCCTGTCCCCGGACAAGATGCTGATGGGCCGGGTCTTCTCCTATCACGACGCCCATCTGCATCGGATCGGCGCCAACTATGAGCAGCTCCCGATCAACGCGGCCAAGTCCCCGGTGAACTCGTACGGCAAGGACGGGTTCATGACCTTCCGCCATGCCGGCGACCAGCCTGTCTACGCTCCCAACAGCTACGGCGGCCCCCAGGCCGATCCGGCCAAGGAGCTTCCGACCTGGCCCGTCGAGTCTGACGAGCTCGGCCGCTACCCCAACCCCTCACACGCCGACGACGATGACTTCGTCCAGGCAGGTAGCCTGTACCGCGACGTCATGGACGACATCGATCGCGAGCATCTGGCCACCAACATCGTCGCTCACGCCGGCGACGGGGTCAGCCCCGCCGTCCAGGAGCGTGTGATCGCCTACTGGACGAGCGTCGATCCGCATCTCGGCGCGGCCGTCGCGGCCGGGTTGGGCCACGGCAACGGCACCGGGACCAACGGCGCGGCCGCAGCCGGCGCGGCGCAGCCGGCTCGCTGAGTCCTCTCGCTCCCCCGGCGCACGGCGCCGGCCCCGTGTCGAGGGGCCGGCGCCGTGCCGAGGTCCCGTGCGGCGCTCCGCGCCACCACGATGTGGGCGGAACGCGACTCCGGAGGTCGGGCGAGGACAGCAACTCGTATTGCCCGACGGGGACGGCCTGGAGTCGTGCCGAACGCTGCCCGAGTGGAGCACCATGACCGTGATCTTCCTCTCCTCGAGCTTCAAAGCGGACAGGGGCCCGGACGGGAACTGACCAGACGGACAGCCCGGCCGGCGTGCTGATCCACCAGGATCGAGTCATGGCCGAGCAATGGAAGCGACATCTCCACGGGGTCCGTGTCTGGGCCCTCCCCCTCCTGCTCGCTGCTGCCATCTGCGCCATCGGCATCGGCCTCCCCCCCTTGAGCCACGTCCGGCCGCTCCCGCGGACCGGTGGCCCGGGAAGCATCGAACTCGTTGCGGCCGTGGACCACCGACCCGGGTCGGGGGCTGCGGGCGCACCCGGCGGCGGCGCTGCCGGCGGACCCGGCGGCGGCGCTAATCAACCCGGCGGTAACCAGGGCGGCGGCCAAGCCTCCGGCAACGACGCCGGTCCCAGCAACAGCCAGGGTCATGGCGCGTGGGGCGGTGGCGATCGGGGTCACGGCGGTGACGGCAGTGACCAGAACGGCACGCCCCCCGGCCAGTCGGGCACGCATACGACGCCCGCGCCGCCGGCTCCGCGCCCTCAAGACCCTCCCGGGGCCCCGCCCTCGACTCAGCCGGCGCCACAGCCGACACCGCCCCCCACCACGGCAACCCAGCCGGCGCCACAGCCGACACCGCCTCGCACCACGGCAACCCAGCCGCAGGCCAGCTCAGTTCCCTCCAAAGCGCCCCACCCGCGCGCCCCGTCTCCGGCGCTCTCCGCAGCGCCCACACCGCACCCACCCGAGCCATCCTCAGGCGACGCACCGGTGGCCGCTGCCCCAGCGTCGCCGTCGTCGACACCCGCGGCCACCACAACGACGGCCACGATGCCAGCGGCGCCTGCCCACGCGGGCTCCGGGCCGGCGCACACCCACGCCACGTCACACCCGGCACCCTCCTCCTCCCACGCCAGACCGTCGGCAACGACGGCGAGGCGGTCGCGCTCGGAGCAGGGGACGCCGACCAGGACGTCTGGGCGGCGGCCGTCGTCGACAAGCGCCGCGGAGCGGCGTTCGAGCAACAGGCCCTCCCCACACAGACAATCGCCGCAGGCCGGCAAGCCCCGCCTGGTGGCAGCTGTTACCAGCCGGTCGCTGACACCGCTCGTGGCGCTGCCCGCGATCGTGCTGCTGGCACCGATCCTCGCCCTTTGTCTGCTCGGGCGTCGGCGGTGACAGGGGCTGCTCGCCGACCTGTTCGGCGAGCACCGTACACCTCCATTTGTCCGGAGCGGAGCGGGTCCTTCGACCAGCACGGTCGGGACCGACTGAGTTCAAAGTAAAGGACACCGACATCCAGCTCGCATGTCGGTCTCACGCTAACAACCAAAAGGAGTTCCAACACATGCGTCTAGTGCGAAAGCTGTGCGTCGAGTTCATCGGCACCTTCTTCCTGGTCTTCACCGTCGGACTGGCGGTGAGGTCGGCCGGTACGCTGGCTCCGCTGGCGATCGGCGTCACCCTCATGGTGATGGTCTTCGCCGGCGGCCACATCTCCGGAGGTCACTACAACCCCGCCGTCAGCACTGCGGTCGCGCTTCGTGGCAAGCTGTCACCGCGGGAATGGGTGGGCTACGTGATCACGCAGCTGATCGCCGGCTGCGCTGCGGCCGGCGTCGTGGCCGCGCTCGGTTATAGGTTTGCCGCGCCGGTGCATACGGCCGGTATCGGCACGATGCTGGTGGCCGAGTTTCTATTCGCCTTCGCCCTGTGCTATGTCGTTCTCAACGTGGCGACCTCCCGCGGCACCGAGGGCAACTCGTTCTACGGACTGGCCATCGGCTTCACGGTCGTTGCCGGCGCGTTCGCCGTCGGCTCCCTTTCCGGCGGGGCGTTCAATCCCGCAGTCGCACTGGGAGCGACGCTCATGGGGCTCTTCAGCTGGTCCCACATCTGGATCTACTTCGTCGCGGAGCTTCTCGGCGGCGCGGTGGCCGCCGGTGCGTTTGTTCTCATCCAGGCGGGGGAGGAGCAGCTGGCGGACGGGCAGCCGGCGGAGGAGCAGCCGGCGGAACGGCGGCTGGCGGCCGAAACTCCCACCCGGCTCGCTGCCTGATAGCGGGCCGCAACGCCGACGTTGATCCCGCTCTCGGTTGTCGCCTTCGAGAGCGGGATCCGCATCGACCTGAGATGGACGCGAGTGTCAAGGGTGACCTTGTGAGTCGTGTTGGTCATGGTGGTGGTTGCTCGGCTCCCGTAGGGGCAGGACGATGCCGCCCGCGCCGCGCAGCTCGAGGACCAGCTCCACCTCTGACCCCTCCCGCCGGACGATCTGGAACCCCAGACGCCGCAAAAGAGAGCGCGCCGAGCGGTTACCACTCAGCGTGAACGCCCGCACCTGCGTGAAGCCGTTCTCGACCGCGCGCCGAACGACCTGCTCGCCGAGAATGGTGCCGATGCCCATCTCCTGACACGCGTCGGCCACCGCGATCGCCAGCTCGGCTGACATCGGCCGGTCCGGCTCACGTACATACCGGCAGACGCCCACGATCGAGCCGTCGCGCCGATCTACGGCCACGATCGCCTCGTGGTCGATGTGGTCGATCGCCGTCAGCCAGTCGAGCTCCCGTGGCGTCAACTCGCGCTTGAGCGCAAAGAAGCGGCGGTACCGGGACTCGGGGCCGAGGCGGGTGAAGAACCTGGCGAGCGGCTCTCGATCGCCGGGGCCCAACGGGCGCGTCCCGATCGACGCGCGTGCGTCGACGGTCCCGTTGATATCGGCGGAAGCGCCGTTTCGGCGGGAGGTCTGTATCTGATTCGTCATCGGTTGCACCGTGGAGCGCCACTTGCCTCACCTGGGCCGACGATACGTCCGATCCGCAAACCGGCCACTGTCACCACCGGCCATTCGGGACCGTCCCAACGTCCATCGGATCGCGGCGCCATCAGCGCGCCTGCCGGATGATGCGGATGCCGGCGCCTCGCTCATGATTCCCCCTCGCCCGCCGAGGATGAACCCGGGCGGCTCTGACCCAGAGCCCAGAACTCACTGGACCCGACCCCGGTTGCTGCCCGGGCCCCGCGCGATCAGGCTTGCGTGCTATGGGTCGCGGCAGCCGAACACCGCATGAGGAACGGGCGGTCGCCGAACTCGCCGGTCGTGAGAAGATAGTCGCGGCCCAGCGACGCCTGGCGACGCTGGTATCCGGGGGAGCGCCCGCGGCCGAGGTGTTCGCGGCCATCGCCGAGCAGGTCGGCGACGTGATCGGCCTCCCCCTGGTGGTGGTTTGGCGCTATGACTCGGACGGCATGGGAACGGTCGTCGGCGCCTGGTGCGAGCTGGCGCACCCGTTTGAGGTGGGCAGCCGCTGGCCTCTCGACGGTGGAGCGCTGTGCGCGCTGCTCAGCACGACCGGTCGCCCGGGGCGAATCGATGACCTCACCGCCGCCGACGGCGCGATCGCCGACGCGCAGCGCGGTAGTGGGATGCGCGCGTGCGCGGGCGCACCGATCCTCGTCGACGGCGGGGTGTGGGGCGCCATCTCCGTCCTGTCCACCGCGTCGACCGCCCTGCCTCAGCAGATCGAATATCGGCTCGCGGAGATCACCGAGCTGGTCGCCAGCGCGATCTCGAACATCGCCAGTCGGGAGGAGCTTGCCCGCCTGGCCGAAGAGCAGTCCGCGCTGCGCCGGGTGGCGACGCTCGTTGCGCGCGCGGTGCCCGAGGAACAGCTCTTCGCCACCGTCGCCGAGGAGGTCGGCCGGCTGTTCGGCGCCGATCTCGCGGGACTGATCCGGTACGAGGACGACCTGAGCATCACCCCGGTCGCCGGCTGGGGGGCGGTGGGCGCGCATCCCCCCTGGCCGGATCCCTGGCCGGCCGACGAGGCCGATCCGGCGACGATGATGGCGAAGACACGCCAGCCGGTGCGGATCGACTGGCAAGGCGTTCCGGGGCCCATCGCCGGAATGCTGCGCGACGCCGGCATCCGGTCGTCAGTAGGCAGCCCGGTGCTCGTCGATGGACGCCTCTGGGGCGCTTTCGCCCTCCATAGCAGCGACTCGAACCCGTTTCCCCTGGACAGCGAGTCGCGCCTGGAGGCCTTCGCCGAGCTGATCGCGATCGCCATCTCGAACATCGAGGCGCGGGCGGAGCTGGCGGCGTCACGAGCGCGGATCGTCGAGGCTGCCGACGGCGAGCGACGGCGAGTCGTGCGGGATCTGCACGACGGCGCCCAACAGCGGCTCGTCCACACGATCGTGACCGTGAAACGAGGCCAGCTGGCGCTGGACAATGGCAGCGAGTCGGAGACGCGTGCCCTTCTCGCCGAGGCGCTCGACCACGCGCAGCAGGCGACCCAGGAGCTGCGGGAACTGGCCCACGGCCTTCTCCCGGCGGTCCTCGCTTACGGCGGGCTGCGCGCGGCTGTGCAGGAGCTCGCGTCACGGACGCCCCTCCCGGTCGAGACCCGCATCTTCGCCGACCGGCTCCCGGCCAGGGTCGAGGCCACTGCCTACTTCGTCATCGCCGAGGCGCTGACGAACATCGCCAAGCACTCCGGCGCCCGCCGCGCCACGATCCGCGGGAGCGTCGAACGCAGCACCGTTTATCTCGAGGTGCGCGACGACGGCGTTGGGGGCGCGCGACCAGACGGAAGCGGTCTGCTTGGTCTCGCCGATCGCCTGGGTGCCCTCGGAGGCCGGCTCCGCATTGAAAGCCCGTCACACGGCGGAACGCTCATCGCCTGTGAGCTTCCCCTCCCGACCTCCGCAAGGGGCGGGTCAGCGCCGGCGCACGGGCCGGGCGCGGAGCCACCGGTGCCCCGGCAACGTCCCCGCGGAGCGGGTCATGACAGCAGCGTTACTGCACGCGCACAGAGCGCGTCCGGTGTGTGGCGCGGTCGAGCCCGATGAGCTCGGGGCAGGTGCCGTGACCAGCGCTATCCGCGCCGCCGCCCGGTTTGACCGCCGCGGCGTCTCGGTCGCCGGCGGGCTGCTCGCCGCTATCCCGGTCGTCGTCGTTCTCGGCGTGGGCATCGCGCTCGGCAAGCCGGTCGCTGGCGTTACGATGGGCGCCGGCGCGATGCTGGTGGGGATCGCCTGGCGGGTCACCGGCGGACGCCCGCCGGTCGGCGTGATGGCGATCGACGCGCTGGTGATGGCCCTCTCCACGTTCGTCGGCAGCGTCACCGGCTCCGTCACCTGGGTCCATCTCTGCGTCCTCTGTCTGTGGTCGCTGATCGGTGGGCTGCTCGTGGTCATCGGCAACCGGGGAGGCGCCGTGGGGATCCAGGCGATCATCGCGGTCGTCGTGTTCGGGCGCTTCAGTGAGCCGGCGCCGGCCGCGCTCAGCCTGGCCGGGCTGGTCCTCGTAGGAGGACTGGCGCAGGTGCTCCTGCAGAGCCTCGTCCGCTGGCCGCCGCCCCTGCGCGCCCAGCGCGCGGCGACGGCCGCGGCCTACCGCGAGCTGGAGAAGCTGGCGCGCCCCTCCGACCCGGCGTCGGTCCTGACCCCGGCCGAGGCCCTCGACGACGCCCAGGCGAGCCTCGAGTCGCCGACGCTCTTCGGCGACTCGGCGATGATGACGCTGCGCAGCCTTGTCTCGGAGGCCTACCGGCTGCGTATCCAACTGATCGCCCTCGACGCTCTCCTGCGCCAGCATGCTCCCGCCGGTCGCGGCCGCGCCTCTCGCCGACACCAGCCCGAGGATGGCGCGCCACTGCCGGCCGTGGCCCTCGCCCAGCGCACCCGCGATTCGGCGGAGCGAGCGCTTGAGCTCACCGCTCAGGTGATCGAGGCGCGCCGGGACCAGGAGGACGAGCTGTACCGACTCACGGGCCAGCTGAGTGCGGCGATTGACGCGCACCGCGCCACCCTCACCGGAGACCCGGTGGAGCGCCAGATCACCCGCCGCCTGGAGTCGTTGTCTGGTCAGCTGCGGGCGGTCGCATCGCTCGCGGCGGCCGCCGGGGCAGACGGTGGCCTGCGCAGCCGACGGCCGGTGCGGCGGACCAACCGCCCGCGGGAGCGCGCGCGCGCCAACCTGGACCAGCTTCGGGCGAACATGTCGCTGCAGTCACCAGCGGCCCGGCATGCCATCCGCCTGGCGGTCGTCGTGCCCATCGCGGCGCTCATCGCCCGGGAGCTGCCGATCGAACGCAGCTACTGGGTAGTGGTGGCGGCGGCGACGGTGCTACGGCCGGAGTTCGGCGCCACGTTCACTCGCGGCGCTGAACGGGCCGTGGGCACCGCGCTCGGCGTCGCCCTGGCCGGCGCGATTGCCGTCTCACTGCACCCCACGGTGGCCGTGACCGTGGCCCTGGTCGGCGTGCTCGCCTGGGCCGGCTACGCCACCTTCCCGGCCAACTTCGCCGTCGGCTTTGCCTTCATGACCGCGCTCGTCGTGTTCCTGCTCAACGTCATCAGCCCGGACACGCTGGCGACGGCGGCGGCGCGGCTCGTCGACACGCTTATCGGCGGGACAATCGGCCTCGTTGCCTACGCGCTGTGGCCCACGTGGTCCCATGTCCCGGCGTGGCAGTCACTGGCCGACCTGGTGGCGGCCGAGCGCCGATACGTCGACGCGGGCCTCGGCGCGCTCACCGAGGGCGGCCGCGCCCGGGAGCCGCAGATGACCCGGCTCTCCCGACGAGCCCGCCTGGCCCGCACGGAGGCTGAATCGGTCATCGCCCGCTCCCTCACCGAGCCGGCCACCCGGCGGATCGATGCCGAGCGCAGCCAGGCCGTGCTGGGAGCCATGCGCCGGCTCATCCAGGCCGCGCACGTGTTGAGACTGGAGGCTCAGGATGAGCGGGATCGCCGGCCACTGCCGGAGCTGGAGCCGATGCGCACCGACCTCGACGAGTTGCTGGAGACCATCGAGACGACGTTCCGCGCCCTCCCCGACGACGCCGCCGGCGGTGACCCGCTGCCGGATCTGCGCCAGCGCTACGACGAGATCCAGCGATCCCTGCGCGGTGCCCCCTGGACGCAGGAGGTGCTCGCCGAGCTCGACGAGATCGTCGATGCCGCCGATGGTCTCGCCGCCGCGGCCGGACTGGAAGCGGTTGACGCCGACACCGCCTTCCCGACGGAGTCGCCGGCGCGACGGCCGCGGATCCCGCCCTGGTTGGCGAGAGCCTGGTCATGACGCGCCGGAGAGCTTTGCCTGTGGGTCCTCAGCCGCGGGCGCTCAGGGCAGCTCCGCGACAGCGTCGGCAAGCGCGCGGCGCCGACCGGTCAGGAAGGGAGTCTCGTGCCGGGTGTGGCGACGCGCCTCGGCAGCGCGGAGGTGGCGCATGAGGTCGACGATCGGCGCGAGCTCATCGGCCTCGAACGCGAGTAGCCATTCATAGTCGCCTAGCCCGAGTGCGCGTCGGGTAGGCGGCGATCATCGTTCGTACCCGCGAAGCGGCATAGAGGGTGTACCTAGCGGGCGCGGTCACAGAGGCTCCTCGGGGTCTGGTGGGTTAGGCGTGGGTCGTCACGTCGATATGGTCCAGAACGCGTTGGGCGGCGGCCTGGCCCGAACGCAGGCAGGCGGAGATCCCGGCGCCGCGGTAGGACGCGCCCGCTATCGCCAGCGGCGGCGGCAACGCGGCCTCGATCCGCTCGACCCGGTTCAGATGGCCGACCATGTATTGCGGGATCCCCGTGGCAAAGCGCCGGACGAGCACGTCGATGGGGGCATGACGCACACCCAGGGCGAGTGCGAGCTCGCGATGGACGGCGGTCGCGAGCTCGCGATCGCCGACGGCAGGCGGCGGCGTGCCAGCCCGTCCGACGAACGCCTTGATGATCGAGGATTCGCCACGAAGGTGCTCCCATTTGTTTGACGACCACGTGCAGGCCCGAACGAGTCGCTCCTCGCCCGCGGTCAGAAAACCGGTGCCTGCGGGCAGGCCAGCGACTGCTTCAGCGGGGTAGGCCAGGGCCACGACCGCCGTGGGCGCATCGGGGATCGCGGCGAGTTCCTCAGCGACGCCGCTCGTCGCTCCGATGAGGAGGCGGGCAGCGGCGCTCGCAGGCGTGGCGATGATGCATGCGGCGGCTTCGAGCGTGCCCCCGTCGCCCTGGGTGACCACGACGCGGCCACGGTGTCGCGGGTGTACGGAGGTCGCCCGCACGCCGAACCGGAAGTTGGCGCCGGCATGCTGGGCGCGTGTCGCCAGTGCGGCGGTCAGCGAGCCCAGCCCGCTTCGCAGGGTTGTGAACCCGGGTCCCCCGGGCACCGAGCTGGGGGCGCGAAGGCCGCGTATGAGTCCTTCTCCGCTTTCTAGGGCAGCGATGAACTGGGGCGCAAGCGCTCGCGCGCTCAGGGTGTCGCAGGATCCGGCGTGGACCCCGCCGAGCAGCGGGTCGACGATGCGTTCCAGCACTTGACTACCAAGTCGCGAGCGCACAATCGCCCCGATCGCGACATCGCCATCGGGCGCCGCGGACGGCGCGATGACGTCCCATCCGCAGCGCAGGAGCCCGAGCGGTGACAGGAGCCGCGAGCGGAGCAGCTCGCGGAGCGCACCGGGCAGACGCGAAACCGCGTCGGAGGGCAGCGGCCGCAGCCCGCGCCGCGTCCAGACAAATGCCCCGGTGCACGCAGGGGCCACGAGCTCGGTGTCCAGCGACAGAGCGCGGCAGAGGTCGACGGCCGTTGGTTCGCGCGTGACCAGCATCTCCGCACCCAGATCGAGTGGACGGCCGGCGAACGACGCCGTATGAACGTTGCCGCCGAGCCGGTCAGTGGCTTCGAGCAGCGTCACATCGCTCCCGGCGTGGGCAAGGTAGTCCGTTGCCGCGAGCCCGGCGACTCCACCGCCTATGACGATGACGTCGGTCAACGTCGCTCGAGCGCCGGCTCGAGCAGCGGCGCGACGACGTCGGCGAGCGTGGCGACCAGTCCCGCATCGGCGTTTGGCGAGACCGTACGCACGAACGCGAGACCGAGTTCGCGAGCGGCTGCGGCCGCCTCGATGTCGAGGTCGTAAAGAACCTCGAGATGGTCCGCGACGAAGCCGGCCGGGCACACCACGACGCCGCTCGCCCCGGCGGCGGCGATCTTCGGAAGCGCCTCGAGGATGTCCGGTCCGATCCAAGCGTCCGCGGTGCGCCCGGCGCTCTGCCAGGCGATACTCCAGCGCTCGAGCCCGACCGTGCGCGCGACCGCCGTTGCGGTGGCACACAGCTCATCACGATACGGGTCGCCGGACGCGAGGATCCGCTCGGGCAGGCTGTGAGCGGTGAACACCACCTGCGCGTCGGCGGCCGCTGGACCGAGCCGCCCGAGCGCGGAATGGACCGCGTCGGCGAGCCAGGCGACGTAGCCTGGCGCCGTCGCCCACGAGCGCACCATCGCAAAGCTCGGCGCGTCCGGGCCCGCCCCGAGCGCCGCTGAGGCCCGCTGCGCGTACTCGCCGACACTCATGCTCGAGTAGTGCGGGGCCAGCACCAGCCCGACCACGCGCTCGACGCCGGCGCCCGCAAGCTCGCAGGCGGTGTCCTCGATGAACGGTGGCGCGTGCTTCATCCCGAGCACGACCTCGACGTCGTCGTGCCCCGCCGACTGAAGCGCCGCTCCGAGTCCCGCCGCTTGAGCCTCGGTGATGTCGAGCAGCGGCGAGCGGCCTCCGATCGCCTCGTAGCGCTTGCGCAGCTCCGCGAGCAACTCAGGTGACGGCGGCCGGCCGTGGCGAATGTGTGTGTAGTAGGACTCGAGGTCGGCTGGCGTGGCGGGGGTTCCGTATGCCATGGCGATGACCGCCGAGGGGCTCATCTTGCTGCCTCCAGCGCGTGCTCGCGGACGAGCTCGACGAGCCGACCGAGGACGTCGGGCGGCGTGTCAGGCAGCACGCCGTGCCCGAGGTTGAACACATAGCCTGTGGTCGGCGCGTCTACCAGGACCTCGCCTGCCTCCGCCTTGACCGTCGGCCAGGGGGCGAGCAACGCGGCCGGGTCGAGGTTCCCCTGCAATGCGATCCCCGGTCCGAGCCGATGCCGCGCCTCGGTGATCGACGTGCGCCAGTCCAAACCGAGCGCGTCCGGCCCGGTATTGGCCATCGCCTCGAGCAGGTGTGACGTGCCCACGCCAAACAGGATCCGCGGCACGCCCAGGTCGCCGAGTTCATCCAGAAGCGCCCGCGTCGCGAATGCAATGTGACGCTCGTACTGGGCGCGCGACAGGAACCCCACCCAGGACTCGAAGATCTGCACCGCGGCGGCGCCTGCTCGAACTTGGGCGCGAAGACTGGCCGCCGCGATCGCCGCCAGCCGGTCGAGCAGCTCGCCGAACAAGGCGGGCTGACCGAGCATCATCGCCTTCGTCTTGGCCTGTGTCTTCGACGGGCCGCCCTCGATCAGATAGCTCGCGAGCGTGAAGGGGCCGCCTGCAAACCCGATCAACGGAACGTCCAGCTCTGAGCATGACAGCCGCACCGCCTCGCCAACCTCGGGCAGATCCTCCTCGGGCGTCAGCGGCCGCAAGCGGCGCACGTCGGCGATGGTTCGGAACGGCGTTGCGATGACGGGGCCGATTCCCGGGCTGATCTCGAGCTCCACGCCAACCGCTCGGAGCGGGACCACGATGTCCGAGAACAGGATCGCCGCGTCCACCCCGTGCCGGCGGACCGGCTGGAGCGTCACCTCCGCCGTCAGCTCCGGATCTCGCGCGAGCTGTAACAGTGACCGGCCGTTGCGCAGCGCCCGGTACTCGGGCAGCGACCGGCCGGCCTGACGCATGAACCACACCGGCGGCCGTTCCGTCGGCTCGCCACGAAGCGCGCGTATGAGGAGCGGCGCGGTCACCGCGCCAGCGCCTCTCGCGAGCTGAGCCAGCGCGTGAAGCGGGCGACCTCGGGACGGAGGACCGAGTATGCGGCCGGCAGCTCGGTGCGGCGCCACTCGCGGGTGCGCTCGACGACCCGCTCGAGATCGTCAATCGTGTGGATCTCGACGCCTGCCAATCCGACCACCGTGGGATCGATGTCGCGTGGCACGGCGAGGTCGATCAGCAGCAGCGGTGGCGAGCCGACGCGACGACCGGCAACTGCGAGCTCGAGCTCGTCCCGGTGCAGAATCGGACGTCGCGCTCCCGTCGAGCAGATGACAACGTCGGATTGGGCCAAGCCTTCGCGGAGCCTGTCCGACGCGAGAGAACGCCCGCCGTTGCGCTCGGCCACCCGCTCGGCGCGGGCCGGATCCCGGCCGACGACCAGCAGCGCGCGCGGACCAAGCTTGCGCAGGTGCTTGGCGGTCAGCTCGCCGACCGTGCCGGCTCCGATCAGCAGCACCGTGGAGCCCTCGAGCGTCCCGCGACGTTGGCGCGCCAGCTCAACCGCGGCGTGCGGGACGCTCGCCACCCCGCGACCGATGCCGGTGCGCGAGCGCACGCGCCGGCCGGCCGAGATCGCGGACTCGAACAGACGGCGCAGCTCCGGTCCGGCGGTGCCAGAGGCGATCGCAACCTCGAGCGCCCTACGCACCTGCCCCTGGATCTGGGCTTCCCCCAGGACGAGCGAATGCAGCCCCGCCGCGGTTGCCGCGAGGTGATCCGGCACCTCAGCCCCGCGGCGTACGTAGACGGCGCGTGTCAGCTCGTCCGGAGCCAGCCCGTGGAAACGCGCGAGGAACGACACAAGTTTCTCTCGCGACGGCCACGTTCGCGCCACGCCGTACACCTCGACGCGGTTACAGGTCGACAGGATCGCCGCCTGCTCGAGTGGAGATACGCCCGGGTCGGTGAGACACGCGAGCGCTGCCGGCATCTCCGCTGGGGAGAACGCCAGGCGCTCACGCAGCTGGACCTCAGCAGTCGTGTGGTCGAGCCCGACCGCGACCAACTCCACCCCGCGCGACCCGCGCCGACTGCCTTCCTGAGCCGGTGGAATGTCGCGCCGGCTCCGAGCGCGGACATGGTGATCGCGAGGCGCGTGGCCGTCGTGACCCAACCTGACGAGCTCAGAGCGAACCGGCGACATGGTCGTTCGTTAACCGGCTAGGCCAAGACACGCGCGGCGTCAACGGTCTGCGGGACCATCTCGTCGTGGAGGTCAACGGCGCCGACCGCGACGCCGGCCGCGGGCATCGAAGCGCTGGCGAGTGGGGTTGGGACTGGGATCATCGTCGTGGCCATTTCCTGCGGCAGGTTCAGCTCGGCATGTTGCCGTCACACGGCTCGGTTGGGCATGTCCAACAGACCAGATCACCTGAACGGTTGGACCAGTCCGCCCCGACTATTTCCGCCGGGGGAAGTCGCTAGCGCGAGCGCTGGCGCGGCGGCATGAGATCGGTGATCGTGCCCTCCGCCATCTCGGCTGCGAAGGCCACCGACTCCGACAGCGTCGGGTGAGGGTGGATTGTGAGGGCGATGTCCTCGGCGTTCGCGCCCATCTCGAGCGCATGAACGGTCTCGGCGATCAGGTCCCCGGCGTTGACGCCGACGATTCCGGCGCCCAGTAGCCGGCGGCTGCCGGGCTCGAACAGGAGCTTTGTCATGCCGTCGTCGCGTCCCAAGGACAGCGCTCGTCCGGAGGCGGCCCATGGGAAGGACGCTTTCTCGTACTCGATGCCGTTGGTCTTGGCGTGCGTCTCGGTGAGACCCATCCACGCCACCTCGGGATCCGTGTAGGCGACCGACGGGATCGTCCGCGCGTCAAACTGAACGTCATGACCAGCGATCACCTCCGCGGCGGTCTTGCCCTCGTGGGTGGCCTTGTGGGCGAGCATCGGTCCAGCCACGAGGTCGCCAATGGCGTAGATCCACGGGACATTCGTACGCATCTGCCGCTCCACCGGGATGAAGCCGGACTCGCCGACGGTCACGCCGGCGACGTCGGCGCCGATCGCGTCACCATTGGGGCGGCGACCAACCGCGACGAGAACCTGGTCGAACATGGCGGTTTCGCCGCTGGACAGAGAGACCTTGAGCCCGCCCTCCTGCGCGTCCACGGATTCGACCTTGGTCCCCAGGCGGATGGCTTTGTAGCGCCCCTTGATCCTTTTCTCCAGGATCCTCACCAGGTCGCCGTCGCACCCGGGGATTAATTGGTCCAGCAGTTCCACGACCGTCACCTCGGCGCCGAGCGCGTCGTAGACGGTCGCCATCTCAAGTCCGATGATTCCACCGCCGATGACCAGGAGCCGTTTCGGAATCTCCCCAAGCGAAAGCGCGCCGGTGGAGTCGATGATCCGAGGATCGTCGGGCAGGCCGGGTATCGACGCGGCCCGCGAGCCGGCGGCGATGATGCAGTTGTCAAATGAGATGGTCCGATCGGCAACCGCGACCACGTTGGGACCCGCGAACTGAGCCGTGCCGTGGATCACCTCGACCTTGCGCTGGCGCGCCAGGCCGTCGAGGCCGCCGGTCAGCCTGGCGACCACGGATTCTTTCCACGCGCGAAGCGCGCCGGCGTCGACCATGGGCGGGCCGAACCTCACCCCGTGCTCGGCCATCTCCTGGGCCTCGGCGATTACGCGCGCAGCATGCAAGAGCGACTTGGACGGAATGCAGCCGACGTTCAGGCAGACGCCCCCGAGCCGAGGGAAGCGCTCGATCAGTACCGTCTTCAGGCCCAGGTCAGCGGCCCGGAACGCCGCCGTGTATCCGCCCGGGCCTGAGCCGATCACTACCACTTGGGCGTCGCGCTCAGTGCCACTGTCGGTCACGGTCGGCGGAGGGGCGGGCTCGTGCTCGACAGACGCGGTGGTCGGCGGAGCAGCCAGACCTCCGGCCGCCGAGGCTCCGTTGCTCTCGAGGACCAGCAGCACGCTGCCTTCCGACACACGATCGCCGATCTGCACTGTCAGCTCCTTGATCGAGCCCGCCTCTGGCGCGGGAACGTCCATCGTCGCCTTGTCGGACTCCAGCGTGACCAGCGGATCCTCCACCGCTACCTCATCCCCCACGGAGACGAGGATCTCGATGACCGGGACGTCGCTGAAGTCCCCGATGTCCGGGACGCGGACCTCCATCACAGCAGCGCTCGCCTGAGATCTGAGAGCGTTTGCCCCAGATGGACCACGAACCTGGCGGCGGCGGCTCCGTCGATCACACGGTGGTCGTAGGACAATGACAACGGGACCATCAGCCTGGGGACGAACTCGTGCCCGTCCCACACCGGGCGCATGGCCGCGCGTGAGACGCCGAGGATGGCGACCTCGGGAGCATTGATGATCGGAGTGAAGCTGGTGCCTCCGATTCCGCCGAGACTCGAGATGGTGAACGTCGCCCCCGACATGTCGCCCGGCATCAGCTTTCCCGCCCGCGCCTTTCCGGACAGGTCGGCCAGCTCTCTGGCGATGTCCAGCAAACCCTTCTCATCGGCGGCCTTGATCACGGGGACGACCAGTCCGCCGGGGGTGTCGGCCGCGAAGCCGATGTTGTAGTACCGCTTGCGGACAAGTTCGTCGCCGTCAAGCGAGGAGTTGAAGTCCGGGAACTCCTTGAGCGCGGCAACACAGGCCGCCACCAGGAACGCGACCACAGTCACCTTCACCTCGTCGCGGGCTTGCTCTGAGTTGAGCCGTTTACGCCAGGCCTCGAGCTCGGTGATGTCGGCCTCGTCGTATTGGGTGACATGGGGAATCATCACCCAGTTGCGGGCGAGGTTGGGCGCCGCGATCCGCTGGATGCGCGAGCGCGGCACCCGCTCGACCGGCCCGTACTTCTCGAAGTCGAGGTTGGGCCACGGGAGCAGGTCCAGGCCCGCCAGGCCGGTGCCGACGCCCGCGGCCGCATCGGGCGGCGGCGGCGCGCTCACCGCGCCCTTGCCGTCGGCCAGGCGCTGCACATCCTCCTTGGTGATCCGTCCCTTGCGCCCGCTGCCGCTCACCGAGCGCAGGCTCACACCCAGCTCCCGGGCCAGGCGGCGCGCCGACGGGCTGGCGTAGATCGGGCCCCTGCCGTTCTCAGCAGTCGGTGGTGCGTCACGCGCGGGCGACGTGTCGGGCCGCTGGGGTGTCGTCGCGGGCAGCGCCGTGGTTACCGGTTCGGCCGGCGCCGTGGTTACCGGTTCGGCCGGCGCCGGGGTTACCGGTTCGGCCGGCGCCGGGGTTACCGGTTCGGGCGGCGCCGGGGTTACCGGTGTCGCCGCTTCAGGGGTTTCGGCCCCCGTGGCCGGCTGACCGCCGTTTGCATCGATCGCCAACAGCCGGGTGCCCTGGGACACCGTGTCCCCGATCTGAACCAGCAGCTCCTTTACCGTGCCCGGCACCGGTGCCGGCACGTCCATCGTCGCCTTGTCGGACTCCAGCGTCAGCAACGGGTCGTCCTGCGAGACCGAATCGCCCGGCGAGACGAGAATCTCGATGATCGGGACGTCCGCAAAGTCCCCGATATCCGGGACCTCGACAACGAACGCATCCTGGCGCGTGGCCGCGCTCATACGGTGGTCGGCATGGGCGCCTGCGGATCGATGTCATAGCGCTCGAGCGCCTCCTGCACCCGGGCGGCGTCGATCGCGCCCTCGTCGGCGAGCTCCTTGAGCGCGGCCACTACGACGTAGTGGCGGTCGACCTCGAAGAACCGCCGTAGCGCGCGGCGCATGTCGCTGCGTCCGAAGCCGTCGGTGCCCAGGACGCGGTAGCGGTCTGGAACCCACTGACGAATCTGGTCGGCCACCGCCCGCATGTAATCCGTCGAGGCAACGACCGGACCGCGATCCCCGAGGCAGGCGCCGACAAACGTCTGCCGAGGCTTCTCCAGCGGGTGCAACATGTTCCACCGTTCAGTCTCGATCCCGTCGCGGCGCAGCTCCGAGAACGAGGTCACGCTCCAGACGTCGGCCCCGACCTTGAAGTCGGACTCCAGGAGCTCCGCCGCCGCCCGCACCTCGTTCAAGATCGTGCCCGATCCGAGGAGCTGCACCCGCGGACCGCGCCTGCGCGAAGATTTCCGCAGCCGATACATGCCGCGCAGGATTCCCTCCTGCGCGCCGTCCGGCATCGCCGGATGCGGATAGTTCTCGTTCATCAGGGTGAGGTAGTAGAAGACGTCCTCCTGCTCGGAGACCATCCGCCGCAGCCCGTCCTGCACGATCACGGCGACCTCGTATCCGAACGCCGGGTCATAGGCCCGGCAGTTGGGGACCACCGAGAACAGCAGGTGGCTGTGGCCGTCCTCGTGCTGCAGGCCCTCACCGTTCAGCGTCGTCCGGCCGGCGGTGCCGCCGAGCATGAAGCCGCGGGTGCGGCTGTCGCCGGCGGCCCAGACGAGGTCGCCGACCCGCTGGTATCCGAACATCGAGTAGTAGATGTAGAACGGCACCATCGGCACGTCGTGGGCG
>DASXJW010000032.1:0-4000 GCA_036497165.1 Solirubrobacteraceae bacterium
GGTGGTCGCGGCGTCGCGCGCGCTGGCCGAGGACGCATGCGAGCTGGTGGAGGTGGACTACGAGCCCCGCCCGGTGGTCACCTCGCCCCGTGCGTCGGATCTGGCGCTCATGCGCTGGAGTCGCCAGGCCGGCGACGTCGATGCCGCCTTCGGGGCCGCCGCCCGTGTGGTCGCCGGTCGCTACGCCCTGCCCCGCTTGATCGCCGCGCCGATGGAGACCCGCGGTGCCGTTGCCGCGTACGCGCCCGATGTGGACCTGCTCACCGTGTGGTGCTCGGCGCAGGACACGCACCGGCCCCTGGCTCAGCTCGCGCACATCCTCGACCGTCCCGAGCGTGCGATCCGTGTGATCGTGCCCGATGTCGGCGGCGCCTTCGGGAGCAAGGGCACCGTCGCGCCCGAGGTGGCGGCAGTCGCGGCCGCCGCTCTCCGACTGGGGACGCCCGTGAAGTGGACCGAGGATCGCCTCGAGAACCTGCTGGCCGCCTCACAGGGGCGGGGGATCGAGGGCGACGTGGAGCTCGCGCTCGATGCCGCCGGTCACATGCTGGCTCTCCGTGCGCGCCTGTGGTCCGACCTCGGTGGCTACCTGCTGACGACCACGCCGGTGCCGCCGCACACCGCCGGGACGCTCATCACCGGCTGCTACGACATCCCGGCCGCGCAGGTCACGGTGGTGGGCGCCCGCACGCACAAGGTGCCGACCGGCCCCTACCGCGGGGCCGGGCGCCCCGATGCCGCCTATATGCTCGAGGCGCTCGTCGACGCCGCCGCGCGGGAGACCGGGATCGACCGCGTCGCGCTGCGC
Source organism: Solirubrobacteraceae bacterium (assembly GCA_036497165.1). GTDB lineage: Bacteria > Actinomycetota > Thermoleophilia > Solirubrobacterales > Solirubrobacteraceae > Palsa-465. The sequence goes on from DASXJW010000032.1 coordinate 809, forward strand.
CGCCGCAATCTCGTCCGGCGCTTCCCGCACCGCACGCCGACCGGGCTCGAGTACGACTCTGGAGACTTCGAGCGGTGCCTGGACCTCGCGCTGAAGCTGGCCGCTGAGGCCGCCGACCGCATCCCCAGCCGCGGCACGCTCTGCGGGACCGGCGTGGCGCTCTACGTGGAGCGCGCCGGCGGAGCCTTCGAGAGCGCCGAGATCGAACTGCGCCCTGGTGGGCGCTTCGCCATCGCGTCGAGCTCGAGTCCGCACGGCCAGGGCCACGACATCACCTTCGCGCAGATCGCGTCCGAGCGCCTGCACGCGTCCCTCGACGCGATCGAGCTGACATTCGGCGACAGCGCCACCGCGCCGCCAGGGGTGGGCACCTTCGGCAGTCGCTCGGTGGCGATGGCGGGCTCGGCGATCGCCGTCGCCGCTGACCGGCTGCTCGAACGTGCCCGCGCGTTGGCAGCCGATGCGCTGGGCGCCGACCCCGGCGCGGCCACCGTCGACTGGGCCGCGCTCGCCGGCGCCGTCGACCCCCCGTTGCGCGTCGGCGCGGAGTGGCGCTCCGCCAATGCATTCTCCTCGGGCGCCTACGTCGCCCGCGTCGCGCTCGACCCCGGCACCGGGACGCTGACGGTGTCGTGGCTGGTCGCGGTCGACGACGCCGGCACGCTCATCAACCCCCTCCTCGTCCACGGCCAGGTCATCGGCGGCGCTGTGCAGGCGCTGGGCGAGTGCATGACCGAGGAGGCGATCCACGACACGGAGGGGCAGATGCGCTCGGGGTCGTTGGTGGAGTACTGCCTGCCCACCGCCGCCGAGGTCCCGCCGATCCTCACCGGCGAGGTGCAGACGCCGTCGCCGCTGAACCCGCTCGGCGCCAAGGGCGCCGGGGAGGGTGGCGCGGTCGGCGCGCTGCCGGCAATAGCCAACGCCGTGGCCGACGCGCTCGGGGGGCGTCACGTCAACCCGCCGTTCACCGCCGAGAAGCTGTGGCGCGTCCTGCACGAGCCGGCGGCGGCCGGCCGGTCATGAAGCCCGCGCCCTTCCACTATGCCGCCCCCGCCTCCGTGCAGGATGCGCTCGCACTGTTGGGCGCCGAGGACGCCCGGCCGCTCGCGGGCGGACAGAGCCTCGTCCCGCTGCTCAACTTCCGCCTGGCCCGTCCTGTCCTGCTCGTGGACCTCAACCGCGTCGAGGCGCTCGAGTGGTCAGAGGCGACGGCGCGGGCCCTCCGGATCGGCGCCATGACCCGCCAGACGGCGCTCCTGCGCTCTCCGGCGGTGGCGCAGCGCTGGCCCCTCCTGTCGCAGGCCCTCGCCCACGTCGGCCACTCCGCGACGCGGAGTCGCGGCACGATCGGCGGCTCGGTGGCCCACGCCGACCCCAGGGCCGAACTGCCGACCGCGCTGGCGGCACTCGACGCCCGCTTTCACCTGCGCGCGCCAGTGGGCGAGCGGACGGTGACGGTGGCGGAGATGTTCGCCGGGCCCTACACCACGGCGCTCCGGGACGGCGAGCTGCTGGTGGAGGTGGAGGTTCCCGCCCCGCCGCCGGGGGCGCGCATGGCGTTCGTCGAGCACGCCCGCACCCGCGGGGACTTCGCCCTCGCCGGAGCTGCCGTGGTGGTGGCGCCGGCCGCGCACGCAGCGATTGCGCTGCTCGGCGCCGACACTGTCCCCGTCCGGGCCGCGGAGGCCGAGCGGGCGCTGCTGGGCGGAGCCGACGCGGCCGAGGTGGCGCACCTGGCCACCACCGGCGTCGCCGACGACCACCGTCGCGCCCTGCTCACCGCGCTCACCGAGCGGGCGCTCGCATCGGTGGTGGCATGAGGGTCTCGATCCAGATCAACGGCCGCCTATACGCAGGGGAGGTGGAAGCACGCACGCTGCTGTCGGACTTCATCCGCCACCAGGCCGGACTGACCGGCACCCATGTCGGCTGCGAGCACGGTGTCTGCGGCGCCTGCACGGTCCAGCTCGAGGGCGAGCCCGTCCGTTCCTGCCTGATGCTGGCCGTCCAGGCCGGCGGCCGCTCCCTGCAGACGGTGGAGAGCCTGGCCGGCCCCGGCGGGGAGCTGACCGCACTCCAGCGCGCCTTCACCGAGCACCACGCACTCCAGTGCGGCTTCTGCACCGCCGGCTTCCTCATGACCGCCGACGCGCTCCTGCGCGACCGCGCGGACGGCGAGGAGCTCACGGAGGCCGAGGTGCGTGCCGAGTTGGCGGGCAACCTGTGCCGCTGCACCGGCTACGAGGGGATCGTGGCGGCGGTCATGGCGGCGCGAGGGGACTACGCCGATGGCGTCGCCACGCCGTCGCCTGCGGATTCCGGCGCGTGACTGGCGCCGCCGTCCCCGGCGGCCCGCGGGACCGCTTCCTTGACGTCGTGGCGTAGCTCGGTGTTGCGGTTGGACTGGGGGTCGCGCTCGAGCGCCATGCTGCCGCCGGCGGTGAAGTACGGCCTGCCCGCGATGACGAGATCCTCGGCGGGGAAGCGCGTGATGATCTCGCAGCCGTCCCGCGTCACCACCATCTGCTCCTCGATGCGCGCCGCCGACCAGCCGTCCGAGGCGGGCCAGAAGGTCTCGAGCGCAATCACCATCCCCTCCTCGATCACCTCCGGGTTGTCGAGCGACACGAGCCGGCTGATCAGCGGCTTCTCCCAGACCGAGAGCCCGACGCCGTGCCCGTACTGGAGCGCGAAGGCCGCCTCCTCGTCCGGGAAGCCGAACTCCTGGGCCTTCGGCCAGACGGCGGCGATGTCGGCGGTCGTCGCCCCGGGCCGAACGAGCGAGATCCCGTGGTCGAGGATGTCACGGCAGCGCTTGTACGCATCGACCAGGCTCCGCGAGCCGCTGCCGACCGCGAACGTCCGGTAGTAGCACGTGCGATAGCCGTTGTAGGCGTGCAGGACGTCGAAGTACGCAGGATCTCCCGGTCGCAGCATTCGATCGGTGAATACGTGCGGATGAGGGCTGCAGCGCTCACCCGAGATCGCGTTGATGCCTTCGATGTGCTCAGAGCCGAGCTCGAAGAGCCGTTTGCTGACGAGTGCCACGCACTCGTTCTCGCGCATCCCGGGCTTCATCGCCTTGAAGAGGTCGTCGTACGCCGCATCGACCATCGCGCACGCCGTGTTGAGCAGCGTGATCTCGTCAGTGGTCTTGATCTTGCGGACGTCCTGCATCAGCGCCTGACC
>DASXJW010000033.1:0-5911 GCA_036497165.1 Solirubrobacteraceae bacterium
TGGAGCGCGCGGCGTGAGCCGGCGATCGGTGTCCGACGCGGCCTCCCTCCAGGCCACGGTCACGCTGCGGTTTGCCTGCTTTGACGACGCGCCCGACCTCCTGCGTCTGGCTCAGCTCGACAGCGCCGAGCCGGTGCGTGAGCCGATCCTCGTCGGCGAGGTATCGGGGCGGATGGTGGCGGCCCTGTCGCTGGCCGACGGACGGGTCATCGCCGATCCCTTCGTGCTCTGCATGGGGGTGGTCGAGCTGCTGCGGGCGCGGGCGCGCCAGCTCAGCGCGACCGATGGTTGGTGGCGGCGCCGCGGTCACCGGCGGCGCCCGCGGCCGGTGCGGCGCCTGCGGGCATATCCGTCCTAGGCGCCGGCACTGCGGAGGCGGAGTCAGCCGACACAAATGGCCGGCGTGGTCGCTTCGCGTCAGAGACTGCTCCGAGTCCGAGAACAACCGGACGCGAACGCCGGCGAGCGTGAGTCTGGGTCGGGAAACTCCGCCCGGGCGCGGGGCGGCCGGAGGCGGCCCGAAGCGCCCGCGGCGCGGCTCGCGCAACGACGTGAGGGGCGGCTCGTGACCCACAACGACGTGAGGGGCGGCCCGAAGGCCGCCCCAAACGCGCCGCGCCCCAACTTGGTCCGCCGGTCTAGCTGAGCGTGAACTGCGAGACGAGCCGCTGGAGCTCTTCGGCGGTGGCCGACAGCTCCTGCGCGGAGGAGGCGATCTGCTGCGTGGAGGCGCTGGTCTCCTCGGTGGCGGCCGAGACCTGCTCGGTGGAGGCCGATGACTCCTCGGCGACATTGGCGACCGAGCTGACGTTCTCCATCATCCGGGTGGCGCTGTCGACGATCTGCTCCGAGGAGGCGGCGATCTGCTCGATGCGCTCGGTCATGGACTCGACGTTCTGGCGGATCTGCTGGAAGGCCTCCCGGGCCTCGATGACGGTCTGGGCCCCCTCGTCGGTCTGGCGGACGCCGTGCTCGACGACGGTGACCGCGCGCTCGGTCTCCGAGCGGATCTCGGACACCAGGTCGGCGATCGACGCCGCGGCCTGCTGGGACTCCTCGGCGAGCTTGCGGACCTCCTCGGCGACGACGGCGAAACCCTTTCCCTGCTCACCGGCGCGGGCGGCCTCGATGGCGGCGTTGAGGGCCAGCAGGTTGGTCTGCTCGGAGATCGCGGTGATGGTGTCGACGATCCCGCCGATCCGGGTCGACTTCTCGCCGAGCTGGCGGATCGCGGAGCTGACGTCGGCGGACGAGCTCTGCACGCCGCGCATGGCCTCGTCGACCTTGGCCACGGCCTGCTCGCCGACCTCGGCGGAGGCGCGGGCCTCGGCGGCGACCTGGGCGGTCTCAGCGGCGGTCTCGGACGATGAGCGGCTGGCCGTGGTCACCTCCTCGCTCATGGCGCGCACCTGGTCCACGGCCCGGACCTGCTCCTCGGCGCCGCTGGCGACCTGGCTCACGGACTCGGCGATCTCGCCGATGGCGCGGCCAACCTCTTCGGTGGTGGAGGCCATCTGCACGCTCGAGTTGTTCAGCGCGTTGGAGGTGCCGGAGATGGCGCGCACGACCTCGCCGACACGGTCGCGCATCTCGATGAAGGCGTTGCGCAGTGCGTCGCGATCCGAGCGCGGGGCGATCTCGACGGCGAAGTTGCCGGATCCCATCTCGCCGGCGGCGCCGGCGGTCTCGCGCAGGTAGCCGATGACGTCCTCGAAGGCATGGCCCATGGCGGCGATCTCGTCGTGGCCCTTGACGTCAAGGTGCTGGTCGACGTCTCCCTGAGCCAGCGCCTTGGCGGCCTTGAGCATCTGACGCACCCCGCCGACGATCCGGCGCGAGATCAGCATCACGATGGCGATGGCGAGGACGACGCCGAGGAGGCCGAGCATGATCGTGATCAGCGTGGCCGAGCTCTTGCTCGAGGAGGCGCTCGCCGCGGCCTCCTTGGAGATGAGCGCGGCCAGCCTACCGGCGTCGGTGGAGAGCGCGTCGGTGGCGTCGTTGGCGGCGCCGGTGACCACCGCGGTGGCCTTGGCCTTGTCGTGCGCCTTCGCGAAGGCCATGGCGCGCCCATCCAGGACCTGCCAGCCGGCGAAATCCTTCTGGATGGCCGCGAAGTCGCTGACGTCGGGCCCCGTGGTCAGGTGCGGCTTGAGTGCCGACAGCTCGCCGGCGAAATTGCGGACGTCACCTTCATGGTCTCCGGCCGAGGCGCCGTTGTTCAGTGCGGCCATCAGCTGGGAGCCCTGCATGTTGTAGGTGTCCTTGCTGAGCATGTCGGCCATCTTCACCCGCTCGGTGCCGGCCTGCAGCGTGCTGCTGACGCTCGACAGCTTGTTGACGGAGACCACCACGCCGATGCCGAACACGACGATGACGGCGGCGAAGGCTACGAGCAGCTGATTACGCAAAGAAGATGTGATGAGACGCATGAGGCCGTCCTTGAGATGAAAAGTTGTGGTTCCGGGGCGCACGTCCGAAGGGGCCGCACCGATCACGGCAGGTAATCGGCGCCACAGAGTCCAACCTTGAGGCGCCGGGTGGGGCAGAATGCACCGATGACGCCCAGGTCCCCACCGGCCGTCCTCCGCGGCCGCGTCCCCGTGGTGATCGCCCTGGTGATCATCGCGGCAGTGGTGTTCGTCGACATCCTCGTCGCCGCCGACCGGGTCGCGGTCACGAGCCTCATGATCGCCGCGCCGCTCCTGTGCGGGATCACCACATCGGTGACGGCCACCCGCCGCATCGGTGTGCTCTCCGTGGTGGCGGCCGCAGCGGCGTTCATCTGGGGTCCCGACCTCAGCAGCTGGCGGTACTGGATCCCGCTCGGAGTGGTGGCGGTGGGGGCGACGTTCGCCGTGGTCATGGCTCGCTACCGCGTGCACGCCGATCGCGACACCGGCCGCATGCGGGTTCTCGCTGACGTCGCCGAGATCGCCCACGGCGGCCGGCCCGTGGAGGCCATCGCGTGGGCGCTGGTCGAGGTGCTGGTGCCCCGCGTGGTCGACGTGTGCACCATCGAGATCCGGACCGCCGAGGGCACGGTGCGGCGCCTGGCCGGCGCCGCGGCGGGCGCCACCGACCAGGCCCGGCCGCTGCTGGGCCGGACCCTGACGCCCGATCTCGACCCACCATCACCGACGCCGGCCCGCACCGTGCACAAGCCGCTGCTGAGCGCCGGCGACGCACGCGACCTGGGCCGGGACGACGACGAGCGGCGCCTGTTGGGCGAGCTGGGCCTCGAGTCGGTCGTGATCGTGCCGCTGGCCCCGCGCGGCGCTCCCCTGGGCCAGCTCATGTTGGGAACGCGCCCACCGCGGCCCCGGCTGTCGCATCCCGACGACGTCGAGTACGCGGAGACGCTCGCCGGCCGGGTCGGGCTCGCGCTCGACAACGCGGTGCTGTCCGCCGAGCTGACGAGCGCCGAACGCCAGCTGCACGCCATCCTGGGCTCGGTCGGCGCGGCGGTGACGGTGCGCGACCGCCAGGGCCGGATGGTGTACGCCAACCAGGCGGCGGCCGACCTGCTCAAGCTGCCAGACCCCGAGGCGGTGCGCGCCCAGCCGCCGGGCGCTTTGATGGCGCGCTTCGACGTCTACACCGAGGACGGGCGGCCCGTCGACCTCTCCGACCTCGGCGGGACCCGTCTGTTGAAGGGCGAGACCTCGCCGCCGCCGATGGTCGTGCGCAACATCGTCAAGGCGACGGGCGAGGAGCGGTGGCTGCTCAACAAGGCGACGGCGGTGCCGGGTCCCGACGGGGAGACGCTGATGGCGGTCAACCTCATCGAGGACATCACGGAGACCAAGCGCAACGAGATCGCCCAGCGCCTGATGGCCCAGACGCTGCGCACGCTGGCCGAGGCCTCGGATGTGGCCGGCGTGTTGCAGGCGATCGCCGACGCCGCGGTGCCGAGCCTCGCCGACTGGGCGGCGGTGAACATAGTCGACGAGTGGGGTGAGATCCAGACCCAGGCGATCGCGCATCGCGACCCGGACAAGGTGCGAATGGGCTGGTATCTCAACCAGCGCTGGCCTGCGCAGCACGACGAGTCCTCGGGCCTGGGGGCGGTCATCGGAACCGGCGAAGCCGTCCTCGTCCACGAGATCACCGAGGAGATGCTCGTCCGGCGCGCGCAGGACGCCGAGCACCTCGGCATCCTGCACGAGGTGGGCCTCAACTCGGCCATGATCGCCCCGATCCAGAGCGGCGAGCGGATCCTCGGTGCGCTCAGCTTCATCTCCTGCACCTCGCGTCGATTCGACGCGCGCGATCTCGAGCTGGCATGCGACCTCGGACGCCAGACGGGGGTGATCATCGACAGCGCCGAGCTCCAGGCCGCCCAGAGCCACATCGCCCAGACGCTGCAGGCAGGCCTGATCCCGCGCTCGCTTCCCGCGGTGGACGGGTGGGAGCTCTCGAGCGCCTACCGGGCCGCGGGCCGCGCCGTCGAGGTGGGCGGCGACTTCTACGACCTCCTGTCGTTCGAGGGCGGCTGGGTAGCGGTCATCGGGGACGTCGTCGGCAAGGGAGCCGAGGCCGCGGCGCTGACCGCTCTGGCCCGGCACACCCTGGCGGCGATCGTGGAGGCGACGGGCGACATCGCCTACGCCATGCGCGTGCTCAACCGCCGCCTGCGCCGGCGGGGCGACGACTATCGCAGCCTCTGTACGTTGGCGATGGTGCTGGTCACGCCCGACGACCAGGTCACCATCCTCTCCGCCGGGCACCCCCTGCCGGTGCTGCGGCGCGGCGCGGCGGCGTGGCCCGTGGGTCGGCCGAGCCCGATGCTCGGGTTCGTCGAGGACCTCGAGCTGCTCGAAACCTCGTTGGAGATCGAGCCCGGCGACGAGATCATCCTCTACACCGACGGGGTGCTCGACGCGATCGGATCCGACGAGCGCTTCGGGGAGGCCCGCCTGCTCGAGACGGTGGCCGGGCTGCGCCAGGGAGACGGCGCCACCGCCGGGTGCATCCTCGAGGCCATTGACGGCTTTCGCGACTCCGACCAGGCGGACGACATCGCCATCCTCAGCCTCGCGCGAGAGCCTGTCCCGGCGGCACGTCCCGTGGGCTGAAACCAACGCAGGGGCGTCCGGCCGCCCGGCGAACATATACGCCGATGCCAGCCCGCCAACCGAGCCAGGGACGGCGCCGGGAGGCGCGGGCACGACGGCGCAAGCGTCCCCTCGCGCCGCGGCTGGCGCTGCTGGCGCTGGTGCTGACCGCGGTCGCAGCGGCGCTCGCGCATGGCGCGGCGGCGTGGCTGTGCGTGCCGGTGGCGCTCGTCTGTGGCGGGATCATCCGCCAGGGCCAGGGTCGGCTCGAGCGCGAGCGCGACGCCCTGCGCCGCGACGCGCTGTCAGATCCGGTGACCGGCGCCGCCAACCGGCGGTCGCTCCTGGTCCGCGCCGACTACGAGATCGCCCGCCACCTCCGCGCCCGGCAGAGCTTCGCGCTGGTGATGCTCGACCTCGATGGCTTCAAGCAGCTCAACGACCGCTTCGGGCACGCAGCCGGCGACGACCTCCTGCGCGACGTCGCCGCGGCGCTGCGCCGCGCCATGCGCGCCCAGGACACCGTGGCCCGGTTCGGCGGCGACGAGTTCTGCGTGCTGGCCCCCGAGACCGACCAGCGCGGCACCGAGCGGCTCGCGGCGAAGGTGACCCAGGCGGTGCGCGACGTCAGTGTGGGGATGGAATCGGTGGCCGGCAGCGTCGGCGTCGCGGTGTTCCCGGACGACGGGACCAGCGCTCTGGAGCTCATGCAGGCCGCCGACGAGCGGCTGCTCGCGGCCAAGCGCCGTCGGCCCCACGGCGCCGGGCGCGCCCAGCGCCGCGCCGCGTAGTAGTGCCGCCGCGACGGCGCGGCGCCGGCGCCCTCGCTAGGAGCGGTGTGCTCCAACGCCGTG
>DASXJW010000034.1:0-5473 GCA_036497165.1 Solirubrobacteraceae bacterium
TACCTGAGGGCGGCCTCCCACGCGGACAATCCGCCGTGACGGGCGATGCACGACGACGAGCCAAGCGCGTCGATCTCGGCCATGATCAGCGCGGGCCGCCTATCGATGGCGGCGGCCATTTCGTTGATCTGGCGCTTGAACGTCGGCATGTAGGCGTTGACCTGGGCGGCGTTCGCGCAGCCACCCAGCGTCGGGTGCAGGAAGTAGGTGTTGAAGGCCACGATCGCCCCGGGATCGGCAGTGGCGTTCTGGCAGATCACCTTCTGCGTCTGCCCGAAGATCGCGCCTGGTCCTCCGCCCATCGAGTAGATGCTGATGCGCTGGGGCTCGGGCTCGGAGGCGATCTTTGAGAGCATCGCCACCTTGTGGGCGAGCCCCTTGTCGTGTGCCAGCTTCGCCGCAATGCTGCCCTTCGTGAGGCGCTGCTGGAAGTCCGCCCACGATTCGTCGACCGGCATCGTGTCCGGATTCAGGCCCACCAACTGAGCAATCGCGCCGGCGGCGGCGCCCTTGCGGGGGCCCGGGACATAGAACCGCGCGCCGTTGAGCGGGTCACGCCCGGGTGCGGCGGGGAGGGCCAGCGGGTTGCCGGGGTCCCGCGCGTTGGAGTACGGCTCGGGACACTGTTGGGCAGCGTGGGGCACAGCCGAGTGCGCCGGCGCTGCGGACGTGACCGCGTGAGCGCCCAACACGGCGGCGGCGAGAACGGCGACTGCGATCAGGCGGACTCGGACCGGGCCCCAGGTGTTTGCGTTGAAGGCGTTGAGCAATTCCATATGCCGCTATTCAACCCGGCCTGAAGGCTGAAAGACCGGCGGAATCCGCTCTGAGCGGCTTTTTGCCCAAGTTTCGGGGTAATCGCCGCGCGATAGCTCCCGCGGGTCGGTCACGGCTCGGACATCCGCCGACGCGGCGGGCGCCTGTGGCCGCCGTGCCCCCACCGCCCGGGGGTCGCAAGGCTCCTATAGCCTCGCCGCCTGAGCATGAGCACCGCTGATCCCAAGAAGGGGGCCTGGTCCGGTCGCCGGCTGCACTTCGTTGGCATCGGGGGCGCGGGCATGAGCGGGCTTGCCCTCATCGCCCAGGCCCTTGGCGCCCAGGTCAGCGGCTCGGATCGCGCCCCCTCCAGCTACACCGAGCGCCTGCGCAAGCACGGGATCGAGCCGACCATCGGCCATGCGGCCGGCAACGTGCCCGCGGGCGCAGAGGTCGTGTACTCCACGGCCGTCCCGGCCGACAACCCCGAGCGCCGGGCCACCGCCACCCAGCTGCACCGCGCGGACCTGCTGGCGGAGATAGCCGCTCTGCGCCGCTGCCTGGCCGTCACCGGTACGCACGGCAAGACGACCACCTCGGGCATGGTGGTTACCGCGCTGCAGGGCGCCGGGTTGGATCCCTCCTACGTGGTTGGCGGCGAGTTGCGCTCCACCGGCGCCAACGCCGGATGGGGCTCGGGCGAGTGGATCGTGGTGGAGGCCGACGAGTCAGACCGGTCGCTGCTCAAGCTCCGGCCGGAGATCGCGGTCCTCACCAACGCCGAGCTCGACCACCACTCCACCTACGCCTCGCTGCTCGATCTCGAGGAGACGTTTCGCATCTTCATGGCGCGGGCCGGGGAGAAAGCCGTCGTCTGGGACCGGCCAGAACTGCGCGCCCTCTGTCCTGGCGGAGGCGTTCCCTACGATGCCCCAGACGCCCGACTCGACCCGGGGGGCTCGAACTTCCACTGGCAGGGCCTGAACGTCCGCCTCACCGTCCCAGGGGCCCACAACGCCGTCAATGCGGTGGGAGCGCTGACCGCCTGCGCCCTGGCCGGCGCCGACCCAGCCGCGGCCGCGGCGGCGCTGGCCGGCTTCGGCGGAGCCCGACGCCGGATGGAGCGCGTGGGGCAGACGGCGTCGGGAGCCGTGGTGTACGACGATTACGCCCACCATCCCACCGAGGTGGCCGCCACCCTCGCCGCCGCCCGCTCCCTGGACGCCCGGCGCGTGGTGGCCGTGTTTCAGCCCCACCTCTACTCGCGCACGCGGGCGCTGGCACGCGCCTTCGGCAACGCCCTCGCCGCCGCCGACGCCGTGGTCGTCCTCGGCATCTACCCGGCGCGCGAGCAGGCGGATGACTTTCCCGGCGTCACCGGCCGGCTGGTCGCCGAGTACGCGGCCGACGCCGGAGGCGGGCGCAGCGTCGCCTGGCTGCCCGGATACGACGAGGCGCGGGCGTACCTGCGGAGTGTCCTGCGCGCCGGGGACCTGTGCCTGATGATGGGTGCGGGCGACATCGACGCGCTCGGGCGCTCCCTCGTCGTCTGAACGGCCGATTAGCCTGGCCCTTCAGCGATGAGCCACGATGTACCCGACGGGATCCAGCGCGAGTACCCGCTGGCGCGGCTGACGACGATCCGGACCGGCGGCCCAGCCGAGCTGTTCGCCCGGCCCGGCACGGTGGCCGAGCTCGAGGCCGTACTGGCGTGGGCGGGCGCACGGGGGGTGGAGGTAGGGGTCGTGGGCTCGGGGTCGAACCTCCTGGTGGCGGACGCCGGCGTCCGCGGACTCGTCTTGAAACTCGACCAGGAGCTCACGCAGATCACCGTCGACGGCACCCGCATTGACTGCGGGGGCGGCGCCCGCCTGCCCGCCGTCTCGGCACAGGCCGCCCGCGCCGGGCTGAGCGGGATCGAGTTCGGGGTCAACATCCCGGGCACGGTCGGCGGCGCGGTCCGGATGAATGCCAACGCCTACGGGGGAGAGCTGGCGCGGGCGCTTGAGTGGGTCGACGTCTGCAGCGCCGCCGGCACCTCACGCCGGGCCCCCGATGAGCTGGGATTCGGCTACCGACGCTCGGGAATGGCTGCGGGGGAGGTGGTGGCCCGGGCCGCCTTCACCCTGCACCCGCTGCCGCCCGAGGCGGTCAAGCGAACACTCGGGGAGATGCGATCCAAGCGGCGGGCCGCCCAGCCCTCCGGGATCAAGACGTTCGGCTCCACCTTCAAGAACCCCACCGACCCGCGCGCCGAGGGGCGGACCGCCGGCCAGCTGCTGGAGGCGGCCGGCTGCCGCGGCCTCCGCGTCGGCGGGGCGGGGTTCTCCGACAAGCACGCCAACTTCGTCGAGAACGCGGGCGAGGCCACCACCGCGGATGTCGTGGCCTTGATGGCGGAGGGACGACGTCGCGTGCTCGAGCAGTTCGGCGTCGAGCTCGAGCCCGAGGTGCAGACCCTGGGGCCGGTGACCTTCCCCGCCGACTGGCGGCGCTCATGAGCGGGGCGCGCTCGGCGTCCGTCCGCCTCTCCCGAGGCCGCCGCCTGCCCCGGCCCGGCCTGCGCATGCTCGCCGTCGTTCTCGCGGTGCTCGCGCTCGGGGCGGGCGCGTGGGTGTGGCTGCGCAACTCGTCGCTGGTCGGCGTCCAGCGCGTCACCGTGGTGGGGATCGGCGGCCGCGACGCCCGGCAGATCCGGGCGGCTCTCGTCGCCGCGGCGCGCGGCATGACCACCCTCGACGTCAAGATGGGGGCGCTCCGCACCGCGGTGGCGCCGTTCCCCGTCGTCAAGCAGCTCCACGTCACCACGAGCTTCCCCCACCGGATGCGCATCGATGTCGTCGAGCAGGTCCCGGTGGCCCTGATATCGGCGGCGGGGCAGCAGGTCCCCGTCTCTGCCGATGGGACGCTGCTGCACGGCGCGTCGGTGCCGGGCTCGCTGCCGACGATCACACTCGCGGTGTCCCCGGGCGGCACCCACGTCACCGGTCGCACGCTAGGGGTGGTCCGTCTGCTGGCGGCGGCGCCCTACCAGCTGCTGGGCAAGGTGAGCCAGGCCATGGATTCCGGCGTCCAGGGCCTCCAGGCCCAGATCCGTAACGGGCCCAAGCTCTACTTCGGCACCGAGAGCCAGCTGAGCGCCAAGTGGTCGGCCGCCGCTGCCGTGCTCGCCGATTCCGCGTCGGCGGGCGCTGACTACATCGATGTCACGGTGCCGTCGCGACCCGCGGCCGGGGCGGGCTCGGACAGCAGCTCCAGCTCGCACGCTGTCAGCACCGGCGCCGCGCTGGACTCGGGCGGATCCGCCGCCAGCACGGCCTCCCCGAGCGGAGGCTAAACCTCAACTAGAGCCTTATACCGCATTTCGGCCAACTCTCCGCTATCGTCGAGGGTTGGGCGATCTGCAACGTCCGTTGCGAATGAGTGCGCACCGTTGACTTCGCGCATCGCTAGGTTCTAACGTGGCAAACTGGTCACGCAGCCCACGCGTGGGCAAACCTTCAACCCTAACTAGAGGGTCGGACGAGATCTCATGGAAAGCGGAAGTTATCTGGCAGTCATCAAGGTCGTCGGCGTCGGCGGCGGCGGCACCAACGCCGTCAACCGCATGGTCGACGCGGGGCTGCGGGGCGTCGAGTTCGTCGCCTGCAACACCGACGCGCAGGCCCTCGCCATGTGCGACGCGGACATCAAGCTCAACATCGGCCACGAGCTGACCAAGGGGCTGGGCGCGGGCGCCAACCCCGACGTGGGTCACGGCGCGGCCGCGGAATCGCGCGACGAGATCAAGGAGGCGCTCAAGGGCGCCGACATGGTGTTCGTCACCGCGGGGGAGGGCGGCGGCACCGGAACCGGAGCCGCGCCGGTCATCGCCGAGATCGCCAAGAACGAGATCGGTGCGCTCACCGTTGGCGTCGTCACCCGTCCGTTCAGCTTCGAGGGCACGATGCGCGCCAAGCAGGCCGCCGAAGGCATTCAGCGCCTGCGCGAGAACGTCGACACGCTCATCGTCATCCCCAACGAGAAGCTCCTGTCGATCGTCGAGCGGCGAACGACCATCCTCGATGCCTTCCGGGAGGCTGACAACGTCCTGCGCCAGGGCGTCCAGGGCATCACCGACCTGATCACGATTCCCGGTCTCATCAACCTGGACTTCGCCGACGTGCGCACGATCATGCACGAGGCGGGCAGCGCGCTGATGGGGATCGGCACCGCCGCCGGCGAGAACCGCGCGGCCGAGGCGGCCAAGATCGCCATCTCCTCGCCGCTGCTGGAGGAGTCCGTCGAGGGCGCCATGGGCATCCTGCTCAACATCACCGGCGGCCACGACCTCGGGCTGTTCGAGGTCAACGAGGCGGCGGAGATCGTCCAGAGCGCCGCGGACCAGAACTCGAACATCATCTTCGGCGCCGTGATCGACGACGCCCTTGGCGACGAGGTGCGCGTCACGGTGATCGCCACCGGCTTTGACCACGGGCGTGGCCCCTCGGGCGTGGGCACTGCCCGCGAGACGACCCGGCGCGAGCGACGCGACCGCGACGTCACCATGGACGACCGCCAGCGCTCCTCGCTGGAGATCTCCGACGACGACATCGACATCCCGTCGTTCCTGAAGGACCGCTGAGGCCCAGCGCCGATCGCCCGGCGCGCCGCCGGGCGATCTGCTTCCCTCTGCGACGCGCATGGCGAAGTCCGCACTCATCACCGGCATCACCGG
>DASXJW010000035.1:0-27519 GCA_036497165.1 Solirubrobacteraceae bacterium
GCAATTGTGTTCGCATCTTGCCTTGTGAGCCAACGGAGAGATGTCAGGGTAAGCCCAGCAACGACCAGCGGACCTGGAGGGCACATGCCGGACGTATATGACGACGAACTCGTCTACGAAGGCGCCGGCCTGCCGAAGACGACCAACTGGTGGGGCGCCTTCGTGATCGGCCTGGCGGGCACGATCCTGGTCACCGGGATCGCGCCGGTCATGGTGACAGAGCTCGGCGCGTCGTCGGTTCCGGTGATCGTCTTCATCACCATCACGGGCTACCTCGTGTGCCTGTTGCTGGCCGAGCTCTCGGCGATGATGCCCGACCGCTCCGGCGGGCTGCCCTCCTACGCGTACCCGGCCTACAAGGAAAAGTGGCCGCGCTTCGCCGAGCACGTCAACGGGTTCAGCGCGTGGGCCTACTGGCTGGGCTGGTTCCCGGTGGCGCCGCTGAACATGATCCTGGCCTCGCTGTACATCGCCGACCGGTTCAAGCTCACCAGTGGCTCGCTCACGGTGTTCGATACCCCGATCAGCTACTGGACGCTGGCCATCTCGATCGTCGGCCTGATCCTCCTCGCCATCCCGGCGATCCGTGGAATGCGCTTCGGGACCAACTTCGCCACCACGCTGGCCATCCTGTCCATGATCCCGCTGACGTTCCTGGCCATCGCGTGGATCTTCAACCCGTCGGTGGTCGACTTCGGCCAGCTCACCGGGCTCAAGCGCCCCAACGGGAGCGGCTTCCTGGATCCGCTGTTCGGGCACGGGTGGCTGACGTTGTACATCGCGTTCTCGTTCCTGCTCACGTGGAACGTCATCGCCATGGAGGCCGCGGCGTGCTACATCGGCGAGACCAAGAACCCTGACCGCGACGCCAAGATCGCGATGAACCTCGAGGGCCTCTACGGCCTGTTCATCTACACGATGATCCCGGTGGCGTTCATCATCGTGCTGGGCGTGAGCGCACTGGGCAATCCGGCGCTGGTCGATCCGCAGACGATGTTCGTCACCTTCGCGGGCAAGGTGTTCGGCGCCGGCGCGGGGTCCAACCTCCTGGACTGGCTGGTCGCGATCATGCTGATCCTGGCCCTCATCCTGTCGGCGCTCAACGCCATCACGGGCACGGCGCGTTCCCTGCACCAGATGTCCACGGATGGGCAGTTCCCGAGGTTCTTCCAGAAGGTCAACCATGCCGGTGTCCCGGACCGGGCCATGATCTTCAACGTCGTCTGCTCGATCCTGGTCGTGTTCGCCGGCGGCGCCGTGCAGATCTACACCCTGTCCAACGTGGGCTACCTCGCCTCCTTCATCCCGGTGCTCGTCGGCTACTACCTGCTGCGCAAGCACCGTCCCAACGTCCGGCGCCCGTTCAAGCTGCCCGAGTGGATGAAGTACGTGGCGATCGGCATCGCCGTCCTCTACGCGATCATCTACTTCTACGGCGGGCCGGTGTACGCCAACTGCGCCTGTAACGCGGCCGGGACCACGACACTGCCGTTCTACTTCATCGGCTGGGGCGTGCTCCTGCTCTACCTGCCGCTGTACTGGTACCGCAAGCGCGTCGAGGACAAGCGCGCGACACCCGCGGAGGCGGTGCCGCCGCCCCAGGCGGGCGTCGCGGGAGCCGGGGATTGAGCGCCACCGCCCCGGTGGCGGAGCCCACGGCCGGTCAGGCTCGCTTCCGGCGGATCCTGCTGGCCTCCGAGGGCCGACCGATCCCGCCGGCGGCGGTCGCCCGGACCGTCGAGCTGGCGGAGCCGGGGGCCAACGTGCACGTCTTCACGATCGCGCGAATCCACGGCACCGCGTTCGGCATGCCGTCGCCCGGCCTGTTCCCCAACAAGAAGGAGTGGGCCGCGCAGCGCGACATCGTGGGCAAGACGATCAAGCGGCTCGAGCGCAAGGGCTTGGCGGCCGACGGCCATGTGCTGGGCACCCGCAACGCCTGGAAGAAGATCCTCGAGGAGGCCAAGAAGGAGGGCTGCGAGGCGATCGTCATGGCCGCCGATCCCGACCGCAACCGGATGACCGCCAACATGATGTGGAGCCAGGAGCCCCAGCGGGTCCGGCGCCGGGCCAAGCTCCCGGTGTACCTCGTCGTGGAGGATTAGGGGGCCGGCGCGTCGGGCCGGCCGTGGAGCCGGGCCAGCTTGATGGCCAGCTCGAGTGAGAGCAGGTCGTCCTCGTCGAGGTCCAGGCCGGTGAGCTCCTCGATGCGGCCCAGCCGTTGGCGCAGCGTGTTGGGGTGGATGTAGAGCGCGCGGGCGGACTCGATGACGCTGCGCCGCTCCGACAGGTAGCGCTCGAGGGTGTCCAGGAGCGCGGTGCGCCGGCGCCGGTCATAGTCGATGAGCCGATCGACCGCGGCACGCATCCGGTCGCGGGGGGCATCGTCGGCGCCGATCTGCACCAGGTAGCGGTAGGCGCCGACCTGCGAGTAGGCGATGGCGCCGCCGTCGCGCAGCAGCGCGTGGGCGATGGTGGCGGCGTCGCGGGCCTCGCGGTAGGCGCCGGCCGCCTCGGCGGGGGTCTCGCGCAGCTCCGACACACCCACGACGGCGCCGTGGGCCTGCCCGAGCTCGCGCGCCTCGCGCAGCAGGGCGTCAAGGGCGGTGCGGCGCGTCGCGCCGAGGGCCAGCAGCGCCCGCACCGGGCCCGGCCCAGCCTCGATGGCCGACCGCGGCGCCAGCTCGGCCAGCTCCCGGCCCACCGCCTCGGCGGCCACGCGCCACTCGCCGGTGGACTGCGCCCGCGACCCGGCGGGCTGCGCCGACAGCACCAGATACGGCGCGTTGAGGTCACAGCGGACCTCGGCGGCCTTGGCGGCCGCGAACGTCGTCGCGCCCGCGGCCAGCGCCTCGAACAGGTCCTTGATCGTGTTGGCCTTGGTCAGGCCCTCGATGAGCTCGGCCCGCTTGATCGCGACCGCCGCCAGGTGCGCGATCGCGCGGGAGATCTCGGCCTCCTCGTCACCGAAGGCCCGCTCGCGATCAGACGCGATGCACAGGACGCCGACCCGCTCCCCCCCGGCCGCCAGGGGGGTCACCAGGACGTCGGCGAGGCTCTCTGACGGCCACAGCGCCCGCCCCGCGCGACGACGGCCGGCGCCCGAGCGGTTCTCCAGGCCCGCCAGCATCACCTCGGCCACCGAGGTCAGCTCCGGCGGCGGCAGCGTCTCGGGGAAGGAGGCCAGCGGCGCCACGGTGTCCCCGTCGGGCTCGACGCGCAGCAGCTGGCAGGCGCTGGCGTGCAGCAGGGTCGCCGTGCCGCGGACCAGGACGGCGCCCAGCTCACCGGCCCCGGGGGCGGCGGCCACCTGCTGGGCGAGCTCGGAGAGCCCGGTGAGGGCGTCGACGCGGCGGCGCTCGCGGTCATAGAGCTGAGCGTTCTCGATCGCGCCCGAGACCAGGGAGGCGATGTGGGTCAGCAGGTTCGGCGTGTCCTCCCCGAACTCGTGAGGCGCGCGGGTGTGCAACACGATCACGCCGATGGTCTCCCCCGCCCGCGACAGGATCGGGACGGCCGCCATCGACTGAAACGACTCTTCCTCCAGCAGCGGCACGTACTTCATGCGCGGGTCGGTCATGGCCCGGTCGCGGATGAACTCGGGACGGCGGTGACGGGCCACCCAGCCGGTGAGGCCCTCCTGGACGGAGAAGCGGACGTTGCCGACCGCCTCTCCGAACACGGGCGACGCGGCGCGGATGACGAGCTCTGCGTCCTCGAGCAGGTAGATGAAGCAGGCGTGGCAGCCGGTGGCCTCGGTGGCGAGGTCCACGACGCCCTGGAGCATCGGCACGAGCTCGAGCGACGAGGACACCAGCTTGATGACGCCGTACAGGGTCCGGTTCTCCTCGCGGAGGCCGTGGAGCTCAGTCCCGATCGGGCTCGGTGATTCTGCGGGTAGTGCCATGCAGTCCTTGCTATGTGCGGCGCGCACATGCCCGGGCGCCCCAACGGGGTGCCCAGGACCATTGTGCAGCACAGCGCCGCCCGTATAGAAATGGGCAATGATCGATCCTCCCCGCAACGAAGACGACGTCCGCAAGATCGTCAAGGACAACGGCATCGAGTTTCTGTTCGCGCAGTTCGTGGACATGCACGGCAAGCCGAGCGCGAAGCTGGTCCCCGCCCACCACCTCGACGACCTCCTCTCAGACGGTGCCGGGTTCGCCGGCTTCGCCGCCGGCGACATCGGCCAGGGTCCCGACGATCCCGACATGATCGCCGTGCCCGACCCCACCACCCTGACCATCCTCCCGTGGCGCCCGACGGTGGCGCGGTTTGCCTGCGACGTGACCGTGGAGGGTGAGGAGTGGCCCTACTGCCCACGCACGATCCTGCGCCACGCCCTGGCCCGCGCCGCCGAGCAGGGCTATGAGATGCGCGTCGGCGCCGAGCTGGAGTACTTCCTGCTGCGGCGCGCCGCCGACGGGTCCCTGGAGCTCGCCGATCCGCTCGACACCCTCGAGCAGCCCTGCTACGACATGCGCGCGCTGACGCGCAACCTCGACTTCGTCTCGGAGGTCTCGCGTGCCGTGACCGACCTGGGGTGGGACAACTACGCCACCGATCACGAGGACGCCAACGGCCAGTTCGAGCAGAACTTCCAGTTCGCCGACGCTCTGACCACGTGTGACCGCGCCGTCTTCTACCGCTACATGGTCGAGTCGATGGCCCAGCAGCGCGGTCTCATCGCCACGTTCATGCCCAAGCCGTTCGCTCATCTCACCGGCAACGGCTGCCACTTCCACGTCAGTCTGTGGAAGGACGGCGAGAACGTGTTCGAGTGCGACCCGTCCGAGGACAAGCGCGGCCTGGGGCTGACCGAGCTCGGCTACAACTTCATCGGCGGGCTCAAGGCCAACGCCAAGGCCTACATCGCCATCACCGCCCCGACGGTCAACTCCTACAAGCGCCTGGTCGTCGGCGCGCCGACCAGCGGGGCCACGTGGGCGCCGGCGTACGTCAGCTATGGCTACAACAACCGCACCCAGATGCTGCGCGTGCCGGCGGCGGGGCGGGTCGAGGACCGCACCGTGGACGGCTCCTGCAACCCGTACCTGGCGGCGACGGCGATGCTGACGGCGGGCATGGACGGCATCGCGCGCGGCCTGGACGCGGGTGAGCCCAACAGCGCCAACCTCTACACGCTCTCGGCGCAGGACCGCGAGGCCGCCGGGATCGACACGCTCCCGGAGAACCTGCTCGACGCCACGCGCGAGCTCGCGCGCAACGACGCGCTGCGCCAGGCGTTCGGCACCACCCGCAGCGGCGACTACATCGACTACTTCATCGAGTGCAAGCGGCGCGAGGTCCGGGCCGCCCACGAGCAGATCACCCAGTGGGAGCTCGAGCGCTACCTGCAGCTGTTCTAACGCCGCGAGAGGCCGTCGGCGTTGGCGCGCGATTCGGTCGCACGTCAACGACGGCGATGAAGGAACGGCGCGGCGGGCGGCCGGGCAACGCCGCAGGGCCTCCAAGCACCACAATCGTGCACAGACGCTCCCTTCCGGCGGTGCATGTGGATTTTCGGTCACGAAACGACGGCGATTCCCCACGCAGCGCCCGAACGGCCCCCGCGCGCACGATTGTGGTCGTTTGAGCGCATCGGCGAGGGCGACACCGCTCTCACCATCCTCATTGCCGCCGGTTGTCCCTCACGGACCGGCGGCGATCGTCTCCCGCACCTCGGCGGCGCTGGGTTGGCGCCCGAAGTCGGTGAAGATCCACGTGGCCCCCGCCCTCTCCCACGGAACGGGGTCCTCCCCGGGCGCGATCTCGGCGACGATGTCAAACGGCTCGTCCGTGCGATCCTGGCGCGCCGCCCGCGCCTCCCGCGTCTCGGCGGCCAGCTCCGCGAGGGCGTCGGGGCCGGGGAGCTCGATCGGGAACAGCCCGTCCCAGCGCGCGGCCCGGCGGACCGGGCGCCGGTTGGGCCAGCGCGCCGCCACCCACACCGGGATGCGCGGCTGCTGCACCGGCCGCGGCTCGAACTCACCCGCCCACAGCTGCGCCAGCCGCTCCAGGCCGTCGTCGAGCAGGACGGCGCGCCGGCGGGGGTCGGTCTCCTCGCCCCACGGCCCCAGCTCGCCGCTGTTGTCGCTGCCCAGTCCGACGCCCAGCGTCAGCCGTCCCTGGCTGAGGAGATCGAGGGTCACCGTCTCGCGCGCGAGCTTCTGGACCCGGCGGCGGGCCAGCGGCGTCACCATCGGCCCGATCCGCAGGGTGCGCGTGGCGGTCGCCACCGCGCTGAGCACGATCCACGGATCGGCCACGGCGCGCACCGGCTCGCGGTAGGCGATGTGGTCCCACACGAACAGGCCGTCCCAGCCGCGCTCCTCGGCGGCGGCGGCCAGGTCCGCCACGACGCGCGGGTCGACGAGCTCATCGAAGGGGGCGAGGAAGAGGGCGCGCTTCATCTCAAGCCGGGAACCCTACCCGGGGCCGAAGCGGCGCGTCCCGAGGCCGAGCTCCAGCCCGGCGCGCTGCAGGGAGCCGACGGTCTGCGGCGATTCGGCGTCGCGGTGGCTGGCCAGCGCGATGAACGCCTTGGCGGTGGTGAGCGCGTCGCCAAGAGCATGGTGGGGATCCTCGCCGGGCAGGCCGAGCACTGACGCCAGCCGCGCGAGCGGCAGGCTGGGGGGCGCCGCACCGTCGCGGTGGCGCAGCCACACCCGTCCCAGCACCTCGGTGTCGACGTCGTCGGGCAGGCGCAGCCGGCGGCGGCGCAGCTCCTTGCCCAGAAAGGCCCGCTCCACCATCGCGGTGTGAAACACGGGCACCCGCCCCGTCAGCGTCTCGAGCAGCCCGTCGATGGCCGCCTCGAGCGCCGGCGCCTCGCGCAGGTCCGCGGAGCGCAGTTTGTGCACGAGCACCGAGGGCGGCGTGGGCGCCCGGTCCGGTCGGGCCAGCGAGTACATCGCCTCCCCCAGGATGAGCGCGCCCCCGCGGATCGGGACCGCGCCGATGGCGATGATCTCGTCGGAGCGGTGCAGGCCGGTCAGCTCGAGGTCGATGGCGCACCACTCGGCCTCCCGCCAGGGCCTGTCGCCGCCGGGGACGGGCGTCTGGGCGAAGCGGCCGCCGGCCGCGCTGCGCCGGAGGTTGAGCTTCATGCCGGACGCAGCTCCCGCGCCACCGCGGTCACGGCGTGGAACACGTCGCGCAGGCGGGCCCGGGTCAGCGCGCTCATCGCCGCGGCATCGAGCAGGTCGTCGGGGGTCTCGCCCGCCGCGATCTGGTCGAGCTGGTGCACGATGCGCAGCTCCAGGGCGAGCTCGAAGGCCTCAGTGAGCGTCTGGGCCTGCTCGGCGCCGATCACGCCGGCGTCGGCGGCGGCGCGCAGCCGCTCCGGGGTCGATCCCTCGCCGGCGTCGGCTGCCGCGGCGGCCCAGCGGGCGATGGCGGCGATCGGGACGATGGCCGCGGAGCGGACGTTGAGCCGGCTGTGGCGCCCCTCGCGCGTGAGCACGGCGTCGGCGTCAAAGCCGGTGGGCAGCGCGAGCGTGAACGCCTGCTCCGCCAGGGCGCGCAGCAGCGTCTCGCGCGCGGCGCCCTCGGCGAGCGGCAGCGGCTCGACCGGGACGCCCCAGAGCACCCTGCGGTCAGCCAGGACCGACAGCGCCAGCTCCTCGCCGCCGGCGCGAGCCATCCAGCCCGCGGCGTCATGCGCCACCACCGGGCGCTGGAGGCCACATGGGGCCAGCGCCGCCTCGACCGCGGCGAGCCACGCGGGCGAGGGCGGGAGCTCGGGGTCGTGGATGACGGCTCCGCGCCGGGTCGAGGCGGGGGTGAGCTCCCGCCGCGCCTGGCTGCCCAACGACACCCACACCACCCCCGGATCCGCGAGGGCGCCGTTGGCGGTCACGAGCTCCAGGGCGCGGCGGGTGAGCGCGTCCACCAGCGCTGAGAGCACGGGCGCCAACTCCAGCGCCGGCACGCTGGAGTGGTGCAGCTCGAGCATCAGGGCCGGCAGCTGCCCGGCGGCCTCCTCCAGCGCACTCAGATTGCGCGCCCGCTCGATGTTGCGCCGCGCGCGCACCCAGGAGCGCGGCTGCGCCGCGTAGAGGTCGGCATCCTCGAGCACGCCGATCAGGCGCCCGCGCTCGGAGACGACGGGAGCGTGGCGGATCCCCCGCTCGAGCATCTCGTAGAGCACCTCGCCCGCCAGCCGGTCGGGGCTGACGGTGTAGGCCGGGGCGGTCATGGCCGAATCGACCCGGATCGCCCCCGAGCGGCCCACCGCCAGGACGCGGGCGCGCAGGTCGCGGTCGGTGAGCATCCCCCATCCCCCGCCCTCCAGCTCCACCACTGCCGCGCTGACGCCCGCCGCGGTCATGCGCTCGGCCACGAACCCGATGTTCTCCGACGGCTTGCAGGTCACCGTGGCCGCGCGGATGAGCTTGACCACGGGCTGGTAGTTGACGTCGGTGCGACCCGAGCGCAGCTCGCTCCGCCGCGCGCGGTCCAGCAGCGGCCGCGCCACCTCGACCGGGATGCGGTAGACGAGCGTGTCCTCGGCGGCGCGGGCCTCGAACCCCGGAGGCAGCCCCGACAGCATTGCGGCGTGCCCGAAGGCGTCGCCGGGGCTGAGCAGATCCAGGAGCCGCCCCTGGTGGGTGATGTCCACGCCGCCGGAGTGGATCACGCGCAGGAACGTGACCGGTCCCCCGCCCTCGGACAGGATGACCGTGCCGCGCAGGTGAAACTCGATGGCCGCGTGCGCGGCCACGTCGGCCAGCTCGTCCGCGGCGAGGGCGTCGAAGGGCGGCCGCTGCGCCAGGAAGCGGGCGATCTCGCTCAGGCCGGCGTCCAGTGCGGCCTCCTCACCGCAGCAGCCCCAGCCGCTGCGCACGCTGGACCGCCTCGGTCCGGTTGCGCACGCCGAGCTTGCGGTACACCGAGCTCGAGTGCTCCTTGACCGTGTGACGGGAGAGGTGCAGCGCCTCACCGATCTCCGGGTTGGTGGCGCCCGAGGCCATCAGCTCCAGCACCGCGCGCTCGCGGTCAGACAGGCCCAGCGCCCCCTGGCGGTCCTGGTGCTCGAAGACCGTCTTGCCCAGGCCGACCATCCGCACCGCCGAGGCGATCTTCCGCGCGGGCCAGTCCTTGTAGGCAAAGCCCGAGGCGCCGGCGGCGCGGGCAGCCTGCGGCGAGATCTCGCCGGCGCCCGAGAACAGCAGCACCCGGGTGCTCGGCTCGGCCTCGCGGACGCGCTCGCACACCTCAGCGCCCGACTCCTCGCCGATGAACAGGTCGACCAGCGCGACGTGGGGCCGGTAGCGCTTGGTCATGGTCACCGCCTCCGGCCCGGTGTGGGCGCTCACGCAGCGCTCCACCCACGATTGCTGGGTGAGCATGAGCCGAAAGCCCCAGTGCACGACGTCATGGTCGTCGACCACCAGCACCCGCAGCCGCTCGGGGCTGCGCTCCTCGTCAGTCATCGTCCTCGTCGGGCACCACGAGCCGGACCTGCCACGTCCCCGGCTCGCGCACGCCGAACTCGACCATGCCGTTTGACTGCAGCGCCTCGAGCGCCGCGAGCCGCAGGCCCATCCCCGGATGGGTGCGCGCGCGGCTGACACCGTCGTTGACGACCTCCATCCAGAACGCTCCGTTGGCTCGGCCCAGGCGCACGTCGACACGGCTGGGCTGGGCGTGCTTGTCGGCGTTGCGCACCGCTTCCAGGAGCACGGACTGGGCCAGGGGCTCGAGCGCGGCGGGCACGTCGGCCGGACGGCCCTGCACCAGCGCCAGACCGAGCTGGGGGTGGGCCAGCGCCAGCCGCGCCACCTCGGCGGCCAGCGTCGTCCGGGTGGCGCGCGGCGCCCGGCCCAGTGGCCGCTGCAGTGCCGCCCGCAGCTCGGTGAGCGCCGCCTGGGTCTCTTCAGCGCAGCGGTGCCGCGCCGTCGCGGGCAGCTGCCCCTCGCCGTCCAGAGCCATCGAGACGCCGAACAGCCGCTGGATGACGCCCTCATGGATCTCCCGGGCGAGGTCGATGCGCTGCTCGAGCTGGCTGGCCTTCTCGAACTGGGTGGAGACGATCCGCGCCGCGGAGGCCAGCGCCGCGGCCTTGCCCAGCGTCCAGAGCAGGCGCCGGTCGCCGTCGTCGAGTGGCGGTTCGCTCATCAGCCGGTCGGCGAAGATGACGCCGAAGGCCCGTTCGGCGGCCGCCATGGGCGCGCAGACGAGCCGCGCGGGCTCCGAGACCAGCGGCGCGAACTCGTCGGGCACCTGACCGCTGTAGTCACCCACGACCTCGACCACCCGGTCCTCGCGCAGCGCCTGCGCCGCGATCGGCGCCGAGTCCACCGTGAGGTACGCGCGAGCGAACGAGTCGATCTCCATGCCGTGCGCCCCGGCGGCGCGCACCCGGCGATCGGCGGGGTCATAGCGGAAGATGAGGGCGCGGCGCATCCGGGCGAGACGGCAGACGGCCTCGCAGAGATGGTCATAGAAACCGTCGACCGCGGCCGCGGGGTCCGACTGCGAGAGCACCTCCACGAACAGCTCCAGCGCCCCGATCCCGAGGTCGGCGCGCCCCTCGCGGGAAACGTCAAGGCTCACGGCGCTGCCGACGCTCGCGCGCCTAGGTATGGGCGTGCATCAGCCCGAGCCGCAGCGCCTGGTCGGGCGCGAGGTAGACGCGCCATCGCGTCTGACAGGAGGGGCACCGGCATTGGACCGATGGATCGTAACCCTCCAGGCTGTCCTGGAAATCCACGTCCTGCGCCCGGAGGCAGATCGGGCACGCCAGAGCGGCCTGGACAAGGACGTCGGGGTCCTCGGGACGGAAGCGGGCGACGTCGGCGAGCGCGGCCATGGCCTAGGAGGCGGCTCGCAGCGGAACGAGGGCATCGGCGGCGAAGGCATCGGCCCGGGCGATCGGGTGCTTGCCCCAGCGGGCGCGGGTGGCGAAGTCCAGCAGCTGGTCGACGTAGTCGCGCAGCGGCGCGGTGGTGATGCCCTGCGGCTCCAACCGCTTGCGGGTCTCGCGGTCGTCGAAGGTGCCCTCCATGCAGAAGTACGGGAAGTACTCGCTCCCGGCCTCGAGCGCCTTGCGCTCGGCGGCGCCGAGGGTCATCGCGGCGAACTCGGCGGGGGGCACGACGCGGGGCACGGGCCGGCGGAAGTACCGGCTGGCCAGACCGGCCAGCTCGGCGATCGTCGAGGCATCCCGACCCGCGGTGAGGTGATAGGTCGCGCCGTTGCCGCAGCTGGTCTCACACAGCGCATAGGCGGCGTCGGCGACGTAGTCGATGGAGACGACGTCGACGGGGGCCGACGGGATGGCGGGGACGGCGGTGAACAGCCCCCGGGCAAAGGCCCGCAGCGGCCAGTAGAGGACGTTGAACGCAGCGGTCCAGCCGTTGTTGCGGTCGCCGACGACGATGCTGGGCCGCAGGATCGTGTACGGCAGCCCCTCCTGGGCGCGCACGAGCTGCTCGGCCTCGAACTTGGACTGCTCGTAGGAGTTGTGGAAGGACTGGCCGACGTCGGTGTCGCACTCGGCGAACGCACCCGGGTGATCGCCCGCCACGAACGCCGTCGAGATGTGGGCGTAGCACTCCAGGCCGCCGTGCTCACGCACCAGTTGGGCCAGCTCGAGCATGCGGCGGGTCCCCTCGAGATTGATGGAGCGCGCCTCCTCGAGCTCGAGCGTGAACGAGACCGATGCCGCGCTGTGCACGATCTTGGTCACCCGCTCGGCCAGGCGGACGCGCTCTGCCGGCGGAAGCCCCAGCCCGGGGGCGGTCATGTCGGCCGCCACCGCGTGCACGCGGTGACGGTACGCGGGGGCCTCGGCGCCGAAGAGGTTCTCGAGCACCCCGTCGATCCGGCCCTGCGCGCCCTCCTGGCTGTCGGCGCGCACGAGCGTGACCACGTCGCGCTCGCCGCGCTGCAGGTAGCGCGCCAGCAGCTCCATCCCGACGAAGCCCGTGGCGCCCGTCAGGAGGACGTCGCCGGTGGCGGCGGTCGTCATCGCGCGGGCGCCAGGCTGTTGTAGGCCCACACCAGCCGGGCACGGGTCTCGCCCGGTGAGATGAGCTCGTCGACGAACCCGCGGGCGGCCGCGACCTCGGGCCGCAGCTGGGTCTCGGCGTAGTGCGCGGCGAGCCGCTCGCGCTCGGCCTCGGGATCCTCGGCGGCCGCGAGCTGCCGGCGATTGATCACGCCCACCGCGGGCTTGGCGCCCATGATGCCGATCTGCGCCCGGGGCCACGCGAACACGTAGTCGGCGCCCAGGTCCTTGGAGTTCATGGTGATGAATGCGCCGCCGAAGGCCTTGCGGATGATGACGGTGATCCGGGGCACGCTCGCCTGCGCGAAGGCGTGCACGAAGGAGGCGCCCGCCCGGATGACGCCGGCGGACTCCTGGCGCATCCCCGGCATGTATCCCGGGGTGTCCACGAACACGAGCAGCGGGATGCCGAACGAGTTGCACTTCGTGACGAAGCGCGCGCCCTTCTCGGAGCTGGCGACGTCGAGCACGCCGCCCAGGTAGCGCGGCTGGTTGGCCACCACGCCGACGGTGCGGCCGTCCAGGCGGGCAAAGCCCGTGACGAGGTTGCGCGCCCAGCCGGCGGAGACCTCGAGGAGCTCGCCGCCGTCGACGATCGAGGTGATGACGTCGCGGACGTCGTAGACACGGCGCTGCTCGGCGGGCACCAGGAGCTCGGGATCCGCTCCTGACGGCGGGCGCCGCCGGAGGTGGGGAGCGGGCTCGTCGCGATGGCTGGGCAGGTAGCTCAGCAGCTCGCGGGCCAGGCGGGAGGCGTCGAGGTCGTCGTGGGCCACGAAGTGACAGACGCCGTTCTTCTGATGCACCTTGGCCCCGCCGAGCGTCTCCGCATCCACGGTCTCACCCAGGGCCTCGCGCACCACCGCGGGGCCGGTGAGGAACATGCTGGACTCCTCGGTCATCACGATCCAGTCGGTCAGCGCGGGCGAGTAGGCGCCGCCGCCCGCCGAGAGGCCCGTGACGATCGAGATCTGGGGCACCCTGCCCGATAGGGCGACGGTGCGCTTGAAGATCCGGCCATACCCCCCGAGAGCCCCGATGCCCTCCTGCATCCGGGCGCCACCCGAGGAGACGAAGCCCACCACCGGGGCCCGTCCGCGGTCGGCGAGCTCGAGGACGCGCGCGATCGTGTCGGCGTGCGGCTCGCCGAGGGAGCCGCCCGCGTAGCGGGGATCCTGGGCGTAGCAGAAGACCGGCCGGCCGCCCACCGTGCCCGAGCCGCCGAGCACGCCGTCGCCTTGGCGGGCCTTGTCGCCCATGGCCGAGGAGATGACCTCGGTACGGATGAGCTGCAGGGAACCGGGATCGCACAGAGCCTCCAGGCGCTCCAGCGGAGTGAGCTCGGTGCGTTCGCCGCGCTCGGTGCTGGGCGCGAACCGGCGCTCGGGGCGTTCGAGCAGCGCGCTCATGCGGGCCGCCCCCACTCGAGCACTGTTGCCCCCCAGGTGAACCCGGCGCCGAATGCTCCGAGCAGCACCCGGTCACCCGGGGACAACATCCCTTCCCGCTCGCTGTAGGCCAGCGCCAGCGGCAGCGTGGCCGCCGACGTGTTGCCGTATTGGCCGATGCAGTCGACCACCCGTCCGGGCGGCAGGCCGAGGCGCTCGCCCACGGCCGACAGGATCCGGCCGTTGGCCTGGTGGTAGACGAAGAGGTCGATCTCGTCGAGCCCGACGCCGGCGGCGCGCACCGCCTGGTGGGTGCACAGCGTCAGCCGGGCCACGGCCTCCCGGAAGGTCTCGTGCCCCCGCATGCGGATCTTTCCGTCGCTGCGCTCGGCCTTGATGTGATCGGCGCCGGCGCCGTCGGAGCCGAGCACGACGGGTCCGATGCGGCCCTGGCCGCTCGTCCGCTCGAGCACCACCGCGCCCGCGCCGTCGGCGAACACCGCCGCCGTGGCGCGATCGTCGGGGTCGGTGATGCGCGACATGAAGTCGGCGCCGATGACCACGGCGCACTGCGACCGCCCGGCCTCCACCAAGGCGGCGCCGACGGCCAGCGCGGACAGGAACCCGGTGCAGGCGGAGCCGACGTCGAACGCGCCGGCGCCGGTGGCCCCGAGGGCGTGCGCCACGAGCGGCGCGGTGCCCGGCATGAGCTCGTCGGACGTGGTGGTGGCGACGATGACGAGATCGACGTCGGAGGCGGGGATCTCGGCGCGCGCCAGCGCGGCGCGAGCGCAGTCGGTGGCGTGGGTCTCCAGGCGTTCGTCGGGGCGCGCGACGCGGCGCTCGTGGATGCCGGTGCGTCGCGCGATCCAGTCGTCATCGACGCCCAGGCGAGCGCCGATCTCGGCGTTGCTGACGACGGTCTCGGGGACGCTCACGGCGACGGATGCGGCCAGCACGCCGGGGCGGGCCGGCAGCTGAGGCGCGCGGGTGAGCTCCGGCTCGAGGGGCAAGGTCGTGGACATGTTGAACAACCTATGAAGGGCACGGGGGGAGGTTCCAGCGTCGCGCCGGGAACTCCCGACAGACGGGGGGTGGGCCCAAACCCACACCGGAAACGGGTGCAGCGGGCGAGCTGACCGCGGGGATTCCCCCTCAGCGAGGGGGAGCCTCAGGCGACCGGGCCGCAGCTGAGCTCGTCGATGAGCGCCGCCAGGCGGACGAGGAGGTCGGAGACGAGCAGCTGCTCGTCCTCGGGGAGCCCCTCGTAGAACTCGAGCTGGCGGCGGCGCATCCACTCGTGCTGGTGGCCCAGCGCCTCGCGTCCGTGCTCGGTCAGCGTCACGGTGACGCCACGCCGATCCACCTCGGAGCGGGTGCGGCGCACGATGGCCCGGCGCTCCAGGGCATCGAGGATGCGACTCGCCGTGGAGGGGGCGATACCGGCCCCGGCGGCCAGATCGGACACGCGGGCGGTATCGCTGCCCGACAGCGGCAGCAGCAGCGAGTACTGGGAGAGGGTGAGGCGCCCCGGCGTGTCCTGGGCGACCGCTCCGCGAGCTCGGCGAACCGCCTGCGCCATCGTCTCGAAGGCGAGCAGGAAGTCCTCGGCGCCGGCGGGCGGGCCGGCGGGCGGGCCGGCGGCCGGGGTGGCGGGCGGGCCGGCGGGCGGACTGGAAGCGCGGACCTCCATGTCCTGGAGCCTAGCAACCGTTGTCATGCTAATGTTTGGCTAGCTAATCAAGTCTCCTGTGGGTGGTTGTCATGTTCTGCAACATCCTGGTCTGCGTTGACGGCTCGGCCCACGCCGAGCGCGCGCTGAGCGAGGCGATCGACCTCGCCACCGCTGAGCGTTCACGCCTCACGATCCTCACCGCCGTACCGCGCCCGCCCTACTGGGCGTGCAATCCCGTCACCGCGGCCGGCATCGAGCCGCTCGCCAACGACCTGGCCGCCGAGGCCAAGGCCGCGCTGGAGGCCGCGGTCGACCGCGTCCCGGACTCGATCCCCGTGACCAAGATCCTCACGCGCGAGCCGATCCGCGAGGCGCTGATGAAGCACGTTCGCAGCGGCCAGCACGACCTCCTTGTAATGGGCTCGCGCGGGCGCGGCGCGCTGACCGCCTCGCTCTTGGGCAGCGTCAGCCACTACGCGCTCAACCACAGCCACGTCCCGGTGCTCATCGTCCACACCGAGGACGAGGCGCCCGAGGCGCAAACGGGCAAGACCGGCGAGGCGGCCGGCGCCGGCGCGATGCCCGCCGACGCCCTGACCGCCGCCGGTTAGACGAGCTAGCCGCGCGCCGAGGGCGCCCCGACCAGTCGCTCGAACAGCGCGGCCAGCGTCATCGCGGGGTCGTCGCTCAGCCCGGTGTGAACGTCTGAGGCCTGCACGATCGTCGAGGATGGCGCCGCCAGCCAGCCGAAGCGCTCCGAGGCCGGCAGCGCCGCGATCGGCCCGGCATCGGGGGCGCCCTCAGCGACGCGCACCAGCGCGCCCAGGTGGTCGGCCACTTCGAGCACCTCCGCCGGGGACATGGCCGGCGCCAGCGCGGACAGGCGAACCGAATCCAGCGCCACCCGCGCCGCCAGGAAGTCCTTCTGGCGGCAGAACAGCACGACGCCGACGTTGAAGCGCTCCCCGCGCTCGACGCTGGGGACGACCCGGAGGATGAGGTAGGTGAACGGGCTAGCGTCCGGCGCGGGCACGCTCGGCCTCCTCAGCGAACCCGCCGTCGTCCAGTCGCTGGGTCAGGTACTCCACGTACACCTCGCCCGGGTCCGCGCCGCCGAACCACTCCTCCGGGACCAGGTGCACGGCTGCCTGGACCGCCGCCTCCCCCAGCCGCGCGCGCATCCGCTCGTCGGCCTCGAGGATGGAGCCGGCGCACCCCAGGAGCACGTGGTCGGCGATGAGCGGGAACGGCCGGGTCGCGTGCGCCTGTGGATCAAGGCCGCCGTGCTGGAGGTACAGAGCGGCGCCGTGGTCGATGAGCCACAGCCGCTCGTGCCAGAGCAGGAGGTTGGGGTTGCGCGCGGTGCGATCGACGTTGGTGGCCAGGGCGTCCAGCCACACCACCTCGGCGGCCAGATCGGCCGGTGGCTGCCAGGCCCCCGCCGGGGTGTAGGCCAGCGCGCCGGGGAGGAAGTCGACACCGAGGTTGATTCCGTCCGAGGCGGTGATGAGCTCCTGGATCTCGGGATCGGGCTCGGCGGCACCCAGCCGGCGGTCGATGGCCACCGTCACGAGCTCGGGAACGAGCAGTCCCGCGCCCCGCGCCAGCTCGCCGATGACGATCTCGGCGACGAGTGCGCGCAGCCCCTGGCCCGCGCCGCGGAACTTGGCGACGTAGAGGCCGTCGTCGTCGGCCTCCACCAGCCCGGGCAGCGAGCCGCCCTCCCGCAGCGGGGTGACATAGCGCGTGGCGGCGACGGCGCGCAGCTCACTGGTGCTGACGGGCATGGCGCTGTTTTCTAGCACCAGCCGGTGGGCGGCGCGCGAGGTTCGAAGACCATCGAACTAAGATCGAGGGCATGCTGCTCTCCGTCCTCGATCAGTCGCCCATCGCCGAAGGCTCCACCGGCGCGCAGGCGCTGCACAACACCATCGACCTGGCCCGGCTGACCGACGAACTGGGCTACCACCGCTACTGGGTGGCCGAGCACCACGGCGGCCCCATGCTCGCCGGCCCCAGCCCCGAGGTGCTCATCGGCCCGATCGCCGCCGCCACGCGCGAGATCCGCGTCGGCAGCGGCGGCGTGATGCTGCCGCACTACAGTCCGCTCAAGGTGGCGGAGTCCTTCACGATCCTCGCCGCCCTCTTCCCGGGCCGGATCGACCTCGGGATCGGCCGCGCCGCCGGCACCGATCCGCTCACGACCTTCGCGCTCCAGCAGGATCGCCGCCAGGCCGCCGCCGACGACTTCCCGCAGAAGCTCGCCGAGATGCTGGGCTACTTCGACGACGACCTGCCCGAGGAGCACCCGTTCCGCCATCTGGCCGCGACGCTGCCCGGCCGCCCCGAGCTGCCGGTGCCGTGGCTGCTGGGCTCCTCGGAGCAGAGCGCCGTCTGGGCGGGAGAGATCGGCCTGCCCTATGCCTTCGCGGACTTCATCAACCCGCAGGGCGCCGACATCGCCCGGACCTACCGCGAGCGCTTTACCCCCGCGCGCGACCTCCAGGCGCCGCGCACGGCCGTCGCCGTCTGGGCGCTGGCCGCCCCCACTGACGAGGAGGCCCAGTTCCTGGCCTCCAGCAGCCGCATGAGCTTCACGCAACTGCGACGGGGCAGGCTCATCGCCGTGCCGCCGCCCGAGCAGGCGTCGGAGTTCCTGGCCCGCGAGGCGCGGCTGACGCCGTCAGGCGACACCCCCGGTCGCCGGGGCGTGGTCGGTTCGCCCGAGAAGGTGCGCGCCGGCATCGAGGCGGTCGCCAGCGCCTACCAGGCCGACGAGGTCATCGTGGTCACCATCACCTATGACCATGGCGTCCGGCGGCGCTCGTACGAGCTCCTCGCCGAGGCGTTTGACCTGCAGCCGCGCGCGCTGACCGCCGGCACCGCCTGACCGCGGGGGGTAGGATCGCTCCGTGACGAAGTGGGTCTACGACTTCGCCGAGGGGTCGAAGGAGATGCGCGACCTCCTGGGCGGCAAGGGGGCGAACGTGGCCGAGATGACGCGCGTCCTCGGTGCCGAACGCGTCCCGGCGGGCTTCACCATCACCACCGAGGCCTGCGTGCAGTACATGCAGGCGGACCGGACCGAGCCCGACGGCATGGCCGAGCAGGTGGCCGAGGCCCTGGACCGCCTGCAGGAGATGGCCGGCAAGACGCTGGGGGACCGCGACGACCCGCTGCTGGTCTCGGTGCGCTCGGGCGCGCGCGAGTCGATGCCGGGCATGCTCGACACCGTGCTCAACCTCGGGCTCAACGACGAGTCGGTCAAGGGGCTGGCCGAGACCACGGAGAACGAGCGCTTCGCCTGGGACTCCTACCGCCGCTTCGTGCAGATGTTCGGCAATGTCTCGCGGGGGATCGCCGGCGAGAAGTTCGAGGACGCGATCAAGGCCGCCAAGGACGAGCGCAGCGTCACGGAGGACACCGAGCTTGACGTCGAGGCGCTCCGAGAGCTGACCGAGACCTTCAAGGCCATCTACGCCAAGGAGACCGGCGAGGACTTCCCCCAGGGTCCCCAGGACCAGCTGCGCCTGGCCATCCGCGCCGTGTTCGACTCCTGGGTGGGCAAGCGGGCGGTCGCCTATCGCCGCCAGAACCACATTCCCGACGAGTGGGGCACCGCCGTCAACGTCCAGCAGATGGTGTTCGGCAACAAGGGCGACACCTCGGGGTCCGGCGTCGCCTTCTCCCGCGACGAGGTGACCGGCGCGCCCGAGCCCAGCGGCGACTTTCTGCCCAACGCCCAGGGCGAGGACGTCGTCTCGGGCGTGCGCACGCCGCGCGACATCGCCGAGATGCGCGACTGGATGCCCGAGGTCCACGAGCAGCTGATGGAGATCCTGCGCAAGCTCGAGGCCCATTACAAGGACATGCAGGACACCGAGTTCACCGTGGAGGAGGGGCAGCTCTACATGCTCCAGACGCGCAACGCCAAGCGGCCGGCGCAGGCGGCGGTGCGCTTCGCGGTCGACGCCGTCTCAGAGGACCTGCTCGACCGCGCGCAGGCGCTGATGACGATCGACCCCGGCACGCTGGACGCGCTGCTGCACCCCACATTCGATCCCGAGGCCCAGTACGAGGTGCTGGCCTCCGGTGTCAACGCGTCACCGGGCGCCGCCAAGGGCGAGATCGTGTTCACCGCCGCCGACGCCGTGGCCGCCGCCGAGGAGGGGCGCGACGTCATCCTGGTGCGCCCCTTCACCGACGCCGAGGACGTTTCCGGCTTCCACGCGGCCAAGGGAATCCTCACCTCCGAGGGCGGCAAGGCCTCGCACGCGGCGCTCGTGGCGCGCGGGATGGGCCGTCCCGCCGTGGTGGGAGCCCAATCCCTCGAGATCGACCTCGCCGCCAAGACCGTCAGCGTGAACGGGACCAAGCTGTCCGAGGGTGACCGCATCGCCATCGACGGCACCAAGGGGCAGGTCACCACCGACGACGTGCCGCTGGTGGAGGCGCGCGTGGATGAGAACTTCGAGCAGGTGCTGCAGTGGGCCGACGAGGTGCGCCGGCTCGACGTGCGCACCAACGCCGATACCCCCGAGGACGCCAAGCGGGCGCGCGAGCTCGGCGCGCAGGGCATCGGCCTGTGCCGGACCGAGCACATGTTCATGGCCGAAGACCGCCAGCCCAAGATGCGCACGATGATCATGGCCGACGACCGCGACTCCCGCCGCGAGGCACTGGCCGAGCTCCTCCCCCTCCAGCAGGAGGACTTCGAAGGGATCTTCAAGGCGATGGTCGGGCTACCGGTGACCATCCGGCTCCTGGATCCGCCGCTGCACGAGTTCCTGCCCAACGCGGAGGACCTCGCCGGCGCCGTCGAGCGGGCGCGCCTGGAGGACGCCCACGATCTGCCCCGCCTGGAGCGCCTGCTCGAACGCGTCCACGAGATCGCGGAGGAGAACCCCATGCTGGGCACGCGCGGCGTCCGGCTCGGGATCCTCTACCCCGAGATCTACGAGATGCAGGTGCACGCCATCCTGCGCGCCGCCAAGGCTGTCGCGGAGGGTGGGCGGGGACCGGTTCCGGAGATCATGATCCCGCTCGTCGACTACGAGCACGAGCTCGAGATCATGCGCGAGCTCGTGCAGGCCATCGGCGACGAGGAGGGCCTGGAGATCGGCACGGACTACACCGTCGGCACCATGATCGAGCTGCCGCGCGCCTGCTTCGTGGCCGACCGCATCGCCCGCCACGCCGACTTCTTTTCCTTCGGCACCAACGACCTGACCCAGACGGCGCTCGGCTTCTCCCGCGACGACGTCGAGTCCAAGTTCGTCCCCACCTATCTCGAGCGCAGCATCATCGACCGCAGCCCCTTCGAGACCATCGACAAGCCCGGCGTGGGCTGGCTCGTTCGCCTCGGCGCCTGGGTCGGGCGCGAGGCCCACCCCGGGCTGAAGCTGGGGATCTGCGGCGAGCACGGCGGCGACCCCGAGTCCGTGGTGTTCTTTCACCGCGCGGGCCTGGATTATGTCTCCTGCTCGCCCTTCCGCGTGCCGATCGCCCGCATCGCGGCCGCGCAGGCCGCGATCGAGTACCCGCTCGGGCGCTGGGACTGACAGCGGCCGCCCAGGCCGACGGGACCGGCGCACCGGCGCTATCTTGGATCCATCACCCGGGGGCTATCGGCGCACCCCGAGCAGGAGCCCGGGTTGGAGAGGCTCCCGCTCGCGCCGGACCAGGTTGAACCAAGTGATGTCCCTTCTCAAGCCCGCTCGCCGCTGATCGACGCCGTGACGACCTGGTCCCGGACAAGAGACCGCGCGCCGTCGCCCCGCACCGTCGTTGCGGCGCTGCTGCTGGCCGCGGCCGCTGCGGTGGGGATCACGCTGGCCCTGCTCGCCAGCGGGGCCGCCCCACGGACCCAGGCGGCCGTCGCGCCCGTCCCGGGCGGCGGCAGCATCGTTCCGCCCGCCGACGTGCAAGCCGGCCCGACTCATCCGAACATCGTCTTCGTCCTCACCGATGACCTGTCGATGGACCTGCTGCCCTATATGCCCCAGGTCCGCGCGCTCCAACGCCAGGGGCTGACCTTCAACAACTACTTCGTCTCTGACTCCCTGTGCTGCCCGTCCCGGGCGTCGATCTTCACCGGCGAGTTCCCCCATGACACGCGCGTCTTGACCAACGCCGGGCCCAACGGCGGGATCGGAGCGTTCTTCGCGCACGGCGACCAGAACCGCGCGTTCAATCTCGCCCTTGCGCAGTCGGGCTACCGGACGGCGATGATGGGCAAGTACCTCAACGGCTACCTCGATGGTCCGGCCCGGTCCCCGCTCCCCGTGCGCGAGATCCCAGCGGGCTGGGCGCAGTGGGCCGTCGCCGGTTGGGGCTACCCGGAGTTCGACTATCCCATGGACATCAACGGGCACCTGCGCCGGTTCGGGCACCGGCCGCGGGCGTACCTGACCAACGTCCTGGCCCGGCGCGGCGTGCAGTTCATCGACCGCGCCGCGCGCGACGGGCGGCCGTTCTTCTTGGAGCTCGCCACCTTCGCACCCCATTTTCCCTACACCCCCGCGCCCCGCTACGCCCAGGCCTTCCCCGGGCTGACTGCGCCGGAGCCGCCGAACTTCGACACCCTCCCGGCCAACACGCCCCGCTGGCTGGCCAACCGTCGGCCTCTCGACGCCCACCAGCTGGCCCGTATCAACTGGGCGTTTCGCCGGCGCGTTCAGGCGGTGCAGTCGATCGACGACCTCATCGCCACGATCCGGGCCGCGCTGGCGCGCGACGGCCTGTCCGGCGACACCTACCTCGTCTTCAGCTCCGACAACGGGCTGCACACCGGCGAGTACCGGATGATGCCCGGCAAGCTGACCGCGTTTGACACCGACATCCACGTGCCGCTCGTGGTGACCGGACCCGGAGTCCCCGCCGGAGCGGCGACGAACGCCATGACGGAGAACGTCGATCTCGCCGAGACGTTCGCCGCCCTCGGCGGCACCTCGCTGGCGGGAGACGGCCAGAGCCTGGTGCACCTGCTGCACGGCGGCGATGCCACCCGCTGGCGCAACGCCATCCTGGTCGAGCACCACGGCCGGTCGCTGTCGGACGAGGGGCCCGATCAGCAGGCGCCGGTCAGCGGGAACCCGCCGACGTATGCGGCGATGCGTACGAAGCGTTTCCTGTATGTCGAGTACACCGACGGTGAGCGGGAGTTCTACGACCTGAGCACCGATCCCTACGAGCTCGACAACCTCGCCGCCGGCCTGACGCCCGGCCAGGTCGACCAGCTCCACGCCGAGCTGATGGGCCTGCAGGATTGCCACGGCACCGAGGCCTGCTGGGCCGCGGGACACGTCGCTTCCGCCCCCTGAGGTCACCGTTCCCCCCTGCGGGACGCGCCCGGACGTCACTTGACGACGTGGGCTAACAGTAGGATCCCCGTTCGCTAACCCAACGTACTTATTCAGGCCTTACGGCCCGGAGCGTACTGTGCCCTTCCGTTTGCATTGGAGTGCCGCCCCTTCGGCCGGGGAGCGGAGTTGGAGCCCGGTCAACCAGGAGGAGAAGGGGAGTACATGAACGCCTCACACCCGCTGCGTACGCGACCCCGGATCGCTGCGGTCATCGTCGCCGCGCTCGCCGCGGCTGCGGTCCTTGGCATCGCCCTGCTGTCAGCGGGCGGATCGCACGCCGCGGCCGGACCTGTCGCCGTCTTCCCGGTCCCGGGAGCCCGGTTCGCCGCCCCGTCGACCCAGATCACCTTCCGGGGCATCCCGGCATCGCAATTCGGAGCCATTCGCGTGACGGGCTCCAAGAGCGGCGCGCACACCGGGCGTGTCATGTCTGACTCCGACGGCCACGGCGGCAGCTTCCTGCCGGCCAAGCCGTTCAGCTCCGGTGAGAAGGTGACGGTCACGACCGGCATGAACATCACCGGCGCCGCCGCCGGCACCTACACCTTCAACGTCGCCGTCCCCGCGGGCACGATTCCGGCGGCGGCCCCGCTCTCGGCCCCGCGCGTGCGCGGAGACGTCGCGCGCTTTCAGTCGGCGCCCCAGTTGTTCGCGCCCGCGCTGAGCGTGAACAAGCTGCCCCGCGGCACGGCGCCCGGCGATCTGTTCGTCGGCCCGCAGGCGGGTCCGGTCCAGCGCGGGCCCGAGATCTTCGGTCCCTACGGTGGTCTCATCTGGTTCAAGAGCGTCCCCAAGGGCCAGAGCGCCACGGACTTCCGCGTGCAGACCTACCGCGGGAAGTCGGTGCTGACGTGGTGGCAGGGGACCGTCAACGGCGGAGTGGGCACCGGCACCGACGAGATCTACGACAGCTCCTATCGCCCGGTGGCCACGGTCCAGGGCGTCAACGGCATCCGGGCCGACCTGCACGAGTTTCAGATCACACCTCAGAACACCGCTCTCATCACCGGCTACTTCCCCGTGTATGTCAACGCCTCCGGGGTCAAGGGCGGCTCCGTGCACCAGCTGGCCTACGACTCGGTGGCCCAGGAGATCGACATCGCCACGGGTCTGGTGGTGTGGCAGTGGGACAGCCTCGACCACGTCCCGCTGACCGCGAGCTATCAGTTCGTGCCCCCGAACCGCGGTCATCCGTGGGACTACTTCCACATCAACTCGATCCAGCAGGCGCCGGACGGCAGCATCGTCATCTCAGGCCGCAATACCTGGTCGGTCACCGATATCTCCCAGACGACCGCCGCCACCGTGTGGACGCTCGGCGGCAAGCTGACCACGTTCACGATGGGCCCGAACACGCCCTTCGCGTTCCAGCACGACGCGCGCCTGCACGCCCACGGGATCGTGACCCTCTTCGACGACGGCGCCGGACCGCCCATCGTCCACAAGCGATCGCGCGGGATCACGCTCAGGCTCGACACGGTCAAGAAGACCGCCACCCTGGTGCTCCAGGACGAGCACCAGCCGGGCATCCGGGCCGAGTTCGAGGGCAACGTCCAGGATCAGCCCAACGGCAACCAGGTGGTGGGCTGGGGCGGCCAGCCGTTCATCACCGAGTTCAACATCAAGGGCCGGCCGGTGTTCGACGCCCATTTCGTGGGCGCGAACTCCAGCTACCGCGCCTATCGCTTCGTCTGGAACGCCAGCCCGAAGACCAGGCCCTCGGCGGCGCTGCACGTCGGCGGCGGCAAGGCCATCGCCTACGCGAGCTGGAACGGCGCCACCGCGGTGACTCGCTGGCAGGTGCTCGGCGGAGCCTCACCGAGCAAGCTGTCGGTGGTGGCAAGCGCCGGGAAGGCCGCGTTCGAGACGGCGATCAAGCTCCGCGCCGCCCAGACCTACATCGAGGTCCAGGCGCTGGATCCCCACGGTCACGTGCTCGGGACCTCCAAGGCGGTCAAGGTCACGCCCGCCGGGCACTGATCGTCGCGACCGCCATGAATCAGGGGGCCGCCGGCCGGCACGGGGCGGCGGCCCCTCAGAGGGCGAGGCGTCAGCTGCCCAGTTCCTGCTCGAGCCGGGCCAGGACCTGGCCGTAGATGCGCCGCATGCCCATCGGCGCGAAGCGCCCCTCGAAGATCCCGGCGATCCCGCCGGCGCCGTCCCAGGAGCTCTCGATCGTCACCTGTGAGCCGTTGGGCGAGGGGTCGACCTTCCACGTGGTGACAAACGAGGAGAGCTGGTCGGACTCCTGCAGCCCCCCGGGGCTCTCATAGACGTGCAGGCGGTAGTCGCGCTCGCGGCCGCCGGCGGCGAAGTGGTAGGCGTAGACGGTCCCCTCGCCCTTGCCGCCCGACTCCACGCGATAGGCGCTGTAGTTGTCGGTGAGGATCCTCTCCCGCGACTCCCGGTAGTCGCGCAGGAACTCCATCACCCGCTCTGGGGAGGCCTGCATCTGAGTGGTGACCCGGGCCACGACGCGTGACATGACCCGATTGTCGCATTGGGCGAAGATGACAGCGTCGGCGCAAGACGGGTAGCGTCCCGGGCAGATGCTGGCCGCCTACGCTTCCGCGATCGATCCCGAGGACCCGCTGGCGGGCCTCGAGGTCGGCGACATGCCCGATCCCTCGCCCGCGGCCGGGTGGAAGACGATCACGGTCAGGGCGGCCGCGCTCAACCACCACGACCTGTGGTCGCTGCGCGGCGTCGGCCTGGGCGAGGACGCGCTCCCGATGATCCTCGGCTGTGACGCCGCCGGGGTCGACGAGGATGGCAAGGAGGTCGTCGTCCACGCCGTCATCACCGACGACTCCTGGCGCGGGGATGAGACGCTGGACCCGCGCCGCTCCCTGCTGTCCGAGCGGCACCCCGGGGCCCTGGCCCAGAAGGTCGCGGTCCCGGCGCGCAACGTCATCCCCAAGCCGGCCGAGCTGTCCTTCGAGCACGCCGCCTGCCTGCCGACGGCGTGGCTGACCGCCTACCGGATGCTGTTCTCCCGCGGCGAGGTCACCCCCGGGATGACCGTCCTGGTGCAGGGCGCGGGCGGCGGCGTCGCCACCGCCCTGACGGTCCTGGGCAGCGCCGCGGGTGTCCGGGTCTGGGTCACGAGCCGCTCGGAGGCCAAGCGGGCCGAGGCCCTCGCCCTCGGCGCCGACCAGGCCTTCGAGTCCGGCGCCCGGCTGCCCGAGCGCGTCGACGCCGTCATGGAGACCGTGGGCAAGGCCACGTGGGGCCACTCGATCCGCTCGCTGAAGCCCGGCGGCACCCTGGTCGTCGCCGGCGCCACCTCCGGTGACGCCGCGCCGGCGGAGCTGACCCGCGTGTTCTTTCTGCAATTGAGGGTCATCGGCTCCACCATGGGGACGCGCGATGAGCTCGAGCGTCTGATCCGCTTCTGCCTGGAGCGCGACATCCGCCCGGCCATTCATCAGTCCCTGCCGCTCGACCAGGCGCGCGAGGGGTTCCAGGCGCTGCTGGACGGGGACGTGGTGGGCAAGATCGTCTTCACGCCCTGAGTCACGGTGATCCGCGGGCGGCCGCGGAGACGCGAGGCGAACGTCAACGGAGACTGGCGAAGCGGGGTTGTCGCCGCCCCCAGGGTCGGCAAACGTCCCGGTGCGGCCGAGATTCTCGACGCCTGGGACGCTTGCGTCTGTGGCGGCAGCAAACGCCCCGGCCATAGATTGAGCCGCGGGAGGCTGGGACGTTTGCCCCCATGACGGGCGCGAACGTCCACCCGCGCCCCGCACGCCGGCTTCAGAGGGACGTTTGCAGCCCAACGCTGGGGCCCGATCCCGGGCGGGACACCAACCCGGGCTACGCGAAGGTGATCAGGGCCCGGCCACGCAGGCCCCCGGCCGCCATGAGCCGGTGCGCCTCGGCGGCCTGCTCGGGTGGGTAGCGCCCGGCGACCCGAAGCGTCAGCCGCCCCGCGGAGGCCAGCCGGCGCAGCTCCTCGAGCCACTCGGTGCGCTGCAGCACGTCGCGCACCATTACCGGGTGCACGGTGATCGCGCGCGGCGCCTCGCCGCCGTGCCAGCCGCGGACCACGACGAGGCCGCCGCCGTCGCGGACGGCACCAAACGCCCCCTCGTTCAGCAGCGCCGTGTCATAGACGGCCGCGACGCCCCCGGGCTCCACCCCACGGACCGCGGCGGCGAAATCGTCGGAGCGCGCCACCACCACATCGGCGCCGAAGCCGCGGACCAGGTCCTCCTCGCCGGCCTTGGCGTCGGCGACGACCCGCAGCCCGCGCTCATGAGCGAGGGCGATGACGTAGGAGCCCAGGAGGCCGGCGCCGCCGCTGACGGCGAGGGTCTCGCCCTCCGCCAGGTCCAGGAGCTCGAGGCCGCGCAGCGCGGTGAGCCCGTTCATGGGCAGGGTGGCCGCCTCCTCCAGGCTGGCACCGTCCGGGATCTTCACCACCGACGCGGCCGCGACGACCAGGAGAGCCGTCTGGGCCCCGCCCTCGGGCCGCCGGGGGCTGACCGCGGCCATGACCCGGTCACCCACGGCGAGCCGGTCCACCCCGGGCCCGACCGCCTCGATCGTGCCGGCGGCGTCCATCCCCGGCGTCCACGGTCGTTCCAGGTCATCCGCGCCCATGGCGCGCAGGCCGATGTCGGTCGGATTGACCGCGGCAGCGGCCACGGAGATCCGCACCTCGCCCTCGCCGGGGTCGCGGACGGGGCGATCGACGACCTCGAGGACCTCGGGCCCGCCGGGCTCACGGATGCCAACGGCTCGTGCCATGCCGGTCGAGGCTAGATGATTGATTCCACGACCGGGCGAGGCTGGCGAGGCGATTCCGCATCCCGCCGGCGGCGAGCATCAGCGCATCGCACAGCGGGCTGCGCAGGCCCGGCTCGTGACCCTGGGCCAGGACGTCACCGCCGACGTCGATGAGCACGGGTGCGCGGGCCGGCCAGCAGAACGCCGGGCGCGAGCTCCCATCCGCCCTCGATCTCGCCGACATGGCGCGGCCCCGGCACCGGGTCGATCGGCCGCCGCTCCCAGGTCAGACCGCCCACGAGGGGGTCGGCTCCGTCATAGATCCGCATCGCCTCGGCCGTG
>DASXJW010000036.1:0-9438 GCA_036497165.1 Solirubrobacteraceae bacterium
GTGGAGTGGGACTCCTCGCTGCCGGGGGTCCGGCGGTTCTTCACCGCCGACCCGTTTGGCAACCGCCTGGAGTTGCTGGCCATCCGGTAGTCAACGGCTCGGC
This sequence comes from Solirubrobacteraceae bacterium, assembly GCA_036497165.1. GTDB lineage: Bacteria > Actinomycetota > Thermoleophilia > Solirubrobacterales > Solirubrobacteraceae > Palsa-465. Next base: position 104 of record DASXJW010000036.1, read on the forward strand.
GATGAAGATCGGCCCGCGGCGTCTGACGCAAGCCGCCGGATGTCTAGTGTCGTGAGTCGCTAATTCGGTGGCAGCCTCGCGGCGTCTGGACGCGCCTGACGGGAGGCGACGACCACGCCGGACCACCAGTATGACTCAGGTCGTCGCCCCCCGCCGGCCACGCCCAGCCACTCCCGAGACTGCTCACGAATTAACAACTCAAGACACTAGGCGGCCTCGGCCTCGAGGCGCTCTCCGCTCCCCCGCACCTTGGGCCCGTGGTAAGGCCCCGGCTTGGGCCGCGACCGGCCTCCCGGCAGCGCCAGGCGCAGGATGGTGCGCTGCACCATCCCCAGCTGCTGGTGGAAGGGCCCGGTGTTGTAGGGCAGCTCATAGCGCTCGCAGATCTCGCGCACCTTGGGCGCGATCTCGCCGTAGCGGGTGCTGGGCATGTCCGGGAACAGGTGGTGCTCGACCTGGTAGCCGAGGTTGCCGCTGATCACGTGGAAAAGGGGGCCGCCATCGATGTTGGCAGCGCCGACGAGCTGGCGCACGTACCAGCTCCCCCGCGACTCGTCGTTGGTCTCCTCCTCGGTGAACGTGTAGGCCTGATCGGGGAAGTGACCGCAGAAGATGATCGCGTAGGACCAGACGTTGCGGATGAGGTTGGCCGCGACGTCCGCGGTCAGGGTGCGGATGAAGGGCTCGCGGAAGGACCCGCGGGCGATGAGCTGGGACAGCAGTCCCTCGGGGCTGCTGTTGCGGCGCGCGGCGCGACGGACTGCCCGCTGGGCCTTGCGGCCCAGCCCCTGGGCTGCGCTCTCGCGACGGGACCTGGCTGCGATCACCCACGCCTCGGCGGCGGTCATGACCAGCCCGGAGATGAGCGGCCAGGCGATGTAGTCCTTGGTGATCTGGGCGCGTGCCTTGCCCGCGATGCCCTTGAGCTCCCTGCGCAGCAGCTTGGGGTCCTTCTCGCCCTTACGGATCGCCTCGAAGTTGAGATCGTGGACGGCGACCCCCCACTCGAACAGCAGCGCCAGCAGGACGTTGTAGAAGGGCTGGAACAGATACACCGGGTGCCAGGACTGCTGCGGGTCGATCCGCATGATCTCGTAGCCGAGGTCGCGGTCCTTGCCGAGGATGTTCGTGTAGGTGTGGTGGATGAAGTTGTGGGAGTGGCGCCACGCCTCGGCGGTGGAGGCCGTATCCCAATCCCACGCGCGGGAGTTGATGACCGGATCGTTCATCCAGTCCCACTGGCCGTGCAGGACGTTGTGGCCGATCTCCATGTTCTCGAGGATCTTGGCCAGCCCCAGCGTGCCGGCGCCCAGCAGCCACGGCACCCGCCAGCGCGATGCGATCAGCTCCGCGCGCCCCATCAGCGCCAGGCGGCGCTGCAGCGCGATCATCGAGCGGATGTAGCGAGCGTCGCGGTCGCCCAGGTCGGCCTTGACCTGCTCGTGGAGCTCGTCGAACTCCCGTCCCAGCTGCTCGATCTGCTCCGGCGTGAGCCGGTGAAGGGGGTTCTCGGAATCCGCGCCCGGGGCCGAAGCGGCCGGTCCCGAGCCATTGTGAGCGGCGGTCGTCGTCATCGGTCTGCCTCCTGGATCGGGGTCATGCATAGCCTCACAGTTCGATCTCGATCGGTCCCTCGGGCGCGCTGATGCAGGTGCGGATGACCTCACCTTCCTCGCCGTATACATTGCCGTTGCGCAGGTCGCGGACGCGGCCGGAGCGGAGCTCGCCCACGCAGGTGTGGCAGATGCCCTCGCGGCACCCGTAGGGCAGATCGAGCCCGGCCTTCTCGCCGCAGACGAGGATCGGCTGGCTGCCGTCCGATTCGGCCTCGGCCTCCGAGGCCAGGAACCGGATCATCCCGCCCTCGCCCTCCTCACCGTCGCCGAGGCCGAGCTTGGGCTGGAAGCGCTCCATGTGCAGGCGCTCGGGCACGCCCGCCTGCTCGTAGTGCTCAGTGAAGGCGTCGAGCATCTCGTTGGGGCCGGAGATGTAGGTTTCGCGCTCCTGCCAGTCGGGGCACAGCCGGTCCAGGTCGGCGGGTCCCATGCGGCCGTTGTCCGCCGTGAGCTGCTCGTGCAGCACGAAGCGCTCGTGCCGATCGGCGAGGGCGCGCAGCTCGTCGCCGAAGATGACCTCGTCGGTGCGGCGCGCCGAGTGCAGCAGCACCACATCGCCGAGCTCGCCGCTCTGGTCGATGTGCCGCAGCATGCTCATGATCGGCGTGATCCCACTACCGGCGCTGATGAACAGGAGCTTCTCGGGCAGCGGGTCGGGGAGCACGAACTCCCCCTCCACGCCGCCGAGCGAGACGATCGTCCCGGGCCGGCCCCGGCGCACCAGATAGGGCGACACCTTGCCCTCGTCGACGTTCTTGACCGTGATGGAGATGAGGCCGTCCGGGCGCTGGGGATCGGAGGTCAGCGAGTAGGCGCGCCAGTGGCGCACGCCCTCGATGTCCAGGCCGATCCGCAGATACTGGCCGGGTTCGTGGCCGCCCCACCGGTACCCCGGCTTGATGAGGACGGTGGCGGCGTCCCGGGTCTCGTGCTCGATCGCCTCGATGCGCCCGCGCAGCTCGCGCGTGGACCACAGGGGGTTGACGAGCTCGAGGTAGTCATCGATCAGCAACGGCGAGCTCAGCGCTGCCAGGGCGTCGAGCACTCGGCGCTGGATCGGGTGGACATTGGGTCTGGCTCCTCGCTCGGGCATGGTACCTACTCAAGAGTAATATCCGTTTCAGTAGATTCCTACCCGGTTTGTCGCATCCTGAGGCCACAGCATCTGGCCGCGGTCGCAACCGAGCGGGGACGCAGGGAATGCCACGCTCGGATCGCGAGCAGCTGATCCTGCGCGTGGCCGGGCAGATATTCGCCGAGGGCGGCTACGAGCGGGCCTCCATGGACCGCATCGCCGCCATGGCCGGCGTCTCCAAGCCGATGCTCTACGCCTACTTCGGCTCCAAAGAGGGCCTGTACCTCGCCTACATCGAGCGCACGGGCGGCGAGCTCGTCCAGCGGCTCGTCAACGCCGACCGGGCGGTCGGGGCCACCGGCAGGCTCCGGGCCGTGATCAACGAGTTCTTGACCTTTGTGCACGAGCACAGCGACGGGTGGACCGTGCTGTTCCGCGAGCTCAACGCACGGAGGCCCCTGGCGGAGCAGGTGGCCCAGCTCCGTGCCGAGGTCGTGGACGAGGTGCGGCGCATGCTCGAAGCCGGCGGCGGCCCCTCCTGGACCGGACTCAAGCCCCCCGCCTCGGAGGGCGTGGCGGAGGCGATCGTGGGCGCGGGGGAGGCGCTGGCCAACTGGTGGCTCAAAAAGCCCGGTGTCGCGCGCGAGGACGTCGCCGACTGGTACGTCGGCCTGGCCCGTGCTGCGATCTCCACCGCCGTGGACGACCACGAGCGGTAGCGAGCACGTCGAGGCCTACGGCCAGTATGGCTCCACCACCGAGGTTCACCGGCGGCCGACTCCGAGATCCAGCCGGATCTCGCCTTCGCGCACCCCCAGCGCGATCGCGTGCGCCCGGTTGCGAGCGCCGAGCTTGACCAGGCAGTGGCGCACATGGGTTTCGACGGTGTGGGTGGAGACGATCAGCGCCGATGCGATCGCGGCACTGCTCATGCCCATCGCCACCAGGTTCAGGACCTCGCGCTCGCGATCGGTCAGGCGTTGGGACGCCCGGCTTGGGTCAGGCTCGGGCGCGGACTCGGCGGGCGGCGGGAACATGAGGATCGACAGATGGCGGCCTGGCTGGACGTTGGCAGTGGCGCTGTATTCGACCGCCACGCGGGGGCCGTCGGGCATCCGCAGCTCATAGGTCCCGCGCTGGGTTCCGGTGCGGAGGAACGCCGCCCACAGGTCGTCCATCAGCGGATGCGCCTCCCGCGGTGTGAGATCGTCGATCCTCAGCTTCAAGACCTCGGGTTCGGGAAGGCGCAGCAGCAGGCAGGCGGCCGGGTTGGCCGCCACGTAGCACCGCTCGTCATCGGCGATCACCATCGGCACCAGGCTCGAGCGAAACGAGGGACTCGGCTCCGACATGGCGGTATCTTGGCGCAGCCGCCGCCCTCGATGCGTTTAGGAGAGGAGCTTCTCGAGCCCCACGACCGGCGATCCGCTCAGGCCGCCCACCGCCCGGACGGCCAGCAGCACACCCGGCATGAACGACTCGCGGTCGATCGAGTCATGGCGGATGGTGAGCGTCTGGCCCACGTCCCCCAGGATGACCTCCTGGTGGGCGACGAGCCCGGGGAGCCGCACCGAGTGCACCGGCACCTCGTACCCCCCCGCCTCCTGCATCAGCCGCGCCGTGCGCGCCGCGGTCCCGCTGGGCTTATCGACCTTGCGGTCGTGGTGGAGCTCGATGACCTCGGCGCGGGCCATGTGGCGGGCCGCCTCGGCCGCGAACTGCATCATCAGCACGGCCCCGATGGCGAAGTTGGGCGCCGCGAACACGTTGGCGCCGTGCAGCTCGTCGAGCTCTGAGAGGTCAAAGCCCGTGGTCCCGATGACCACGTGGACGCCCGCGGCTACGGCAGCGCGGGCGTTGGACAGCGCCGTGGTGGGGATGGTGAAGTCGACCAGGACGTCGGGGCCCGCCGCCAGCGCCTCGGCCACCGAGATGCCCAGCGCGGGGTCGGCGCGGGCGATCAGCTCCATGTCGTCAGCGCCCTCCACGGCGGCGCACACGGTCGCTCCCATCCGGCCCGCGGCCCCGGCGACGGCGACGGCGATCGGCGATCCGGGCACGGCCGGTCAGGCGACGGGGATCTCGGCCAGCACGGGAGCCACCGCGGCCAGCGCCTCGTCGAAGCGCTCCGCCTCAGGGCCGATCCCCGCCGCGGAGAGGCGCTCGGGATCCCACAGCTCGTCGGCAAGGGTGGCGAGATCCTCGAGCGAGACGGCGTCGATGCGTTCCACCACCTCGTCTAGGGCCATCACCGGCGAGTCGGCCAGCACCTCGGAGCCCAGCCGGTTCATCCGCGCGCCGGTGGACTCCAGCGCCAGCACGACGCGGCCCTTGAGGTTCTCCTTGGCCCGCGAGAGCTCCTCGGGCGTGGCCGGCTCGGCGCGGAAGCGGTCGAGCTCGGTGCCCACCACCCCCAGCGCCTGAACGAGATTGTCGGCGCGGGTGCCCACATAGAGGCCGACCTGGCCGGTGTCGGAGTAGGCGCTCGTGAACGAGTACACCGAATAGGCCAGGCCGCGCCGCTCGCGCACCTCCTGGAACAGGCGGCTGGAGGAGGTCCCCCCGAAGATGGTGTCGAGCACCCGGAGGGCGAACCGGCGGTCGTCGTGGCGAGACAGCCCGGTCCCGCCCAGGCACACGTGGTACTGCTCGGTGTCCTTGCGCTCGAACCGCCGTCCTGGATGCGCGGGCACCACGGCGGGGTGGTGGGCCGGAGTCGGCGCCGGCGGCGTGCTGCCGTTGGCGTGGCTGGGCGGACCGCAGCACTCACCGGCCAGCGCCACCACCGCATCGTGATCGACGGCGCCCGAGGCGGCGATGACCACGTTCTCGTGGCGGTAGCGAGCGCGGTGAAAGCGGGCGATGTCCGCCGCCGGCGTGGCGGAGATCACCTTGGCGCGGCCGATGATGGCGCGGCCCAGGGGGTCTGCGCCGAACACGGCCTCCCCCAGCATGTCGAACACCTTCTCCTGAGGATCGTCCTCGTACATGGCGATCTCCTCGAGGATGACCTCGCGCTCGGAGTCGATGTCATCCAGGCTGGGGCGGAACACCATGTCGGCCATCACGTCGAAGGCATCGGCGAGGTGCTCGTCGATCACGCGCGCGTAGACCGACGTGGTCTCCTTGCCGGTGCCGGCGTTGAGCTCGGCGCCCATGCCGTCGAAGAGCTGGTCGATCTGGAGCGACTCGTACTTCGCCGTGCCCTTGAAGAGCAGGTGCTCGAGCAGGTGCGACAGGCCGGCCTCGGTCTCCGCCTCGTAGCGCGAGCCGGTTCCGATCCAGAACCCGAGCGACACGGACCGGACGGAGGGCATCGCCTCCGTCACGATCCGGACGCCCGACTCAAGCGTCGTCAGCCGGTGCTGCTGCTTCACGACGGCCGCGCGCTAGGAACGGTCGGGATCACGGTCGCGGACCCGGCCACGATCGCGGTCACGATCACGATCGCGATCCCGGTCGCCGCCACGTCCGCCGCGATCACGTCCGCCCCGGTCGCGCCCGCCGCGGTCGCCGCCGGAGCGCTCGCGTCGCTGCCCACCGTTCTCGGCGGCGGCGATGGCGGAGAGCTCCTCGGGGTTCTTGCCCTGGATCTCGGGATCGTCGGACAGACGCAGGCCGATGCGGCCGCGCTCGCGGTCGACCTCGACCACCTTGACCGCCACCTCGTCGCCCTTGTTGAGGACCTCCTCGACGGTGGCGATCCTGCGCCCGGGAGCGATATTGGAGATGTGCAGCAGTCCGTCGGTGCCCTTGGCGAGCTCGACGAAGGCACCGAAGGTCGTCGTCTTGACCACCTTGCCGGTGTACTCGTCGCCGACCTCGACCTCCTTGGTCATCGACCGGATCCGCTCCACAAGCGCGTCGCCGCGCTCGCGGTCGGCGGCGTAGACGAGCACCATGCCCTCGTCGTTGACGTCGATCTGAGACTCGTACTCCTCCTGCAGGGAGCGGATCGTCTCGCCGCCCTTGCCGATGAGGAGCCCGATCTTCTCCGGGTCGATCTGGACCGAGGCGATGCCCGGCGCGTACTTGGACAGCTCCGAGCGCGGGGTATCGATGGTCTCGGACATCTTGCCCAGGATGAACTCGCGGGCCACCTTGGCCTGAGCCAGGGCGTCGCGCATGATCTCGAAGGTCACGCCCGTGATCTTGATGTCCATCTGCAGCGCGGTGATCCCGTCGCGGGTGCCGGCGACCTTGAAGTCCATGTCGCCGAGGTGGTCCTCCACACCCGCGATGTCGGTGAGGATGACGTAGTCCTCACCCTCCTTGATGAGACCCATGGCGATCCCCGCCACCGGCGCCTTGATCGGCACGCCGGCATCCATGAGCGACAGGGTCGACCCGCAGACGCTCGCCATGGAGCTCGATCCGTTGGACTCGAAGATGTCCGAGACCACGCGGATGGTGTACGGGAACTCCTCCTGGGTCGGGATCATCGGGACCAGCGCACGCTCGGCGAGCGCGCCGTGGCCGATGTCACGCCGCTTGGGACCGCGCATGAATCCGGCCTCCCCGACCGAGAACGGCGGGAAGTTGTAGTGGTGGAAGTAGCGCTTGGTGGTCTCCAGCCCGAGCGTGTCCAACCGCATCTCCTCACGCGTGGTGCCCAGCGCGACCACCGAGAAGGCCTGCGTCTGGCCGCGGGTGAAGAGCGCCGAACCGTGAGTGCGCGGGGCCACGTCGACCTCGATGTCGATCGGCCGGATCTCGTCGGTGCCGCGGCCGTCGGGGCGCTTCTTCTGGACGGCGATCCGCTCGCGGATCAGCGTCTTCTCGAGCTTCTCGAACGCGCGCAGGGCGTTGGCGCGGTACTCGGCGTAGGTCTCTGACTCCAGCTCCCCCGAGTACTGCTCGAGGATCTGCTCCATGACGTGCGCGGTGGCCGCCTGGCGCTCGAGCTTGTCGAAAACCTGGGTCGCCTCGTCGAGCGCCTGCCCGTGCGAGGCCTTGACCTGCTCATAGAGCTCGTCATGCACCTGCGGGATCTGGACCTCGGTCTTGGGCTTGCCGGCCTTCTCGGCCAGCTCGCGCTGAGCGGCGCAGAGCTTGCGGATGTTCTCGTGGGCGATGTCGAGCGCGTCGAGGATCTCGGCCTCGGGGATCTCGTTGGCGCCCGCCTCGACCATCAGGATGGCCTCCTCCGTGCCGGCGACGATCAGGTCCAGGTCAGTGCTGTCGACGAGCAGCTCCTCGTCGGGGTTGACGACGAAGTTGCCGTCGATCTTGCCCACGCGCACGGCGCCCACGGGCGACGGGAACGGGACGTTGGAGACCATCAGCGCCGCGGAGGCGCCGTTCATGGCCAGCATGTCGTAGGGGTTGACGTGGTCAACCGACATCGGCAGCGCCACCAGTTGGGTCTCGTAGCGCCAGCCCTTGGGAAACAGCGGCCGGATCGGGCGGTCGATCAGGCGCGCGGTCAGCGTCGCCTTTTCCCCGGCGCGCCCCTCGCGCTTGAAGAAAGAGCCGGGGATCTTCCCGGCGGCGTACATCCGCTCCTCGACGTCGACGGTGAGCGGGAGGAAGTCCACCTCGCGGAGGTTGCCCGCGGTGGCGGTACAGAGGACCATGGTGTCGCCCGCACGGACGACGACGGCGCCGGAGGCCTGCTTGGCCAGCTTGCCGGTCTCGAACGAGATCTCCTTGCCCTCGATCTCGACGGAGACGCGCGTAACGGCGTCAGACATATTCAGTTCCCTTCTGCTCCGCCCTTCGGTCGGCGGAGTCCGTTTCTCTTCTATTCGTTCCGAACCCCGCTGATGCTAGCGGGTTGCGTCGGGCCTCCGCGGGCGCGCGCGGCACCGATGAGTCCTGATCCGAGCGGCGGTCTTAAGTGACGTGGACCACACAACCGGACCGCGCGGTCCGCTTGTGATACCGTAACCGGACCGCCAGGTCCAGTTACTTCGCCCGACCTCCAGGAGCACCATGACAGAAGCCCTCACCCCCACCCTCGAAAGTCCCCGAGCGAAGGTGAACCCATGGATGGTGCTGGTCATCGCCTGCATGGCCCAGTTCATGGTCGTCCTCGACATCACTGTGGTCAACATCGCGCTCCCCTCGATGCAGCGTGGGTTGCACTTCTCTCCTGCCAACCTCCAGTGGATCGTCAACGGCTACACGCTCGTGTTCGGAGGATTCCTGCTCCTCGGCGGGCGCGCGGCGGATCTGTTCGGCCGCAAGCGGCTGTTTTTGATCGGCGTGGGCGTGTTCACCCTGGCCTCGATGTTCAACGGCCTCGCCCAATCCTCCGGGATGTTGATCATCGGCCGTGGCCTCCAGGGCCTGGGTGGCGCGCTGGTCTCCCCTGCCGCGCTCTCGATCGTGACCACCACGTTCAGCGACGGCGAGCAGCGCACCAAGGCGCTCGGCGTCTGGAGCGCGATCGCCGCCGGGGGGTCGGCTGTGGGCCTGCTGGTCGGCGGCGCGCTGACGCAACTGGCCTCGTGGCGGTGGGTGTTCTTCGTCAACCTTCCCGTCGGGATCATCACCTTCGCCCTGGCGCTGCGCTTCGTCGCCGAATCGCGCGTGGACTTGGCACGCCGCTCCCTCGATCTGGCCGGCGCGTTCACGGTGACCTCCGGGCTGGTGATCCTCGTCTACGCGATCGTCAAGGCGCAGTCCTTCGGTTGGGGCTC
>DASXJW010000037.1:0-7332 GCA_036497165.1 Solirubrobacteraceae bacterium
CGGCTGCGCGCATGGGGTCAGAAGACGGGCCTCGCGCACGCCCATCCGCACGCGTTGCGCCACTCCTTCGCGACGCATCTGCTGGAGGGCGGGGCGGACCTGCGGGCGATCCAGGAGCTGCTCGGCCACGCCAGCATCTCCACGACTCAGGTTTACACTCGGGTAGAGTCGGCGCGACTCCGGCAGGCATACGCAAGTTCGCATCCGCGGGCTTGATACTCAGTACTGGAGCAGACGAACTGGAAACCAACGTCAAAGCGATCGAGCTCCAAGACCTGTGGCGGCGCTACAAGGGCTCGGGTGACGAACGCGCCCGCGAGCGACTCGTCGTGGCCTACTCGCCGCTGGTCAAGTACGTGGCCGGGCGGATGGGCTCGGGGCTGCCGGCCCACGTGGAGGAGTCCGACCTCATCTCCTACGGCCTGGGCGGCCTCATCTCCGCGATCGAGCGCTTCGACCTCACTCGCGAGATCAAGTTCGAGACCTACGCCATCACCCGCATCCGCGGCGCCATCATCGACGAGCTGCGCACGCTGGACTGGGTGCCGCGCTCGGTGCGGGCGCGGGCCCGGGCGTTTGAGCGCGTCAACACGAAGCTCGAGTCCAAGCTCCAGCGGGCGCCCACCGACGAGGAGATGGCCTCAGAGCTCGAGATGTCGGTCGAGGAATTCCAGGAGGCGCTGGTGCAGATCTCCAACTCCACGATCGTCGCGCTGGACGAGCTGTGGAGCGTGTCGGACGCCTCCGGGGACCAGGTGTCGCTGCTGGACACCCTGCCCGACCGCCGCGCCCCCGATCCCCAGGTCCTGGTCGACGAGTCCGAGCTGCGCGACCGCATCGCCGACGCCATCGCCGCCCTGCCCGAGCGCGAGAAGCTCGTCGTCGCCCTCTACTACTACGAGAACCTGACCCTGCGCGAGATCGGAGAGGTCCTCGGCGTCACCGAGTCGCGCGTCTCCCAGTTGCACACCAAGGCCGTCCTGCGGCTGCGCTCCAAGCTCGCCGGCGAGCTGGAGTAGGACCCCGCCTGAGCGCGCGCATGCGCGCGCTCACCCGGGTCGCATGCGACCCGGGCCGATTGGCACATGTGCCAATCGGAACATCCAATCGGTAAGTTTGTCCTTTCGCGTCACGAGTGAGAGGAGACCAGCCATGCACAAGGCCGCGGATCGCATCCGCAACGTGGCCCTCGTCGGCCACCGCGGCAGTGGTAAGACGTCGCTACACGAGGCGCTGCTCTACCAGGCGGGCGTCATCAACCGTCTCGGCAGCGTCGTCGAAGGGACCACCGTCTCGGACTCCGATCCGGACGAGAAGGCCCGTCAGATGTCGATCTCCCTGGCGCTCAGCTCGTTCGAGTGGCAGCAGCGCAAGGTCAATCTTCTCGACACCCCGGGCGACGCGAGCTTCATCGCGGATGCGCTGGGTGCGCTGCGGGTCTGCGAGGCCGCCGTGTTCGTGGTCAACGCCGTCATGGGCGTGGAGGTCCACACCACCCGGCTGTGGCAGCGGGCGGCCGAGCTGGACCTGGCGCGGCTGGTCTTCGTCAACATGCTCGACCGCGAGCGGGCCGACTTCTTCCGCACGCTGGACTCGCTGAAGTCCGCGTTCGGCCAGCACGTGGTCGCCACCGAGATCCCGATCGGCTCCGAGCACGAGGTGTCGGGCGTGATCGACCTCGTGGACATGAAGGCCTACGCGTACGACGGGGCCGGCCGGGAGAACTGCAAGGAGATGCCGATCCCGGACGCCATGGCCGAGCAGGCCCAGGAGTACCGCGAACGGCTGATGGACGAGGTCTCAGAGACCTCCGACGCGCTGATGGAGCGCTACCTGGAGGGCGAGGAGATCTCCCACGAGGAGATCGTCGCCGCGCTGAAGGAGGGCACCAACCACGGCTCGCTGTTCCCCGTCACCTGCGGCGTGGCCACGCGCAACCTCGGCACCAACCGCCTGCTCGACGCGATCGTGGAGGACCTGCCCTCGCCGGTCAAGCACGGCGGCCTGGAGGTCGGCGAGGTGACGCTCGAGCCCGCCGAGGACAGGGAGCTCTTCGCCTACGTGTTCAAGACCCGCGCCGACCCGTTCGCCGGGCGGATCAACATGTTCCGGGTCTACCAGGGGACGATGAACCACGACACCCAGGTGCTGAACACCACCACCCACAACAAGGAGCGGATCGGGCAGCTGCTGACCTTCGAGGGCAAGTCCGACCCCACGCACCCGCACGCCGACGAGTTCGGCCCCGGGGACATCGGCGCGGTGGCCAAGCTCAAGGAGACCCGCGCCGGGGACTGGCTGGCCGCGCGCGACGAGCCGATCACGATGCCGTCGATCAAGCTCCCCGCGCCGGTGATGGCCTTCGCCATCGAGCCCAAGGCCAAGGGCGACGAGGAGAAGGTGTTCACCGCGCTGCGCCGCCTCCAGGAGGAGGACCCGACGATCGACATGCACCGCGACGCCCAGACCGGTGAGCAGATCGTCGCCGGGCTCTCGCAGGTCCACGTCGAGGTCATCGTCGAGCGGCTGCGCTCCCGGTTCGGCGCCGAGGTGATGCTCAAGCCGCCCCGCGTGCCCTATCAGGAGACGATCCGCCAGCCGGCCAAGGCGCACGGGCGCCACAAGAAGCAGACCGGCGGGCGGGGCCAGTTCGGCGACTGCCACATCGAGATCGAGCCGCTGCCCCAGGGCGGGTTCGAGTTCGTCGACGCCATCAAGGGCGGGGTCATCCCGTCGGGGTTCATCCCCGCCGTCGAGAAGGGCGTGCAGGAGGCCATGCAGGAGGGCACCGTCGCCGGCTACCCGGTCAAGGGCGTCCGGGTCCGCGTCTACGACGGCTCCTACCACACCGTCGATTCGTCGGAGATGGCGTTCAAGGTGGCGGGCTCGCTGGCCATGAAGCAGGCGCTGGAGCAGGCCGGCGCGGTGCTGCTCGAGCCGATCATGACCGTGACCGTCAACGTCCCCGAGGACACCGTGGGTGACGTCATCGGGGACCTCAACTCCCGGCGGGGCCGGCCGTTGGGCATGGAGCCCGTCGGCGCCGGCATGACCGAGATCAAAGCCGAGGTCCCGATGGCCGAGATGCTCTCCTACGCCCCCGACCTGCGCGGCATCACCGGGGGCCAGGGGGAGTTCACGATGGAGTTCGAGCGCTACGAGGAGGTCCCCGGGCACCTGGCCGCCAAGGTGGTGCAGGAGGCGCGCGCCGAGCGGGAGGCGGTCAAGGCATAGCCACCGGATAGCACAGCCGGCGGACGCCTCCCCGGGGCCCGTAGTAGGCTCATGCCTTCGTGAGTACCAGGGCAATTCGCACCTCCACCACGCAGGCCGCGTGCGACATCTGCGGCCGGACCTTGTTGCGCGGCGAGCGCGCCGAGATCTACCTGAGCGGCGGGTCGCGGCGGTCGGTGTGCGAGCTGTGCACCTCCCGCGCCCTGCACGGCGGCTGGGTGCGCGAGGGCGAAGGACCCGAGTACGACGAGGCCAGCGCCCGTCCTGACCGCCGGCGCTCGCTGTTCGGGCGCCTGCGCGGCCGGCGCGACCCCCGGGAGACCCGCGAGCCCGATCCCGAGCCCGTGTTCGACGACGCGCCCCCGCTCGAGCCGGTGTTCGAGGATGAGGCGGTCGCGCCTGTGCCGCCCGTGGCCCCGCCGCCCGTGGCCCCGCCACGTCGCGCCGAGCCATCCTCGCCGGCGTGGCCGGCTCCCGTGAGCCGGGCGGCGTCCAGGCTCGCCGGCCGCGAACCACGCCACGTTCGGGCCGTGCCCACCAGCATCGAGCACAAGATCTCTTCCGCGATCTCGCTGTTCAACGACTCCGAGCATCCGCGCACGGTCGCCGGGATCGCCCGGTCGCTGGGCCTGCCCGACGTCTCGGTGCATCCCTCGGATGCCAACGGCAGCGTCGTGCATCTCGTCGTCGCCTGGGAGCTGTGCTGGTATCGCTACGAGGTCGATCTGCGCGACGAGGTTCCGACCGTCCGTGCCGGGGACCGGGGCTATGAGCTGTCCGAGCTCTCGGAGATCGAGCGCCAGAACAATGCGATCGCCGACGAGCGCGGCCGCCTGCGGCTCGGCGGCTGACCACCCTTCCTAGACGGATGTTGGATGGTGGCGACACCGCCTCGGCGGATAGCATCACGCCCGTGATCTATTGCGTGGTCCCAGAGGCGTTGGCCGATGAGCTCTTCCCCAAGCTGGAGAGCTACTACGCCGATGACCCGCACGTCACGGTGATCGTCGACCGCCGCAAGGCGAGCCGTCGCGAGGGTGGCAGCTCCGGTGGCGGCATGCGCGAGGTCCGTGATCGCCGGCGCCCGCGGGTTACCGGCGAGCTGCCCGAGCTCGCAAGCGATTGAGCCCCGCACAGGCGCCGACAGCCTCCCGGGTGGTCGTGCACGTCGATGGCGGCGCGCGGGGGAACCCGGGCCCGGCGGCGGTCGGCGTGGTCGTGTCCGCGCCCGACGGGGCGGTTCTGGACGAGTTCGCCGAGCGCATCGGCGTGGCCACCAACAACGTGGCCGAGTACCGGGCTCTGCTGCGCGGCATCGAGCGGGCCGCGGCGCTGGGCGCGCAGGAGGTGGAGTTCGTCAACGACTCCGAGCTCGTCGCCAAGCAGATCACGGGCGCCTACAAGGTCAAGCACCCCGCAATGCGCCCGCTCTACGAGGAGGCGATCTCGGCGCTGCAGCGCGACTTCGACACGCGGTGGCGGATCCGCAGCGTGCCGCGGGCCCAGAACGCCCGCGCCGACGCCCTGGTCAACGAGGCTCTCGACGGGCTGCGCTGACGCGGTCGTAGTTGAGTCGCATCAGCGCGATCACGTCCTCGACGTCTGACTCGGTCTCGATGCGGCGAGCGGCGGGACCGACCTTCCCCGGGAACACGGGATGCTCGGCGATGCGCCCGGCCTCGTGCAGGTCGTGCCAGACGTCCTTGGGAAAGAAGAAATGGGCGGCGTGGTCTCCGTGCAGATGGCCGACCTCGCGGCGGCCGAGCTTGAACGCCCACTCGCCCCGTCGCCCGTAGCCGGCCTCGATGCCCGGCCACGAGGTGAGCTCGGCCGTGATCTGCGCGCTGGGGGTGGCGGTGTGGGTGGTCATGACGGCTCGCTTTGGTGAGTTGTTTCTCAGACGCCCCTATGGTGGCGCGGGCGTGGGCCCGCTTACCAGGGGTAATTGGTCCTAGGCCCAGCGGCCGACCGCCGGCTCTCAGACCGGATTTGTTGAGGGGTCGATAGTCTTGTGCGCGTGACTGATTCCCTGCTGGAGTTGAGCGCGCGGCTGCACGAGACGGCCGGCCGTCTGCGTGCCGGCGAACTGGAGCCCGAGGCCACCCTCGCCCTCATCGAGGAGTGCGCGCGGTTGGCATCGGAGGCCAGCGCCGAGGTCGACCAGCGCGCCCGCGCTGCACTGGAGCCGCTGCCGGACCTCCCCGGTCAGCTTCCGCTGCCCGCGGCGTAGGTCGCGTGCCCGTCATATCGACGTTGCGGCCGGCCTACCCGGAGCATCTGCGGACCGAGGTGGAGCGCTACCTGGAGGCGATCCACTTCTCCGGCGAGTACGCCACCGCCGGCCTGGACGAGGCCATGCGCTATTCGCTGCTGGCCGGCGGCAAGCGCATCCGGCCGGTGCTGGCGCTGGCCACCGCGGAGGCCCTGGGGCGTCCGCGGGCCGAGGTGCTGGCGCTGGCGGGCGCCCTCGAGCTCATCCACACCTACTCGCTCATCCACGACGACCTCCCGGCCATGGACGACGACGACCTGCGGCGCGGGCGGCTGACCTGCCACAAGGTGTTCGGCGAGGACGTGGCCATCCTGGCCGGCGACGGCCTCTACGCCGAGGCGTTCCGCCTGCTGCTCACCGAGCAGCACGGGGAGCCGGCGCACCTGCTGGCGGCCGCCCGGGAGCTGGCCAGCGCGACGGGGGTTGCAGGGATGGTGGGAGGGCAGTACATCGATGTGGCCGACACCGCGCCGGAGGGCGCGGCCGGGCTGCGCCGGCTGCACGAGCTCAAGACGGGACGGCTCATCGCGGCGAGCATCGAGTGCGTCCTGCTACTAGTGGGTGATCACCAACCTGCCACAATCGACGCGTTCCACACCTTCGCCACCGAGCTTGGGGTGCTCTTTCAGATCGTCGACGACATCCTCGACGTGACCGGGTCCGAGGAGGCCCTGGGCAAGCAGCAGGGCTCAGACGAGCGGCTGGGAAAGCGCACCTACGTGACCGAGTTCGGCCTCGACGGGGCGCGGCGGCTGGCCGCGGAGTCCCATGAGCGCGCCCGCGCGGCGCTGGCCGGGGGACCGCGGATCGGGATAGGGTCGACCGGAGAGCTCGAGCAGATCACGGACTTCATCGCAACCCGGAGCTATTAAGTGGCCGTTCACGCAAATACGCTCGCATTCGAGGCACGCCTGGCGGCCCAGGCTTTGTCCTCGGACCCTCGTGTAGGGCTGCTACACGTCGGGTCCTGCGTCCTCGCCTGGCATCCACCAGTCGTCCCTCTCGTTGCGACCGTACTCACGTGAAAGGCCACTAGTGACCATCGAAACCGAACACCTTCTCGCGCGGATCGACGGGCCCCAGGACCTGCACGCCCTCACCGACGAGGAGCTTCAGCAGGTGGCCCAGGAGGTCCGCGAGCACATCATCGACACGGTGGGGGAGATCGGCGGCCACTTCGGGGCCAATCTGGGCACGTGTGAGATCGCGGTCGCGCTGCACTCCCTGCTGGACTCGCCGACGGACAAGATCCTGTGGGACGTCGGGCATCAGGCCTATCCGCACAAGGTCCTCACCGGCCGCCGCGACCAGCTGGCCACGATCCGCAGGTACGGCGGCCTGGCCCCGTTCTGCTCCATCGCCGAGTCAGAGCACGACATCATGGGCGCGGGGCACGCTTCGACCTCCATCGGCTACGCCGTGGGCATCAAGGAGGCGATGCGCCGCGGCCTCGCCCCGGATGCCCATGTCGTCGCGGTCGCCGGCGACGGCGCCCTGACCGGCGGCGTCGCCTTCGAGGCCGTGCACCAGGCCGGCGGCGAGGGGACGCCGATCGTGGTCGTGCTCAACGACAACGGCATGTCGATCGCCCCCAACGTCGGCGCCATGTCGCGCTACTTCAACCGCGTCCGCCTCAACCCCAAGCTGTGGCATGCCCGCGAGGGCGTCGAGGGGGGCCTGACCAAGCTGCCCGCCGGGATCGGCAACACCTTCGAGCGCCTGGGCCCGCACTTCAAGGAGTCGATCAAGGCCTTCTGGGCGCCCGGCCTGTGGTGGGAGGAGCTCGACTTCGCCTACATGGGGGTCATCGACGGCCACGACGTGCG
>DASXJW010000038.1:0-71613 GCA_036497165.1 Solirubrobacteraceae bacterium
TCTGGTCGTAGGCCAGCTCGGTGCGCTCGGCGTCGCCCTCGACGACGTTGAGGGCGAGCAGCGCCTCGTTGTAGGCGCGCTGGAGGTCCAGCGGGTTCTCGACGCGGCGGCTGCGACCCAGGGCGAAGGCGAAGCCGCCCAACCCCGCCTCGAGCTCGCGCAGCACGGCAGCGGACACACGGCGGCCTGTGTCGCCGTCGCCGTCGGGGATGAGCAGGACGACCTCGCCGCTCTCACCCTCGATGGGCGCCGCAATCGATCCCGCGGCGATCGAGCGACCCCCGCGCCCGGACACCGCGAGCAGGCGGCGGCGCCAGTCGTCCTCGGTCGGGCTGCGGGGATGGGCGCGTACGACAGCGACGCTCGCACCGGCGGTCAGGTCGGTGCCGAGCTCCTTGCCGCGGGCGAGCAGATCCTCGCGATCGGCGATCTGCCGGCTCAGCACCGCACGCTGGAAGCCGGTGGCCGCCTCCTCGGACGCGCGCTCGGGCGCGCGCACCCGCTCCACCTCGGAGGCGATGAGCGTGGTGACCAGACGCAGCACGGCGCCGTCGGGGGTCCCCTCGCGGGTGCGCATGCGCAGCTGACCCACCGGCGACTCGGCGACGCGGAGCTCGACGGTGGTGACGTCGTCGGTGTCGCGCATCAGTGAGCGCTCGTCAGCCGGTGAGCGGGCGGCGACGGCGAGCACCGAGGCGGTGCGGTCGATGAGGATGAGGCTGGCGTCGAGCGCCCGTGCGGCGGCGCGCAGTATCTCGGGCAGGCCGGCGCCGGCCTCGACGGCATCGGTGATCGCCGCGAAGGCGTCGAGGTCCGGGGTGCGCGATCCACCGCGCTCAGCGCTGTTGGCCACCTCGTTCACCTCCGGGTGATCAGAACAGCCGTGGCCACTCGAGGATGATCAGTGCACCGAGCAGGACGCCGCCGCCAAGGAAGGCGGCCAGCACGTAGAAGGAGAGAACGACGGCGACCACGCGCTCGACCGGGCGGCGGTAGGCAGTCACCGCGGGCACCACGAGCAGGGTGACGAAGGCGATGAGCCCAAGGAGGCCGCAGCCCCCCGCGACGATGTAGGTGACGGTGGTGTTGCTCACGTCTTGCACCCTGAATTGTGCCGGAAGGTAGTCATAACCGTGGTCGCGGGCTCCGATCCGGCGCAAATTGCGGGCAAACGCTCACTCGTTCGCCGTCGCCGCTCGGTCCCCTCCGCGGAAGGGATCGGCCGCGACGGCAGCCGGAAACGCCTCTCGCAGACGATCCGCGGCCTCGCGCGCGCGAGAACCGCCCTCCGCACCCCAGAACAGGCCGATGACCGTCGGCCCCGAGCCGCACACGATCGCCTGGTCGGCGCCGGCCTCGAGCGCGGCGCCCAGCGCGGGCTGGATCACCGGGGCCAGCGACAGCGCGGCGGGTTGCAGGTCGTTGACCACCAGCGCGGGGTCGAAGGCGGCGCCCAGCCGGGAACGGAGGGACTCAAGCTCGGCGGCCGGACGCGCCAGGCCGAGCCGGTCGGCCTCGCGGTAGACGTCGGCGGTCGACAGCGGGAAGGGCTGGGGCAGGATGACGACGGCATAGGACGGCGGGGCCGGGACCGCCGCGAGGTCGGCTCCGGTGCCCGTGCCCAGCAGCGGACCCGGCTCGAGCTGGCCGGGTACGTCGGCGCCGAGCTCGGCGGCGATCCGGTGCGCGGATGGGTGCGGGGCCCATCGCAGGACCGCGGCCGCGTCAGCGGAGCCCCCACCCATGCCGGCGGCCACGGGAATCCGCTTGGTGATCGTCACACGCATCGGCGGCCCCTCCCATCCGGCGTCGCGCAGGGCCGCCACCGCATCGCCGACGAGATTGGGGCCGTCCACTCCCTCGCAGACGATCTCGTCGCGCGTTCCCTGCACGATCTCGAGCTCGTCAAAGAGCGTGACCGCATCGAACAGCGTCACGAGCTCATGGCGTCCGTCGGGGCGGCGTGGCCCCAGGTAAAGACAGAGATTGATCTTGGCCGGAGCTCGGACGCGTGTCATGCGCGCAGGAGGGCCGCGAGCGCGCGGAACTCCTCGGGAGCCAGACGCTCGGCGCGCTCGTCGGGCGGGTGGCCGAGCTCGATCAGGGCGGCGCGGGCGCGCTCGCGCACGCCCGAGCCAAAGCCGGGGGCCAGCGCGAGCGACCCGGCCAGGGCCTTGCGCCGATGAGCGAACGCGGCGTGGACGAGCGCGCTCAGCGCGGCATCCGCGCCGGGGCCGTGGCGGCGCAGCCCCAGCAGGACCGAGTCGACGTTGGGCACCGGCCGAAACACGTGGCGCGACACGGGCCGCAGAACCCGGACGTCGCAGGCGAGCTGGGCCAGCACCGACGGCACACCGTAGGCGGGCGTGGCCGGAGCGGCGGCGAAGCGCTCCCCCACCTCGCGCTGGACCATGACCACCCAGCGCTCGACGGAAGCCAGCTCCTCGACGGTGCGCAGGATCACGGTGGCGGCCACGCCGTAGGGGAGGTTGGCCACCATCTTCGTCGGGCGCGGCAACAGGCCGGTCAGGTCGAGCTCGAGCGCGTCGGCGAAGTGCAGCGTGACGTTGGCAAACGGAGCGAGCTCGCCGGTCAGCGTGTCGCGCAACCGGGAGTCGACCTCGACGACGTGCAGGTGGCCCACGCGCGGGGCCAGGTGGGCGGACAGGACCCCCGGTCCACCGCCGACCTCGAGCACGACGTCGGCCGCTGACAGCTCGGCCAGCCGCGCGATGACGTCCAGGATGTTGCGGTCGATCAGGAAGTTCTGACCGAGCTCCCGTTGGCGCGCGGAGCGGGCGCTCACCATGAGAACAGCGCCGCGGCGTTGTCCTCGACGGCGCTTTCGAGCTCGGTGTACTCAACGCGCCGCTCCAGCGCGAGGGCCTGCGCGGTCATGGCCACGTTGGCGGGCTGGTTGGGCTTGCCGCGGACCGGCTGGGGCGAGAGGAAGGGCGCATCGGTCTCGACGAGAAGGCGGTCGGCGGGCACGCGCAGGGCCGCGGCGCGCAAGTCCTGCGCCTTGGGATAGGTGGCGTTGCCCGCGAAGGAGAGAAACCAGTTCTCCTGGGCCAGGCACTCCTCCACGCGCGCCGCCATGGAGAAGCAGTGCAGGATGACGCGCAGGTCCCGCGCCTGCTCGGTCAGCACGGCCAGCGTGTCGTCGTCGGCGGCGCGGGTGTGGATGACCAGCGGCTTGCCCGTGGCGCGGGCCAGCTCGATCTGGGCCTCGAACGCGCGGCGCTGGTCAGCGGCGGGCGCGTAGTCGCGGTAGTAGTCAAGGCCGGTCTCGCCGATGGCGACGCACTTCTCGTGGGCGGCGAGCGCCTCGAGCTCGGCGAAGTCGGCGTCGTCAAAGCCGGTCGCCGAGTTGGGGTGGCGGCCGATGGCGGCGTAGACCTGCGGGAAGTCCTCGGCGGTGGCCAGCGCCTGGCGGCAGGAGGCGCCGTCGATGCCCACGGTGAGCATCCGCGTGACCCCGGCCTCGGCGGCGGCCGCGACGAGCTCCGTGTCCGGTGGCTCGCAGAGATGCAGGTGCGTGTGGCTGTCGATCACCGTGCCGGCGCGACGGCACGCTTGGGAAAGAGCGGCTCCAGCGCATCCACGGTGCGACCGCCGCCCGTGGCGGCGAAGCCGGCCCCGGCCATCGAGAGATCGGGGGCGCCCAGCGCCTCGAGCAGGCGGGTGGTGCTGGCGGGCATGTAGGCGGCCAGCAGGACGCTGATCACCCGCACCGCCTCCCCGAGAGAGGCCAGCGTCTCGTCGAGGGCGGGCGCCTGGGCGGGGTCCTTGGCCAGCTGCCACGGGGCCCGCTCCTGCACGTACTGGTTGCTGCGGCGCACGCGCTGCCAGATCTCCTCGAGCGCCGTGGTGACCTCGGCGCGATCGAGCAGGTCGGCGACGCGCTCGGCCAGGCCCTCGAACTCGCGCGCGAGCGCGGGATCGGTGGGCGCGTCGGGGATGACGCCCTCGCGGTAGCGGTGGATCATGGCGATCGTCCGGCTGGCGAGGTTGCCGTAGTCGTTGGCCAGCTCGGACTCGTAGCGGGAGGTGACCGCGTCCATGCCCACCGAGCCGTCGCCGCCGAAGGGGACGTCGCGCATGAGATAGAAGCGCAGGGCGTCGGTGCCGAACTGGTCGATGACCTCGAACGGGTCCAGGACGTTGCCCAGCGACTTGCTCATCTTGCGCCCGTCGGAGCCCAGCAGGAAGCCGTGGACGAACACGTGCTCGGGGATCGCCAGGCCCGCGGCCATCAGCATCGCGGGCCAGAACACCGTGTGGAACTTGAGGATGTCCTTGCCGATGATGTGGTAGGTCGCCGGCCAGAAGCGGTCGGTGAGATCCTCGCCCGGGCGGGCGTAGCCGAGCGCCGTGTAGTAGTTGAGCAGCGCGTCGAACCACACGTAGAAGACGTGCTCGTGGTCCCACGGCACGGTGACGCCCCACTTCAGCCGCTTGCGGCTGAGCGAGATGTCCTGCAGCCCGGAGGTGATGAACGAGAGCGCCTCGTTGTAGCGGGCCGGGGGCATGACGAAGTCGCGGCGCTCGGCGTAGAGACGCTCGAGCGGCTCCTGGAAGTCCGAGAGCTTGAAGAACCAGTTCTCCTCCTGATGGAGCTCGAGCACGATCTCGTGGATCGGGCAGCGGTTGCCCTCGAGGATCTCGTTCTCCACCTTGAAGTCGGCGCAGCGGGGGCAGTACCAGCCCTCGTACACGTCCTTGTAGGTGTAGCCGTTGTCGTGCACGCGCTGGAGCACCTCCTGGACGCGGCGCTCGTGCTCCGCGTCGGTGGTGCGGATGAAGAAGTCATTGGAGGCATCCAGCCGAGGCGCCAGCGCCTTGAAGCGCTCGGCGTTGCGGTCGGCCAGCTCCTGGGGGGTCACGCCCTGGGCGTGGGCGGCGTCGGCGACCGGCTCGCCGTGCTCGTCGGTTCCGGTGAGGAAGAAGACGTCGGCGCCGCGCTGGCGCATGTGGCGGGCCAGCACGTCGGTGGCGATGGTGGTGTACGCGTGGCCCAGGTGGGGCTGGGCGTTGACGTAGTAGATCGGGGTGGTGATGTAGAAGCTCACGGGCTGGGGTGAAGGCTAGTGGTCGCGGGGCGCAGTGCGCTGTTGGGTTGGTCGCGGTGGCCGGAGGCCGGGCACAACGCGAACGCACGTCAACGGCATGCACCGAAGGAGGGGACGGATTGGCCTCCGCGGCGGCGAGATCTTGACGTCTCACGTCACACGGTGGCCCGCCCCGGAGCGTGTGTCGTGAAACGCGTGTCATGTTGACGCCTCACGTCACGCCCCCTCCAAAGAACGCGTGTGTGATCCGTGGCGTCAACAGCCGCGCGGAGGCGCGGTCGTGGAGCGGACCACCAGCGTCGGCTCCACCAGGCGCGTCACGCTGGGCCGCCGGTTGTCGATCCGGTCCAGGAGCAGCTCGAGGGCCATGCGCCCCATATCGCTGCGGGGCTGGTCGACGGTGGTCAGCGAGACGTGGGCCAGGTGCGCGATGAAGTTGTTGTCATAACCGACGATCGAGACGGTGCCCGGTACCTCGACGCCCGCCTGGTCAAAGCCGCCCAGCAGGCCCGCCGCCACCATGTCGTTGGCGGCGAACACGGCGGTGGGCAGCTCGGGCTCGGCCAGCAGGACGCGCGCCGCGGCGGCGCCCGCCTCCTCGGTGAAGTCGCCCGGGATCACACGCGCGCGGGCGCCCAGGCGCCGATCGCGCATCCCCCGCAGGAAGGCGGAGCGGCGCTGGGGTCCGCCGGCGCCCTTGCCGCCGTCGACGTGCGCGATCCGCTCGTGGCCGAGCCCCACCAGATGGTCGAGGATCAGCTCGGTGCCGTGGTGCTCGTCGATGATGACGAGATCGGCGTCCACGCCGCGGACCTGGCGGCCCACCATCACCACCGGCACCTCGGCCGCGGCCGCGGCGATGTCGGCGGAGCGCATGCGCGGGCTGACGAGGATCACGCCGTCGACGCGGTACTCGAGCAGCGTGGCCAGCGAGGCGCGCTCGCGGCGGGCCTGGCGCGCGCCGGCGCCCAGGAGCAGCTGGTAGCCCAGCTCGGAGGCCAGCTCCTCGACGCCTCCGGCGATCTCGCCGAAGAACGGGTTGCGCAGGTCGTCGAGCACCACGCCCACCGTCTTGGTGCGGCGGCTGGCCAGGCTGCGCGCCATGGCGTTGGGGCGATAGCCCAGCCGGTTGGCCACCTCGAGCACGCGGGTGCGCCGCTTCTCGGACACGTTGGGCTGGGAGCGCATGACCAGGGATACGAGCGCACGCGACACGCCGGCCTCGCGCGCCACGTCCTCCATCGTCGGCGCGCGGCGCGAAAGGGAGGTCATGGGACCGCGAGCCGACATGGCAAACCGGCGCGAGCTTACTTAGCGCGCACCAAGGCCGCAAGTAGATTGGCGCGCTCTAATCCACGCACCGGACCCTAACCCAAGGCACCGGCTTTTTGCCTTGACGCGTGCGGAATCGACGGGTTATAGTCGGGCCTTCGTCGCTTAGAGCGCTCTAACTGACAACGGTTCTGGAGCGCTCCACGCCAGGGAGACAGAGGAGTGCAGGACAGCCCAGACCAGCCAGACCTGGAGCCGCGCGCCTACGCGCACAGGCTCGCCGGCGCCCCCATCTCGTGGGGGGCGTGCGAAGTCCCCGGCTGGGGGCGCCTGCCCGATCCCGAGACGGTGCTGAGCGAGATGGCCGCCCTGGGGCTGCGCGGCACGGAGCTGGGCCCGCCCGGGTTCCTGCCCGACGACCCCGCGGCCCTTGCGGCGCTGCTGCGGCGCCATCGCCTGCGCTTCGTCGGCGGTTTCACGCCCCTCGTCCTCCACGAGCCCGAGCTGGACGTCGCCGCGGCCCGGCGGGCGATCGCGCTGCTGGCTGACGGGGGCGCCGAGGTGCTCGTGGCCGCCGCGGTGCAGGACGCCGACTGGAGCCCGCCGCATCCGCTGAGCGACGGCGGCTGGCGCAACCTGAGCGCCAACGCGCGGGCGGTGCAGTCGCTCGCGGGCGAGTACGGGCTGACCTTCGCGCTGCATCCACACGTCGGGACCCTGATCGAGACCGACGATCAGGTGCAGCGGGCGCTCGAGGTGACCGACGTCGGATGGTGCCTGGACACGGGCCACCTCATGATCGGCGGCACGGATCCAGCGGCCTTCGCCGCCCGGCACGGCAAGCGCGTGACGCACGTTCACCTCAAGGACATCGACGCGCCGCTGGCCGGCCAGCTCATGGCGGGGCGGCTGTCGCTGCTTCAGGCCACCCGCCGCGGGCTGTTCGTGCCGCTCGGTCGAGGCGCGGCGCCGGTGGCAGAGACCCTTCACGCGTTGGACGAGCACGGTTATGACGGATGGCTGGTGCTCGAGCAGGACACGGCCATCACCGCGGACGAGCCGGCGGTGAACAGCGCATCGATGCTCGCGGCCAGAGAGAGCATCCAGTTCCTCAACTCGGCTCACAGGACGGAGGAGATCAATCGATGAGACGACTGCGTCGCAGTCTGACGGTGCCGGCGCTGGTGGCAGTCAGCGCCTTGCTGGTGGCCGCGTGCGGTGGTAGCTCGAGCAGCTCGAGCGCCAGCAAGTCGGGCAGTAGCACCTCGGCGGTCAACATCGCGAGCTCGAGCAAGCCGTGCAACTACAAGTTCGCCCTCATCACCCATGGCGACAACGGCAACTTCTGGAGCGTCGTGTACAAGGGCGCCAAGAACGCCGCCGCGGACCTGGGGTGCACCCTCACCCAGACCTATGGGTCCCAGCAGCAGGGCCAGGCCGAGCCTGACGACAACGCCGAGAACGCCCAGATCCAGAACGCCATCAACGCGCACGTCGACGGCATGGCGATCTCTGACCATGATCCGAGCCTGATGAACCCGACGATCAAGTCAGCGGTCGCGAAGGGGATTCCGGTGGTCCTGCTCAACGCCGGCTGCGACGATCAGGACATCGCGGCCAGTAACGCCATCACGTGTGTCGGCCAGCCCGAGCAACTCGCCGGCCAGGCCTCCGGCGCTCGCTTCAAGCAACTTGGCGCCACCAACGTGCTGTGCGTCATCCACCAGTCCGGCCAGAACCTGCTGGACCGCTGCAACGGCATCGCCCAGGGCCTCGGCGTCGGCCAGCAGTGCAAGTCCGGCAGCGCGCCGTCGAAGGGGCCGGCGTGCACGGAGCTGACGCTGTCGACCCCCAACGCGGCGTCCAATCCGCAGCAGGCGATCGGCCAGGTGACCTCATACCTGCAGTCCCATCCGCAGATCAATGCGGTCATGCTCCTCAACAACGCCTTCGCGCCCGTCTTGATCAGCGCGCATCCCGCGAACGTCAAGATCGCGACGTTCGACCTGTCCAGCGACGTCGAGAACGAGATCAAGGCGGGGACGGTGGCCTTCGCGGTCGACCAGCAGCAGTACCTACAGGGCTACCTGCCCATCCAGTTCCTCTACCTGTTCCGCAAGCACGAGGGGCAGAGCGTCGGCGGCGGCACCACCGTGGCCAGCGGTCCGCTCCTGGTGGACAAGACCAACATCGCCAATGTGTCAGCGGCGATCGCAGCCGGGGACGACTGACCCACCCCCACGACACGCCAACCGCGCAAGCGCGCCGGGCGGAGGATCGGCCCCGCCCGGCGGCGCTTGCACACGTGACTGACGGAGAGTGACCGAGAGACGATGAGCGCCACCTCACCCCCCACGCCGACCTCGAGCCAGGCGCAGGCAGAGCCGGCGACAACCGATGAGCGGCTGGTCCCCATCAGCCGCATGACGCGGCTGATGCGCCGACCGGAGCTGGGAGCGCTGATGGGCGCGATCGCGGTCTGGGTCCTGTTCGCGATCACCGACTCGAGCTCCAACCACCTGTGGCTCAACCAGACCGGGTTGGCGGCGTGGACGCAGCAGGCGGCGTTCTTCGGGATCATCGCCGTCCCGGTGGGGCTGCTGATGATCGGCGGCGAGTTCGACCTCTCGACCGGAGTGATGTCGGGCGTCACGGCGATCGTGCCGGCGCTGCTGGTCGGCAAGTATCACTGGGACACCTGGCTGGCCATCGTCGCCACCGTCGCGTTCGCCGCCGCCGTCGGCCTGCTCAACGGCTACGTCGTGGTCAAGAGCAAGCTGCCGAGCTTCATCGTGACGCTGGCGACGTTCTTCATCCTGCGCGGCGCCAGCGTCGGCGGCGTCCTGCTGCTCAACCACGGCAGCACCAACGTCTCGATCAGCTCGCCGCACCCGCCGGGCCTGGCGAGCGCCAAGTCGATCTTCGGCAGCTCGTTCTTCTCCAGCGGCGCGCTGGCCAACGGCTACAGCACGGCGATCATCTGGTTCATCCTGGTGACGATCGTCGCCACATGGGTGCTCAGCCGCACGTCGTTCGGCAACTGGATCTTTGCGTCCGGTGGGGAGCAGAACGCCGCCCGCAACACCGGCGTCCCGGTCAACCGGACCAAGATTCTGCTGTTCGTCAGCACCGCGGTCGCCGCGTCGCTGGTCGGGATCATCTCGTTCACCCAGTCGGGCTCGGCGGTGTCCGAGCAGGGCGTGGGCTACGAGTTCTTCTACATCATCGCCGCCGTCGTGGGCGGCTGCTTTCTCACCGGCGGCTACGGCTCCGCGGTGGGCGCGGCGCTGGGCGCCTGCATCATCGGGATGGCCTTCGAGGGCGTGATCTACGCCGGCTGGGACAGCTCCTGGAACTTCGCGTTCCTCGGGGCGATCCTGTTCCTGGCCGTGGCCGTCAACACCCTGATCTACCGCCGCGCGGTCACGTCGAGGCGATGAGCATGGAGGGTTCGGACATGCACACCACCGCGGGCACTGGGCAGAGCCCGGGAACCACGCCGGAGGCCGGAACCGGGCCGGCGGTCAACGGCACCGAGGCGTGCCTCCTGGAGGCCCGCGGGGTCTCGAAGTACTTCGGGTCCGTCAACGCGCTCCGCGACATCTCACTCAAGGTCAACGCCGGTGAGGTGACCTGCGTGCTGGGGGACAACGGCGCGGGCAAGTCCACGCTGATCAAGATCCTCTCCGGAGTCCATGCTCCCGACGAGGGCGAGCTGCTCATGAACGGCGAGCCGGTGACGTTCACCAATCCGCGCGACGCGCGCGGCCGGGGGATCGCCACGGTGTTCCAGGACCTGGCCACCGTGCCGCTCATGAGCGTGTGGCGCAACTTCTTCTTGGGCAACGAGCCGACGAAGGGGTGGGGGCCGCTGCAGCGAATGGACATCAAGAAGGCGCAGTCGGTCATGCGCGACGAGATGGCCAAGATGGGGATCGACGTGCGCGATCCCAACCAGACGGTGGGGACGCTGTCGGGAGGCGAGCGCCAGGCTGTCTCGATCGCCCGCGCCGTGTACTTCGGCGCCCAGGTGCTCATCCTGGACGAGCCCACCAGCGCGCTGGGGGTCCGGCAGTCCGGGATCGTGCTCAAGTACGTCATCCAGGCGCGGGCCCGAGGCCGCGGGGTGGTCTTCATCACCCACAACCCGCACCACGCGTTCCCGGTGGGCGACCGATTCGTGCTCCTCCAGCGCGGGCAGATGATGGGCTCCTATCTGAAGGCCGAGACATCCCTGGAGCAGCTCACCTCGCTCATGGCGGGCGGCGCCGAGCTCGAGCAGCTCAGCCACGAGCTGCAGGGACTGGCCGCCGATCCCGAGCTGGCCAAGGTCGCCAAGGAACTGGCGGCCGAGGCCAAGGAGAGCGCGTAGGAGGCGATGTCCGAGCTCGAAGTCCTCACCGTCGGGCGCATCAGCATCGACCTCTACTGCGGGCAGATCGGCGCCGGCTGGACCGAGGCCGAGACGTTTGCCAAGGCGGTGGGCGGAAGCCCCACCAACGTCGCCATCGCCGCCGCCCGCCTGGGCCGGCGGTCGGGCCTGTACACGAAGGTCGGCGCCGACCCGTTCGGCGAGGTGGCGCGGCAGGAGCTGCGCGACTACGGCGTCGACACGCGCTTCGTGGCGGTCCAGGGCGAGGGCGTCACGCCGCTGGCCTTCGCCGTGCTCGACCCGCCCGAGGAGCCCCAGCTGCACTTTCGCCGCCAGCCGCCCGTCCCTGACTTCCAGCTTGAAGTCGGTGAGGTACCGGACGAGGTCGTCAGCGGCGCCGGCGTCCTGTGGATCAGCGGCGGCGCGCTGGCCCAGGAGCCCAGCCGCGGCACCGTCCGGGGGATGCTGGCCGCCCGCGGGCGACGCCCACATACGGTGCTCGACCTCGATTACCGCCCGAGCTTCTGGCGCGACCGCGCCGAGGCCTCGCGCGTGATCGGCGAGGCGGTGGCGCACGTCACCGTCGCCGTGGGCAACCGCGAGGAGTGCTCGGTGGCGGTGGGCGCCGGCGATCCCCACGAGGCCGCCGCCCGCCTGCTGGACCGCGGCGTGGAGCTTGCCATCGTCAAGCTCGGCGGCGACGGGGTGCTGCTGGCCGACGATCGCGGCGAGCGCCTGGTGGCACCGGCGCCGATCGACGTGCTCTGCGGGCTGGGCGCCGGCGACGCCTTCGGCGGCGCGCTCTGTCACGGGCTGCTCTCGGGCTGGCCGGCCGAGCGCGCGGTGGCGTTTGCCAACGCCGCCGGCGGGATCGTCGCCTCACGGCTGCTGTGCTCGGCGGCGATGCCCTCCGCAGTCGAGGTGTCCGAGCTGGTGGAGGCGATGCCGGCGTGAGCGGGCGGCGGCGCATCGGCGTGGGAGTCGTGGGCTTCGGGTGGCTGGGCCAGGCCCATACCCGCTCGCTGGCGCGGATCCCGCAGCTCTTTCACGACCGAGCCTACGAGCCGCGTCTGGTGGCGTGCAGCGACGCCCTCCCCGACCGCGTGCAGGACGCCATCAGCTCGTTCGGCTTTGAGCGAGCCACGGTGGACTGGCGGGCCGTCGTGGAGGACCCCGACGTCGACGCCGTGTGGATCGCCGCACCCAACATGGTCCACGGCGAGCTCGTGGCCGCCGTCGCCGCCGCGGGCAAGGCCGTCTTCTGCGAGAAGCCCGTGGGCGGTACCCCCGAACATGTCCTGTACGCCGCGACCGCCGCGCACAGCGCCGGGGTGATCAGCGGCGTGGGCTACAACTACCGCTGGGCGCCGCTCGTGCGCTACACGCGCGAGCTGATCGCGGCCGGCGAGCTGGGCGAGATCACCAACTACCGCGGGCGGTTCTTCTCGATGTACGGCTCAGATCCGCTCGGCGTCAGCTCGTGGCGCTTCCAGCTCGACGAGGCCGGCTACGGGGTCACCAGCGACCTGCTGTCGCATGCCGTGGATCTGGCGCACATGCTGATCGGTCCGATCGCGCGCGTCACCGGCACCGTGGAGACGTTCATCCGGGAGCGTCCGCAGCCCACCGACGGCGCCAGCCATTACGGCCGGGGGCGCCCCGAGGACCCGATGCGGCCGGTCACCAACGAGGACTACGCCGCGATGCTGGTGGAGTTCGCCAACGGCACCCGGGGCAGCTTCGAGGCCAGCCGCACCGCCCTCGGCCCCGAGTCCGAGATGGCCTTCGACGCCTACGGCACCCGCGGAGCGGTCGGCTGGAACCTCGAACGCCTCAACGAGCTGCGCCTGTACCGCGCCACCAGCGACCGCGGCTCCGGGTACACCACGGTGCGCGGCGGCGATCGGTTCGCCCACCACGGCGTGTTCGTGCCCGGCAGCGGCAACCCGATCGGCTTTGAGGACCTGGTGACCATCGAGGATCACGAGTTCTGCACCGCGATCGCCGAGGGGCGACCGTTCGAGCCCGGCTTCGAGCAGGCGCTGGAGTGGGCGGCGGTCCAAGACGCGCTGCTGCGCTCGGCGCGCAGCGGCGCCTGGGAGACGGTGACCCCGCTGCGGGACAGGGCGGCGGCGTGAGCGCGGTCAGCATCGGCCTCATCGGCGTGGGACGGATCGGGCGCATGCACGCCGAGCTGCTGGCCCGGCGCGTGGCCGGCGCGCGGGTCGGCATCGTCTACGACGTCCACGAGCCGTTCGCGCTCGACGTGGGCGGGGAGCTCGGCGTCCCCGCCGCCGCCAGCGTGGAGGAGGTGCTGAGCTCAGACGTCGACGCCGTGGCCATCTGCTCGAGCGCCGACACGCACGTGGACCTGATGGTGGCCGCCGCCGAGGCGGGCAAGGCGGTCTTCTGCGAGAAGCCGGTCTCCCTGGACCTCGAGGAGCTCGAACGCGGGCTCGACGCCATCGAGGCCCACGGCGTCCCCTTCCAGGTGGGCTTCAACCGCCGTTTCGATCCCGCCCACGCCTCGGTGCACGAGGCCGTCGCCGCGGGCCGGATCGGGCAGCCCCACCTGCTGCGGATCTCCAGCCGCGACCCCGAGCCGCCGTCGCTGGAGTACGTGCGCACCTCGGGCGGGCTGTTCCTGGACATGATGATCCACGACTTCGACATGGCCCGGTTCGTCACCGGATCGGAGGTCGTGGAGGTGTTCGCCCGCGGCGGGGTGCGCGTCGCCCCCGAGTTCGCCGACGCCGGCGACGTTGACACCGCGCTCGTCACCCTCGTGCACGCCAGCGGCTGTCTGACGGCGATCGACAACTGCCGGCGCACCGCCTATGGCTTTGACCAGCGGGTGGAGGCCTTCGGCTCCGACGGGATGGCGGCCTCGGAGAACCCGCCGGCGCACACCGGGGTGCTCACCACCGCCCGGGGCGCGCTGCGCCCGCCCCTCCCCCACTTCTTCCTCGAGCGCTACCTGCCCAGCTACGAGCGCGAGTGGCAGGCCTTCGTCGCCGCCCTGCGGGACGGGACGCCGCCGCCGGTGGGCGTGCAGGACGCCCGGGCCCCCCTGGTCATCGGGCTGGCGGCCTGGCAGTCGCTGCGCGAGGGGCGAGCCGTGCGGCTGGAGGAGGTGAGGGCGTGAGGGTCTTCGTGACGGGCGCGGGCGGATTCGTCGGCTCCAACCTCGTCCACGTCTTCGCCCAGCGCCACGGCGCCGAGGTGGTGGCGCCCTCGCATGAGGTCCTCGACCTCACCAACCGCCCGCTGGTGCGCCGCTGCGTCGCCGCCACGCGTCCCGACGCCGTCGTTCACGCCGCGATCTGGAACGATCCAACCATGCTGACCTCGGACCGTCGCCGCGCGTGGCGGGAGTACGTGGGAGCCACCCGCAGCGTCGTCGACGCCGCCAACGACGTCGACGCGCGCGTGGTGCTCGTCTCCACCGACTGGGTGTTCGACGGCACCCAGGGCCCGGCCACGGAGACCGAGCCACCCAACCCGATCAACTCCTACGGCTTCCTCAAGGCTGCCTCCGAGCTCGTGGTCACCCAGCGGGCACACCGCGGCACGGTGGCCCGCATCGCCGGCGTCCAGGGCCTGCACCGCGCCCGGCCGCAGACCCCGCGGGCCCAGGACGCGGGCTTCGGCTATCTGGTGGCCTCGCTGGTGGACGCCCTGCGCGCCGGGGAGCGCTTCACGGTGTGGAACGGCGACGGGCTCAACCGACTGGCCACGCCCACGCTGGCCACCGACGCCGCCGAGCTCATCTGGCTGGCCCTTGAGCGAGACGTGAGCGGAATCCTGCACTGCTGCGGCGGCGAGCACGCCGACCGGGTGGAGCTGGCCCGCCGGACGGTGGCGGCCTTCGGGCTGGACCCCGGCCTGCTCGACGTGGGCCCGCCGCCGGCAGAGGCGGTCGCCGGCGGCGCCATCCCCCGCGACACGCGGCTGGACGCCACCATGACGGCCGAGCGGCTCGGTGCCGAGCTGCCCGACCTGGACACCACCCTCGCGCGGTTGCGCCACGATCTCGACTGTTCCGATATGACTGCAGGGAGCCCCGCATGACCCAGACCGAGACCCTCACCGTTGCCCAAGCCCTCGTGCGCTTTCTCGGCGCCCAGCACCTCGAGCGCGACGGGCGGCGGGAGCACTTCTTCGCCGGCTGCCTGGGGATCTTCGGCCATGGGAACGTCGCTGGGCTGGGGCAGGCGCTCTCGCAGTACCCGGAGGCGCTGCCCTATCACCCGGCGCGCAACGAGCAGGCGATGGTCCACCTCGCGGCCGGCTATGCGCGGCAACGCAACCGCCTGGCGACGTTCGCGTGCACCACGTCGGTGGGCCCGGGGGCGACCAACATGGTCACGGGCGCCGCGCTGGCGACGATCAACCGGCTGCCGGTCCTGCTGCTTCCCGGCGACACCTTCGCCACGCGCTACCCCCACCCCGTGCTCCAGCAGCTCGAGGTGCCCCACGACGCCACCGTCTCGGTCAACGACTGCCTGCGGCCGGTGTCGCGCTTCTACGAGCGGGTCGAGCGGCCCGAGCAGCTCGTCCCAGCCGCGCTCGAGGCGATGAGGGTGCTCACCGACCCGGCCGAGACGGGCGCGGTGACGCTGGCCCTGCCCGAGGATGTTCAGGCCGAGGCCCTCGCCGTGCCGGCGGCGTTCCTGGCGCCGCGGACCTGGACCGTCTACCGCCAGCCGCCGGCGCCGGAGGCGCTCGCCGCCGCCGCTGCGCTCATCCGCGGCGCGAAGCGGCCGCTCATCGTCGCCGGTGGGGGCGTGATCTACGCGCAGGCCACCCAGGCGCTGCGCGCGCTGGTGGACGCCACCGGCATCCCGGTGGCCGAGACCCAGGCCGGGCGGGGAGCGCTGGTCTCCGATCACCCGCTCAGCCTCGGGGCCCTCGGCGCCACGGGCACCGCCGCCGCCAACGCGCTGGCCCGGGAGGCCGACGTGGTCATCGGGATCGGCACGCGGTGGAGCGACTTCACCACCGCGTCGAAGTCGGCCTTCCAGGACCCCGGCGTCCGCTTCGTCAACGTCAACGTGGCGGGCTTCGATGCCGCCAAGCTCAGCGGGGTGGCGGTGGTGTCCGATGCGCGCGTGGCGCTCCAGGAGCTGGCCGTTGCGTTGGCCGGGCACCGCGCGCCGCAGGACTGGGAGCAGCGGGCGGCGGGACACAGCGCCGCGTGGGCGGATGAGGTGGCGCGTCTGGTGTCCGCCGCCGGCGCCTCGGACGGCGCCCTGCCCACCCAGGCACAGGTCATCGGCGCCATCAATGACGCCGCGGGTGAGACCGGCGTGGTGGTGTGCGCCGCCGGCTCGGCGCCCGGTGACCTGCACAAGCTGTGGCACGCCCGCGACCCGGCGGGCAAGGGCTACCACGTCGAGTACGGCTACTCATGCATGGGCTATGAGATCCCCGGCGGGATCGGCGTCAAGCTGGCCGCCCCCGAGCGCGAGGTGTTCGTGCTCATCGGCGACGGCTCCTACCTGATGCTGCCCGGCGAGCTGGTCACGGCGGTGGCCGAGCGGATCGCGATCACCATCGTGCTCGTCGACAACCACGGCTACGCGTCGATCGGGGCGCTGTCGCGCTCGGTGGGCTCGGCGGGCTTCGGAACCCACTACCGGTTTGCCGCCAACGGCTCGCTCCCCGTCGACGACGCCGCCGGCGCCGGACTCGCGCAGCCGGCGGGCTCCGACGTGCTCCCGGTCGACCTCGCCGCCAACGCCGAGAGTCTGGGGGCGCGGGTGATCCGCGCGCGGACGATCGCCGACCTGCGCGGGGCGCTGGCCCAGGCGCCCACGGGCGGCCCGACCGTGGTGTGCATCGAGACCGACCGCTACGCCGGCGTCCCCAGCTATGACAGCTGGTGGGATGTTCCGGTGGCCGCGACCTCGACGCAGGACCCGGTCCGTGCGGCGCGAGCGCAGTACGAGCGCGACGTCTCGGCCCAACGCCAATTCGTATAGGTGAGCCCATGACCGACCTCGTCGTGCATCCCGCCGCCAGCCCCGCCGCCGACGGGACGTTCCTGGACGTCACCCCCATCTCGGCCGGCTGGACATACGTCGGCTTCGAGGTGCTGCGGCTCGCGCCCGGCGTCGTCGCCCACCGCGACACGCGCGACCGCGAGGTGTGCATCGTGGTGATCTGCGGCACGGCGACGGTGAACTCCGAGCACGGCGAGTGGGGCGCGCTCGGCGGCCGGCCCGACCCGTGGAGCGACCCGCCCGACGCCGCCTACCTGCCGCCGGGCACCACCTTCCAGATCGCCTCGGCCGACGAGGCCGAGGTGGCGCTGTGCTGGGGCCCGGCGCCCGGCGGCGGCGCCGCGGCCCGCGTGCTCCCGGGCAGCGAGATCGACGTGGAGATCCGCGGCTATGGATCGCAGGAGCGCACCGTCCGTCCCATCCTCATGGCCGACCAGGAGGCCGACTCGCTGCTGGTGGTCGAGGTCCTCACGCCGGGCGGCAACTGGTCCAGCTATCCGCCCCACAAGCACGACCAGGACAACCCGCCCGCAGAGACCTTCCTGGAGGAGACCTACTACCACCGCATCGCCCCGGCACAGGGGTTCGGACTGCAGCGCGTCTACAGTCAGGACAGGTCACTTGACGAGACGCTGACCTTCGGCGATCGCGACTGTGTGCTGGTCCCCCGCGGCTACCACACGGTGTCGGCGCCGCCAGGCTACGACGTGTACTACCTCAACGTGATGGCTGGTCCGAAGCGGCAGTGGGCCTTCGTCAATGATCCCGACCACGAATGGCGCGCCGCGCCTTCGCCCCCAACCTGAGTAGGAGCTTCCAGAGATGTCCGCCACCGCCACCCGACTGCTTGACAACTACATCGCCGGCCGCTGGACCCCGGCCCAGGCCGCCACCGAGATCCTCGACGTCACGAACCCCGCCACGGGGGGCACGTTGGCGCGGGTGCCGCTGTCGGGCGCGGCCGACCTTGACGCCGCGGTAGAGGCGGCGCGGGCGGCGCTGCCGGAGTGGCGCGCGGTGTCGACGATCGCGCGGGCGCGCAAGCTGTTCGAGCTGCGCGAGCGCCTCGTGGCGCGCCATGAGGAGCTGGCGCGGTCGGTGACCACTGAGATGGGCAAGACCATCGCCGACGCCTCGGCCGAGGTGGCGCGCATGATCGAGATGGTGGAGGCGGCGTGCGCCATCCCGACCACCATGCAGGGCCGCATTCTCGAGGACGTCTCGCGCAACATCGATGCGGAGACGATCCGCCAGCCGGTCGGCGTGTGCGCGGCGATCGTGCCCTTCAACTTCCCGGCGATGGTGCCGTTCTGGTTCTTGCCGTTCGCCATCGCCTGCGGCAACACTTTCGTGCTCAAGCCCTCAGAGCAGGTGCCGCTCACCCAGCAGATCGCCTTCGAGGAGCTTGACGCGCTCGACCTGCCGGCCGGCGTGGTGAACCTCGTCAACGGCGGGCGCGAGATCGTCGAGGGAATCCTGACGCACCCCGGGATCGACGCGGTCTCGTTCGTGGGCTCGGCTCCGGTGGCGCGGCTGGTCTACGAGGGCGCCGCCAAGGCGGGCAAGCGGGTCCAGGCGTTGGGGGGCGCCAAGAACCATATGGTGGTCATGCCCGACGCGGTCATCGACAAGACCGTGGACGGGATCCTCGGCTCGGCCTTCGGCGCAGCGGGCCAGCGCTGCATGGCGGGCTCGGTGGTGGTGACGGTGGGTGACGCCCACGAGCAGCTCATGGGGCCGCTGGCTGAGGCCACCCGCGCCCTGCACGTCGGCGACGGGCTGGACGAGTCCAGTGACGTGGGCCCGGTCATCTCCTGTGCCGCCCGTGACCGCATCGCGGACTGGGTGCAGCGGGGCGTGGCGGGCGGCGCCACCCTGGTGACCGATGGGCGAGGTGTCGCCGGCGAGGGGATCGCCCCCGAGGGGGCGTTCCTGGGCCCGACGATCCTCGATGACGTCACCCCGGAGATGGAGATCGCCCAGGAGGAGGTGTTCGGGCCGGTGCTGTGCGTGATCCGGGCCGAGTCGCTCGATCAGGCGATCGAGATCGTCAACTCCAGCCGCTTTGGAAACGGCACCTCGATCTTCACCGAGTCCGGAGCATCGGTGCGGCGCTATCGCCACGAGGTGGAGGCCGGCATGATCGGCGTCAACATCGGCGTCGCCGCACCGGTCGCCTTCTTCCCGTTCAGCGGCTGGAAGGATTCGTTCCTGGGCGACCTGCACGCGCACGGCACCGACGGCGTCGAGTTCTTCACCCGCAAGAAGACCGTCACCACCCGCTACTTCTCCAGCGGCCAGGGCTCCGGCAGCTACTTCGTCGAGAGGTAGCCCCACCCGGGCCGCGGCCCGGTACCCACGGGGTTTTGGTTGGCGCGCGATTAATGCGCATTGACACGCCATGTGGCAGCTGGTACTTATACCCGCGCCGAAACCGATTGCGCAACCGATTGTGGGGATGCCGAGGGCCCGACTCAACGATGTGGCGCGCCGTGCCGGAGTGTCGAAGTCGACAGCGTCGCGCGCCCTGAACGGCGTTGGCGAGCTGTCCGACGAGACCCGCGACGCGGTGGTCCGGGCAGCCCAGGCGCTCGACTACCGGCCGTCCCCGGTCGCGCGCTCGCTGCGGACGCGCCGAACGAAGACGATCGGCCTCGTCGTCCCCACGGTCACCCACAGCTTCTACGCCGCCGTGACCAATGGAGCGCAGATGAGTCTGCAGGAGCACGGTTACCGGCTCATCCTGGTCGATTCCGGCGAGGACCCGCGGACGCTGACCGAGGCCGTACAGACGCTGCTCGATCACGAGGTCGACGGCATCCTCATGTCCACCGCCCCGGTCGGCGCCGAGCAGTTCAACGTGCTCCTGGACGGGACGCCGTGCGTGTTCATCGACGAGCTGGCCCCCGGGGCGGGGGTGGGCAACGTCGTGCTCGAGAACGAGCGCGGCATGGAGCTGCTCGTCGATCACATCGTCGGCCATGGGCACAGCCGCATCGCCTTCCTGGGTGGCCCCAACGACCGGACGAGCGGCGTCGAGCGTCTGCGTGGATTCCACAACGCCATGGCCTACAACGGCGTGGACGCGCCCACGGAGCTGGTCGACGAATGCGACTGGACGATCGCCAGCGGGTTCGAGCACGCCCAGGCGCTTCTGGCCCTCGATCGGCCGCCCACGGCGCTGATCACCGCCAGCGGCGAGCTGGCCATGGGCGTGCTGGTCGCGGCGCGGCGCGCGCGGGTGTCCATTCCGGGCGACCTGGCGCTCGCCTGCTTTGACGATCTCTACTTCGCCCCGCTGCTCGAGCCCTCGCTGACCGCGATCGCCTATGACGCCCGCGCCATCGGCAGCGACGGCGCGCAGCTGCTGCTGGCCGCGATCGAGGACGAACAGGCGCCGTGGAGCGAGGCGCGGATCGACGTCGGGCTGGTGCGCCGGCACTCCTGCGGCTGCGACCACGACCCGGGCGCGGCGCTGGCCGAGGTGCTGGGGTGAGCGCGCCGGCCCCCCAGCCCCAGACCGCCGGTCCGGCGGCGGCGCCGGCCCAGGCGGCGTCGCCGGCCATCGAGCTGCGCGGCGTGTCCAAGCGCTACCGCGACCTGGTGGCGCTCGAGCCGCTCGACCTCGAGATCCGAGAGGGCGAGTTCTTCTGCCTGCTCGGGCCGTCGGGCTGCGGCAAGACCACGACGCTCAACCTGATCGGTGGCTTCGTCGAGGCGACGGCCGGCGAGATCCTCATTCAGGGCCGGCGCACCGACCGCGTCCCCCCGCACAAGCGCAACGTCAACACGGTGTTTCAGAACTACGCGCTGTTCCCGCATCTGACCGTCGGCGACAACGTCGGCTTCGGCCTACGGATGGCCCGCGTGTCGCGCCGGGAGGCGCGCCCGCGGATCGACGAGGCCCTGGCCCTGGTCGGGCTCACCGAGCTGGCCGACCGGCTTCCGGCCGAGCTCTCGGGAGGCCAGCAGCAGCGGGTCGCGGTGGCGCGCGCGCTCGTCAACCGGCCCGCAGTGCTCCTCCTCGACGAGCCGCTGGGGGCGCTCGACCTCAAGCTGCGCAAGCGCCTGCAGATCGAGCTGGCGCAGATCCATCGCGAGGTGGGCACGACATTCGTCTTCGTCACGCACGACCAGGAGGAGGCGATGGCGATGGCGGATCGCATCGGGGTGATGGACGAGGGGCGCCTGGAGCAGGTGGGCTCTCCCGAGGAGATCTACCGCCGGCCGGCGACGCGGTTCGTCGCCGATTTCATCGGCGAGTCGAACTTCCTGGAGGTCACGAGAGGCGCGGACGGGAGCGTGGTAGCCGTGGACGGGAGTCGTGTGGCGTGCCCGCCCCCGGAGGGGGATTGGCAGCGGGCGACACTCATGGTGCGGCCCGAGTCGGTCCGCGTGATCGCCGGCAACGGCCATCCCGCGGGGTTGGTGGGAACGGTCGTGGGGTCCTCGTTCCTCGGCAGCTTCAGCCGGGTGGCGGTGAAGTGCGAGGCCCTGGGCATGCCGATCATGGCGGCGCTGCACGCGGACGCAGCGGCGCCGCTTCAGAACAACGCCACCGCGACCGTGAGCTGGTCGCCGCAGGACGCAGTGGTCCTGGATCCACACATGGACAACGAGGAGTGAGCTGATGAGCATCAACGGACCGGTGACACGCCGTCAGGCATTGAGGGCGAGTGCATTGGGTGTGACAGGGCTGTACGTCGCGGCGTGCGGCTCGTCGAGTGCGACGCAGAGCACCGCGTCGAAGGCCGGCAGCGCGGCGAGCTCGGGCAACAGCCCGGTGACGCTGAACTGGGAGACGTGGAATGACCATTACCTGCCGGCGCAGATCGCCGCGGTCAAGACGTCGACGGGGATCGCCGCCCGTCCCAGCCTGGAATCCGACGACTCCGACGGATACCTGAAGGTCAAGCAGACCGGCGGTCAGTACGACATCGTCTCGACGGACGCGCTGTGGGCCCCCAAGTACTTCCACGACGGGCTCACCGAGCCCTTCGACGTCGAGTCGATCCCGGTGTCCTCGCAGCTGTACTCGATCGCCAAGGAGGTGCCGTTCTGGAAGGCGGGCGGCGGCTACCTCGTCTACCCCAACGGCTGGTCGTCGGTCAACATCTACTACAACCCGAAGCACGTCTCGCCGGCGCCCACCTCCTGGGAGGTCCTGACCGAGCCCAAGTACGCCGGCAAGGTGGTGGCCGAGAACCAGCCGACGGACCTGATGGCCATTGCCGGCCTGGCCACGGGCGCCAAAGAGCCCTACGGCATGACCACGGCCGAGATCTCGCGCGCGCAGGACTTCCTCAAGTCCGCCAAGCCCGCGTTCCTGAAGCTGGTCTCCCAGAACTCCGACTCGGTGCGCGCCCTGGCCGACGGGTCGGCGTGGATGGCGCTTGAGAACCTCGGCACCGACTTCCGTGTCAAGGCCGCGGGCGGTCCCACCGTCAAGGAGGCGACCCCCAAGGAAGGCGTGGTCGGGTGGATCGACGGCGAGCAGATGGTCAAGGCCTCCCAGCACAAGGACCGCTTCCACCAGTTCCTCAACGGGATGGAGCAGGCCCCGTGGGTGGCCAAGAACTTCCTGGTCAACGGCCGGCCCCTGTTCAACGAGAAGGCGTACAAGATGCTCGTCAACCAGGGTTACAAGGAGCGCGCCGATCTGCTCTGGTACAACCAGCCCGACCGCGCCCTGCAGATGACCCTCAAGGGGCCGTCGGGCAACGTCCAGGCCTACATCGACGCCTTCAACCAGGTGTTCGGGGCCTAGGCCGAGTGCCTCTCGTGCCGGAAGCGGCAGCCGGGGCCTGAGCGGTGGCTCTGGCGCCAGAAGCGACGGTGGGGCACCCGCCCGCGGTGACCCCGCGGCGGGCCCCCCTCCACCGCCGGCTCGGGCCCTACGCGGGGTTCTCCCCCGCGGTAGTGCTGTTCGGCGGCTTCTTCCTGGCCCCGCTGGTCCTCATCGTCCTCTACAGCTTCTGGGAGGTCGTCAACTACAACGTCGTCCACCACTGGACGCTGGACAACTACCGGTACTTCTTCAGCGTGCCCACCTACGTCACGACGTTGTGGGACACGATCTGGGTGGCCGCCCTGACGACGGTGCTGACCCTGCTGGCCGCCTTCCCGCTGGCCTACTGGCTCGCGCGCTACGTGCGGCCGTCGGTGCGCCGCCCGTTGCTGGTGCTGGTCATCGTGCCGTTCTGGACCAGCTACCTGCTGCGGGTGACATCGTGGACGACGATCCTCGGCGAGAAGGGCGTGCTCAACCGCTTCCTGGAGGCGATCGGGGTCATCCACCAGCCGCTGTCGTTCCTGCTCTACGACCGCCCCGCGGTGATCCTCGTCCTCATCTACCTCTACTTCCCGTTCGCCGCGCTGACGCTGTACGCGTCACTGGAGCGGTTTGACTGGATGCAGATGCGGGCCGCCATGGACCTCGGGGCGGCGCCGCGGGTCGCCATCACGCGCGTGCTGCTGCCGCAGATCCGGCCCGGGCTCACCGTGGCGGTGATCTTCGTGTTCATCCCGGTGCTCGGCGAGTACCTGACCCCGCAGCTCGTCGGAGGCACCCGCGGGGTGATGATCGGCAACCTCATCGTCAACTTCTTCCAGGGTGCCGAATACACGCGGGGAGCGGCGATCTCCCTGCTCATCGCGGCGCTCATCATCGCGATGCTGGTCGCGTTCCGAAAGCAGCTCGACGTGGCGGACACCTATGGCCGGTGAAGCCGCCGACGCCGTCGCTCCCCACAAGCGCCTCGTTCGCGGCGCCCTGGCCGGCTGGGCGGTGTTCATCTACTTCTTCTTGTTCGCACCGATCATCCTGCTCATCCTCTTCAGCTTCAACGCCAACCAGTACGGGACGCTGCCGATCACCGGATGGACGTTGCACTGGTACCACACCGCATTCAGTGACTTCCAGATTCAGGACGCGCTGAAGACGACACTGTCGGTGGCATTGGAGGTGACCGTGATCGCCACCGTCGTCGGAACGGCGGCGGCGTTCCCGCTGGTGCGGGCCAACCTGCCGTTCCGCAGCGGGATCCGGGCCGCACTGACGCTGCCGATCATGCTCCCCGGCCTGCTGATCGGCGTCTCGCTGTTGACCTTCTTCACCAGCGTGCTGCACGTGGCGCTGTCCAACCAGACCGTCGTCATCGGGCAGAGCGTGTACGTCACCCCGTTCGTCATCCTGGTGGTGGCCTCGCGGCTGGAGGGATTTGACCGCTCGCTGGAGCGCGCCGCCGCGGATCTGGGGGCCAACTCCTACCGGCGCCTGCGTCACATCGTGCTGCCGCT
The DNA here is from genome assembly GCA_036497165.1 of Solirubrobacteraceae bacterium. Taxonomy (GTDB): domain Bacteria; phylum Actinomycetota; class Thermoleophilia; order Solirubrobacterales; family Solirubrobacteraceae; genus Palsa-465. The sequence goes on from DASXJW010000038.1 coordinate 24,021, forward strand.
GATCGGGCCGGCGATCTTCGCCGGGGCCCTGTTCGCCTTCACCCTCTCGCTCGACGAGTTCGTGATCACGCTGTTCTTGATCGGCGGGGGCAACACCCTGCCCATCTACATCTACACGCAGGTGAAGTTCGGGATCACGCCAGAGGTCAATGCCCTGGCAACCATCCTGATCGCAGTCTCGCTGACAATCACCGCCGCGGCTTTCCTGGTGCCGAGCGTGGTGCGACGAGCGCGGCGCCGCAGGCGCGTCAGCCCGCGACCGGTGACCGGGACGTGAGCAAAGACATGGGAAGGAGCACGGGTTGACAGAACGGCTACGGGTGGGGGTCATCGGCTGCGGCGTGATCGCCGAGGTGATGCACCTGCCCCATCTCAATGACCTCGACGAGCTCTTCGAGCTTCGGGCGGTGTGCGATATCTCCCGCGAGAAGGCCGCGGCGTGCGCGCGGCGATTCGGCGCCGCGGCGGTGTTCGAGTCCTGGGAGGAGATGCTCGCCTCCGAGCCGCTCGACCTCGTCATGGTCCTCACCTCCGGCAGTCACGCGCCGGCGGCGATCGCCGCCGCCCGGGCGGGCGTCCACGTGTTCGTGGAGAAGCCGATGTGCCTGAACCTGGACGAGGGACGGGCGATGATCGAGGCCGTCCGCGAGGGCGGCGTGCAGCTCATGGTCGGCACCATGAAGCGCTACGACCCCGCCTACGAGCGCCTGGTGGAGCTGCTGCCCGAGGCCGGGGAACTGCGCCTGATCCGCGTGACGACGCTCGAGTCCCCGTTTGAGCCCTATGTCGAGGGATATCCGATGGAGCCGCCGATGCCGGCGCCACCCGAGATCCTCGCCGATCTGCGGGCCGCCGACGAGCGTCGCCTGGCGCTGGCCCTCCCGGATGCCGACGAGGAGACCCGCTTCTGCTACCGCTGGATGCTGCTCGACAACCTCGTGCATGAGCTCAACGCGCTGCGCGGCGCGCTCGGCGAGCCCGAGCTCGTCAAGTACGCGGAGCTGAGCTCGCGCGTGGTGAATCTGAGCCTCGTGTTCGGCGGGGTCGACTGCCACCTGTCCTGGGTCGACCTGCCGGGGATGGCCCGCTACAGCCAGGAGCTGGCCTTCTACGGGCTGGATCGCCGGGTCATCCTGACCCTGCCCTCGCCCTACCTGCGCGGGTTCCCGTCGCAGCTGGCGGTCGAGGGAGCCGGCGATGGCGGCGACTCGCATTCCTGGCGGACCGTCGAGACGGTCTCCTACGTGGAGGCGTTCAAGCGGGAGCTGATCGAGTTGCACGCGGCGATTCGCGAGCAACGGCCCGCCCGGACCGACGCGGTCGACGGCCTGCATGACGTGGCGCTGTGCAACGCGATCGTCCGCGTGCATCTCAGCGGAGAGCCGGTGCGCAACCCGTCGGAGTTCGCGAGCGAGGTGGAGGTATGAGCAGCAAGGAGATGGTCATCGCCAATGCGCCCTGCAGCTACGGGGCCTTTGAGATCACGGTGGGAGTCGACCCCAACGTGCCGCCCGGGGCGCAGTTGCTCGAGGCGGTCGCGGACGCCGGGTATCGCGGCATCGACCTCGGGCCGCTCGGGTATCTGGGCGGCCCGGATGACCTGCCGGAGCGGCTGCATAGCCGCGACCTCACGCTCGCCGGCGGCTACTTCGAAGTCCCCTTCTCGGAGCCCGCGCAGCTGCCGGATGAGCTTCAGCGGCTCGAGAGCCTGCTCGACGTCTTCGATGCCGCGGCGAACGGCGGGCCGGTCGCCCGGCCCACCGTGGCGGACGCGGGCTCGGAGAGCCGCCGCGCCTACCCCGGCCGCGCCCATGACGACCACAGCCTCGGCTGGGATGACGCCGGCTGGCGGCAGTTCGCCGACGCGATGGCGCGGTTGGCCGAGCGCTGCCGGGCGCGGGGCTATGAGCCGACGTTCCACCCTCACACCGCCACCTATATCGAGGCGCCATGGGAAATCGACCGACTGCTGGCGCTGACCGACGTGTCGGTCTGTCTTGACACCGGCCACCTGCTCATCGGCGGGGGCGACCCCGTCCAGGCGGTGCGCGACTGGGGTTCGCGGATCAACCACGTCCACCTCAAGGACGCGAAGCTCGCGGTGATCGACGAGATCGTGGTCGACAGGGCGCCGGTCCGGGCGATCTGGGAGCGGGGCGCGTTCTGCCGGCTCGGTACCGGCGATGTGGCACTCGACGACGTGCTCGATCAGCTGCGGGAGCATGACTACCACGGCTGGCTGGTCGTGGAGCAGGACATCCTGCCCGACCCGGCCGACCCGGGCCGGCCGGTGAGCGACCAGCGGCTCAACCGCGACTACCTGCGCGCGCGCGGCCTGTGAGCGGCCCGGTCAGGATCGCCCTGGTCGGCGCGGGCCGGATGGGCCGCGTGCATCTGGCCGCGCTCCAGGCCGCCGATGGGGTGCAGCTCGCCGCGATCGTCGAGCCCGTCGCCGCGGTGCGATCACAGCTCGCCGGGCTGGGCGTGGCGGTGGTCGAAACGCCGTCGCAGCTGATCGCCGACGGCGGCGCCGAGGGCGTGCTCATCGCCGCGCCCTCAGACCAGCACGCGGAGCTGGTGGCGACGTTCGCCGCGGCCGGGCTGGCGGTCCTGTGCGAGAAGCCGGTGGGCGTGGGCATCGATGAGGCGACCGCCGCTCATGAGGCGGCGCAGCGCTCCGGGGTGTGCCTGCAGGTGGGGTACTGGCGGCGGTTCGTGCCCGAGCTGCGGGCGCTGCGGGCCCGGATCGAGCGCGGCGCGCTGGGCGAGATCTACCAGCTGTCGTGCATGCAATGGGACGAGGAGCCGCCGTCGGCGGAGTTTCGCGCCCACTGTGGTGGGATCGCGATCGACATGGGGGTGCACGAGATCGACCAGACCCGATGGCTGCTGGGCCAGGAGATCGAGACGGTGGCGGCGGCGCCCGGCGGCGCGCTGCCCGCCGAGGCCGCCTCGCCGGCGGATCCCGATGCGGCGGTGATCCTGGGTCAGCTCTCGGGCGGAGCGGCGGCGGTGATCTCGCTCGGCCGCCGCTTCATTCACGCCGACTCATGCTGGCTGGAGCTGTGGGGCGCCGGCGGCTACGAGCGGCTGGCCTTCATGTGGGACGCCGACGTGTGGGCGCCGGGCAGCTCTCCCGTGTTCCTGGCCGCCATGCGCGCCCAGGTCGAGGCGTTCGCGCGCACCATCCGCGGCGCGCCTCAGGAGGGGGCGGGCGGCGCGGACGCCGTCGCGGCGCTCGAGGCGGCCGGCCGGATCGCCGAGGCCCTGACCGTCGCGGGCGCCCGCTCGGAGGCCGTCACGAGCGGTCCTGCGTGAGCGCGCGATAGAGCGCGTTGGCGCTGGCGCCGGTGAGCTCGGCGACGACGGACGCGGCGGGCCGCGGCTTGGCTCCGGCGTCGACCAGGCGCTGGAGGGCCTTGAGTGGCCCGTCCAGCCCCGGCGCGGCCTCCGGGGCCGGGCCGACGACGAGGACGATCTCGCCCTTGGGGGCGTGGTGGGCATAGCGCTCGGCCAGCTCGCCGGCGCTGCCGCGCACGACCTCCTCGTGGATCTTCGTCAGCTCCCGGCAGACGGCGGCGGGCCGCTCGGGGTCCAGCGCGGCGAGGGCCGTGAGCGAGGCGCCCAGACGGCGCGGGGACTCGAACGCGACCACGGTCTGGGGCTCGGCGAACACGCGCTCGAGCTCTGACCGCTTGCGTGGCAGGAAACCGACGAACTGCCAGCGATCCGCCGGCAGGGCGCTGGCCACCAGGGCGCTCAGCGCCGCCGAGGGCCCGGGCAGGACCTCCACGGCCAGTCCCGCGGCCACGCAGGCGCGCACCAGGACGAACCCCGGGTCCGAGACGAGCGGCATGCCGGCATCGGAGACGAGCGCCACCACCGCGCCCTCGTTCATCCGGGCCACCAGCTCGGTGGCCCGCTCGGCCTCGTTGTGCTCGTGGTAGCTGACGAGCCGGGCGCTCACTCCGTAGCGGTCCAGCAGGACGCGGGTGCGCCGCGTGTCCTCGCAGGCGACGAGATCAGCCTCGCGCAGGGCGGCGAGCACGCGCAGGGTGACGTCCTCGAGATTCCCGATCGGCGTCGGGCAGACGATGAGGCGGCCGGTGGCGGGCACGGCTCTACGATACGGCCGCATCATGATCGACGTGGACGAGCTGGCCCGCTTTGCCGCGATCCCGGCGGCCACGGGCGCCGAGGAGGCGCGGGTGGCGTGGCTGGAGCAACGACTCGCGCGGGTGCCCGGGAACCGGCGCCGGGACGCCGCCGGCAACCTGATCTGGAGCTTCGGTGACGGCCCGGTAGACCTCCTGGTGATGGCACACGTCGACACGGTGTTCCCGAACGACACGGAGCTGACGTTCACGCCAGACGGCGACGCCCTGATCGGCCCCGGGGTGGGCGACAACGCCACCGCGGTCATGGCGACCGTGTGGGCACTGGAACGGGCGCAGCCGCCGCCGGGGCTGGTGGTCGCCTTCACCGTCGGCGAGGAGGGACTGGGCAATCTGCGCGGCGCCCGCCAGGCGTGCGCCGATCTCCGGCCGGCCCGCGTGCTCGCCGTGGAGGGCCATGGCCTGGACCACGTCGTCATCGAGCACGTCGGCAGCGTGCGGGCGCGGATCGCGGTCAGCGGGCCGGGCGGACACTCGTGGCGCGACCGGGGAACGCCCAGTGCCGTGCACGAGCTGATCGCGCTCGGCGCCGCACTGGTGAGCGATGGCGCGGTCAACATCGGACGCGTGTCGGGGGGCGGAGCGGTCAACGCGATCGCCTCCGAGGCCGAGATGCTCGTCGAGCTGCGCTCGCTGGACGACGCGGAGCTAGGTGGCTTTGAGGAGCGGCTGGCGTCGCTGTCGGTGGCCGAGCCTCTGCGTCTGGAGTACGAGATCGTGGGCCGGCGGGGCGCGGGCCGGCTGGACCCCGAGCATCCGCTGGTGCGCAGCGTGATGGAGGTCCGGCGGTCCCTGGGGCTGGCCGAGACCTTCGCCGCCGGCTCCACCGACGCCAACGCGGCGGCCGCCCTGGGGATCCCGGCGGTGTGCATCGGGTGCGCCGACGGCGCGGGGATGCACACGGTCAGGGAGCGCATCGACGTCCGGTCGCTGGAGACGGGCCTGGCGCAGCTCGAGGCGGTTCTGGCCCGGGCTGGGTGACTCAGACGCGGCCGGCGAGGCCGTCGTAGGCCAGCGCGGCGGCGCCGATCATCCCCGCCTCCACGCCGAAGCGCGCCGGCACGATCCGCAGGTCCTGCCGCAAGAACGGCAGCGTGCGCTCGGCCACCACGGCGCGCGCCGGGGCCAGCAGGAGCTCGCCGGCGGCGACCACGCCTCCGCCGATGACCACGATCTCTGGATTGAAGATGTTGACCAGGCTGGTGATGACCACGCCGAGGCGCGAGCCGATGAGCTCGACGGCCTCGATGGCCGACTCATCGCCGTCGTGGGCGAGCTCGGTGACCAGCGGCCCCGACAGCTCGCGGCCATCGGCCAACGCGCGGGCCAGTCCGGAGCCGGGGCGCTCGGCGGCCAGGCGGGTGGCCTCGCGACCGAGCGCCGGGCCCGAGGCGAACAGCTCCGCGCAGCCGCGCCCGGGGCAGTTGTCGCGGCACAGCGGTCCATCGAAGTCGATCTCCATGTGGCCGAGCTCGCCGGCCCCACCGCGGGCGCCGCGGTAGATGCTGTCGTTGAGGATCATCCCACCCCCGATGCCGGTGCCGAGGGTGAGCACGATGGCGTCCGAGTAGCCCTTGGCCGCGCCGGCGCGGTGCTCGGCCCGGGCGGAGTTGTTGCCGTCGTTGTCCACGAACACGGGGAGGCCGAGGCGCTCGGCCATGACGTCGGCAAAGGCGATGTCGGCCAGCGGCGTGTGCACGCCCACCGCCACCTTGCCGGTGTGGCGGTCGATCAGAGCGGGCAGGCCGAAGCCGACGGCGGCCACCTCGGCGCCGGCGGACGCGCGGGTCTCGGCCACCACGTCGACGGCCATGTCCAGAAGGGCGCGCTGTTGCAAACCCGTGACGGTGCGCTGTACGCGGTGATGAACGCCTAAGCTTGGGTCCACGGCGCCGGCGAGGATCTTCGTACCGCCCAGGTCGACGCCGATGGTGCGCCGCGCTGGCATGCCGTCACTATATGCAGAGCTCGATGTCCAACGATCCCCGAAATCGAGCGCCCACGGAGGACCCGCCGTACCGCGTCTACCGGTCCGGCGACGAGGGCCGGCCCGGCCCGTCCGATCCCGCGGAGCGCCCCTACAAGCTGTACCGCTCGGTTCCCAAGGGGCTGCGCGCCCGCCTGCGCGGCGAGGAGGACATCGCCGAATCTGGCCGCGGGCCCGACGGCGGCGGACCCGGGCGCCCGGGGCGCCGGCATGACGTCGAGCCGGGGGTGCCGTGGTGGCGGCGGCGCTGGAGCGTGCGGCGCGTGCTCACGTACCTGGTGCTCGCCATCGTCGGCTGGCTGGTGCTGTCGCTCGTGCTCTTCCTGGTCTCGGCCCAGATCCAGTCAGGGTCGGTGCCCGACTCCGTATCGGCGGCCCTGACCCCGGGGAGCAACATGCTGACCGGCACCGACACGGTGCTGGTCATCGGCACCGACCAGCGGCCCAAGGGCTCCAAGGAGCCCGGGGCGTTCGCCGGCGGAATTCGCTCGGACACGATGATGCTGTGGCGCATCGGCGGCGGGGCCTCGCGGCGGCTGTCGATCCCCCGCGACACCGTGGTGCCCATCCCCGGCCACGGCGTGACGAAGATCAACGCCGCCTACTCCTACGGCGGCCCGGCGCTGGCGATCAAGACCGTCGAGAACCTCACCGGGGTCAAGGTCAACCACCTGATCATCGTCAACCTCGCCAACTTCCCGAAGTTCATCGACGCCATCGGCGGGGTCACCGTCAAGACCGGCCGGATCTGCTCCAACATCTCCGGCGGGGTCAAGAACGGCGGCTTCTCGCTGTTCCTGCGCCCCGGGGTGCATCACCTCACCGGCATCCAGGCGCTGACGCTGGCCCGGACGCGCGAGAACGCCTGCAACGCCGCCTCCAACGACCTCACCCGCGAGGGCTACCAGCAGAAGATCCTCAACGCGATCAAGAGCCAGCTGCTCTCGCCGGGCATCTTCTTCCGCCTCCCATGGGCCTCGTGGGCGGCCCCCAAGGCCGTGCGCACCGACATGGGCGGGCCCACCCTGATGACGCTGTTCGCCGCCGCCGAGGCTGGGGGGTCGGCGCCCACTCAGATCCTGGGAATCAACCACCTGCCGCTGCCAGACGCGCAGTCGGCGTCGGGGCAGGCGGCTATCCACAAGGCCGTGTCGAAGTTGATGAACGGCTCTTAGGCCGCTGGCGCTGCCGGGGGCTGGTGGCGTTTGCGGCGACGCCGGCGCACGCCAACGGCGGCAATGAGGGTGAGGCCTGAGGGGGCGGCCAGAGGGGGCGGCGAAACGCGAAAGCGCGCTTTTTATGCGTATACGAGCAAAATATCCCGATCCTCATTAGTGAAGGCGACGACGAAGGTGGGCGCGGCCGTTCTGCCCCCTCCTTCATCGCCGTCCTTGACGTCGCCGGCGTCCCGCCGCGAACGCCAGTCTGCGAGGGTCAGCCCGTGGAGGCCTTGCTCTCGGGCTTCTTCGAGGACGAGGAGCCGGAATCCGACGACGACGATGTGCTCTTGCTGTCGGAGTTCGAGCTGCTCTTGGAGTCCGAGGAGGCGCCCGACGAGTCGCTTGACCTCGAGGCCTCCTTGGCGGCCTCCTTCTCACGCGAGCGCTTCTGGGTGCCGTAGTCGGTGTTGTAGAAGCCGGAGCCCTTGAAGTGGACGGCGATCGGATGGAACACGCGCTGGACGGGAGCGCCGCAGACCTCGCAGGTCTGCACGGGGTCGTCGCTGATCCGCTGCATGACCTCGAACTGATGGCCCTTCTTGCACCGGTACTCGTAGATCGGCATCGCTTCAGAGAATATAGCTGGCACTCCCGGTCTGAGAGTGCCAAGGGCGCCGGGGGGCGGCTGCGGGTACCATCGACGGCCCGATCATGCCGTCCTCAGAACCCGCCTCCACCCCCTCGACCGACGCGGTCACCATGGACAAGATCGTGTCGCTGTGCAAGCGACGCGGATTCGTGTTCCAGAGCAGCGAGATCTACGGGGGGATCGGATCCAGCTACGACTACGGCCACTACGGCGTGCTGCTCAAGAACAACGTCAAGGCCCAGTGGTGGCGGGCGATGCTCCAGGAGCGCGATGACGTCCTGGCGCTGGACTCGGCGATCATCCAGCATCCGCGCACGTGGGAGGCGTCGGGGCACCTGGCCGGGTTCACCGACCCACTGGTGGACTGCCGCACCTGCAAGCTGCGCTTTCGCGCCGACCACCTCGATGTCCTGGCCTGCGGCCGCAAGCCGTCCAAGCACCCGGGCGAGACGCCGGACTGCGACCTCACCGAGGCCCGCGACTTCAACCTCATGTTCGAGACGACGGTGGGCGCGGTCAAGGAGGAGGGCTCGACGGTGTACCTGCGGCCCGAGACGGCCCAGGGGATCTTCCTCAATTTCAAGAACTACCTGCAGTTCGGGCGCAAGAAGCCGCCCTTCGGCATCGCGCAGATCGGCAAGAGCTTCCGCAACGAGATCACGCCCGGGAACTTCATCTTCCGCACGCGCGAGTTCGAGCAGATGGAGATGGAGTTCTTCGTGCCCCCCGACGAGGCGCCCCGGTGGTTTGAGCACTGGCTGTCAGAGCGCCACGACTGGTACCTGAAGCTCGGCATCCGGGCCGATCACCTGCGTCTGCGCGCCCACGACGCCGACGAGCTCAGCCATTACTCCAGCGGCACCAGCGACGTCGAGTACCTCTTCCCCATCGGCTGGCAGGAGCTCGAGGGCATCGCCAACCGCGGCAACTTCGACCTCACCCAGCACGCCGAGTACTCCGGCCAGAAGCTCGAGTACGTTGACACCGTGAGCGGCGAGCGCTACGTCCCCCACGTCATCGAGCCCGCCGCGGGCGCGGACCGGGCGATGCTGGCCTTCCTCGTCGACGCCTACGACGAGGACGAGATCGGCGGGGAACAGCGCACCGTGCTGCGCCTGCATCCGCTGCTGGCGCCGGTCAAGGTCGCGGTTTTGCCCCTGGTGCGCAAGGACGGCCAGCCCGAGCTGGCCCGGCGCGTCTACCAGGAGCTGCGCGGACGGGTCCAGGCCGAGTACGACGAGGGCGGCGCCATCGGACGCCGCTACCGCCGCCAGGACGAGATCGGAACGCCGTGGGGGGTCACGATCGACCACCAGTCGCTCGAGGACGACACCGTCACCCTGCGCGACCGCGACAGCCTCGCCCAGGACCGGATCGCCATCTCGGACCTGGGTGACGAGATCGAGCGCCGGCTGCGGGCGCCGTGGACATCTCCCAAGATCCCGTTCGCCGACAGCGACGCGGGCGCCGCCGGCTGAGCGCCGGGTCCGGCTACACGGTCAGCGTCACCGGCGCCGACGCGCCGGCCAGGCTGACGTCGTCCGCCGCCGCGCGCGCCACGATCACGTACTGGCCACGCGGCTGTCGCCCCAGCGACACGGCGGCGTCGAACCTCCCGCCGGCCGCCTCCAGGCGCCGGCTCGAGACGAGCTTGCGGCGCCCCTTGACGAGCTTGTAGACGCTCACCGTCACGGGCTTGGCGGGCAGAACGGCCCCCGTCACCCGCACCGGCGAGGTGGAGGCGAGCGCGAGCGTGAGCACCGGGGCGACGCCGATGACCACCAGGTTCGACACCGCCGCGGGACGCGCGGCATGCAGCGCGCGCAGCACGGCCGACCGCGCGACGGGCAGCGTCGCCGTCCAGGATCCGTCGGTCGCGGTGGTGACGGTGGCGAGCGTCTCGAGGACACCGTCGCCACTGACGTTCTGGACCTGAAGGGGCGCACCGGCGAGCGGCCCCAGGCCCTGCTCGGCAAACGCCCCGCTGAGCACCACCGCCGCCCCCGGGGCCACGCGCGTCTGGGCCGCGACCAGGCTGAGGGTGTTGAGCGGGCCGGCCTGCCCCTGGACGCTGGTGCGCACGGTGGGGAGGCGGCGATAGAGGTCGGTGCCGGGACAGCTGGTCATGTCGCCGTCACGATGGCCGGCGATCCGGGGCAGCAGGACGCGCTGGCCCGGCGCAAACGGGGTGTAGAAGGCATCGGAGGGGTTGACCTCGACGCGGACCCTCCCCTGCGGCGGGACGCCGTGCAGGGCCAGCTTCCAGGCCAGCACGCGCTGAAGCGCGGTCATCGCCGCCGGCGAGGGCTGCGCGGACATGAACGACCCCAGGATGGCCACCCCGGTGGAGACGGAGTTGTAGCCGCCGGCATGGGCGCCGACGACCGGCTGGTCAACGCCGCCGGCGCGCGCCTCCCAGATCCGTCCGTAGGCGTCGATGACGAAGTTGTAGGCGATGTCGAAGTAGCCCCGGGTGAACCGGTGGTAGTCGTAGATGGCCAGCAGCATCCCCGGCACCTGCCCCGGCGAGTAGCCGTTGGGGTTCTCGGTGTGGTGCACGAAGGCCAGCTCGATCGACCCGTAATACGGGCCCGACGCGGGCGGGTGACGCCGGCCCGCCCAGGCCGAGCGGGCGATGATGGGAGGCTGACCGGGGCCGGCGGGCAGGTTGACGTCGACCAGCCCATACGGCGCAGCGGTGATGAACCGGTGCATCCCCGCGGCCGCCGGCACGGCGCCGGCGGCGACGAAGTGCAGGCGCACGCCGCTCACCGCCCGCCCGGCGCGCAGCTGCACCTCATCGGCCGGTCCGAACCACAGGGGCTCGCCGAACTCGGCGCTGCGGCCGGCGGGACGGTCGGGCTCATGGCCGGCCACCGAGGCCAGGGCCCAGCGGCTCCATCGCCCGCCGCGGCGGCGGGCGCGCATCTCGATCCGCGCCGCCCGCGGCCCGGCCCACTGCACGCCGGCCAGCACGAACGGGCGGCCGGGGGCAATCGCCGGCGAGATCCCGGCGATGGCGCCCACCGCATGGCTGAACACGCGACTCTCCGCGCGACCGTGCGCCAGTCCCGCCGCGGGGCTCAGCAGTCCGGCGGCTCCTGCCGCGGCGGCGCTCCCCAGCAGCGTGCGGCGGGTGACCTCGCTCATCGCGGCCGGGAGCGTGGTCGCGGCCGCGGGCGGGCGCGGCGGCGCTGGGTCGCAGCGGTGACGGCGAGCAGGAGCAGGGCGGCGATTCCCATCATCCCTGCCACGGCGATCCCTGGCGTCATGATGAGGACGACGATGGCGATGGCCAGAGCGATAGTGGCATCGACGAGCAGCAGGTTGTGGGTCAGAGCGGAAGCCTCCGGTAGATCGGACGAGGCAGATGCCGGAGCACGGCGAACACGAAACGCAGACGACCGGGAACCCAGACGGTGTGAGCACGTCCGGTGAGGGCCCTGACCGTAGCATCCGCGACCTGTTCGGGCGCCACCGCCATCGGCGCCGGCGTCAAGCCCGCGGTCATGCGCGTGCGCACGAAGCCAGGGCGCACGACCACGACGCGAACGCCGGTGCCGGCGCAGGAGTCGGCCAGTCCCTGAGCCAGCGCATCCAGACCGGCCTTGGCGGCGCCGTAGACCGCGTTGCCCGCCCGGGGGCGCTCGGCGGCCACCGACGAGAGCACGATCAGCGTCCCCCGGCCCTGGTCGCGCAGCCGGCGCAGGCACTCCAGCAGAAGCGAGCCCGTGCCCAGAAACGTGATTCGCATGACTTCGAGGGCCTCGCGTGGATCGGCGTCGAGCCCGGCCTGGGCGCCCAACCGCCCCACGGCAACGACCACGACGTCAAAGCCGCCCGCGTCATGAAACGCCTGGGCAACCGCCTCCCCGTGGGCGTCGATCTCTCCGGCATCGGCGGCCACGATCCCGACCGGGTCCACCCCTCGCTCGGCCAGCCATCGGGCCGCCGTGCCGAGTCGCTCCTGGTCGCGGCCGAGCAGACAGGCGCTCGTGGGACCATCGGCGGCCAGGCGCCGGACGACGGCGAGGCCGATCTCCGAGCTGCCGCCGACGAGCAGCACGCGCCGGACCGCGGACTCCTTCGGTGGGGCGCCGGCTCCATCGACTGCGAACGCGCTCGTCATCGCCGGGCCTCGACCAGTCCGGCGCGCACGCCCAGGTCCGACGCCCAGACGCCTTCGGGATCGTGGCGGTCGCGGACCTGGCGCCACTCGCTCAGGCGCGGGTACATCGCCGCCATCACGTCGGGGCGCAGGCGACCGTCCTTGGCGAGGTACACGCGACCGCCGGCGAGCGCGACCCACCCGTCGCACGCGTCGAGCAGTGCCGGCAGACCGGGCGCGCCCACGGGCATGTCCAGCGCCAGCGTCCACCCGGCCAGCGGGAAGGACAGCGGCGCGTCCCCGGCTGGGCCGAGGTCCTTGAGCACCGCGAGGTAGCACGGAACCGACGAGTCGCGCAACGCGGCGATGACCCGATCGAGCGTGTGCTCCTGGCCACGGGGCACGACGAACTGGTACTGGACCAGCCCGGACTGGCCATAGAGCCGCGGCCAGGCGCGCAGGCCGTCCAAGGGGAACATGTGCGCGCCGTAGGGCTGCGGCACCGACCGGGCGCGGTGCGGGGAGCGCCGGAAGCGGTAGGCGTTATAGGCGCGCACGAGACCGGGGCGCAACAGCCCACCGGGCCAGCCCGCGGGCACGGTCCCCCGGGGGCTGACCGTGGTCGTGCCGCCGCGCTGGCCAGGATCGTCCGCGTGCCACGCGCGCGTCACGATCCCCCGCGCCGGTACGGGACCGAGCAGGTCCAGCCAGGCGACCCGATGCTCGCCGCCCGGGCCAGCGAGGAGCGCCAGCGCATCGTCGAGGCGCTCGATCCGATCGGTGTCGACCAACAGCATCCGGCTCGGGAGGCGCCGCAGCGCGAGACGCGCCCAGACGATGACCCCGGTCAGCCCCATGCCGCCGAGCGTCGCGGCAAACAGCTGCGGGTCGGTGTCTCGGGTCAGCTCCCGGAGCTCCCCGGAGGCCATGAGCAGCCCCATGGCCTGCACGTGGGCACCGAAGGTCCCAGCGGTACCGTGGTTCTTGCCATGGACGTCGGCGGCGATCGCGCCGCCCACGGTGACGTGCTGGGTGCCTGGGACGACGGGCAGGACCCACCCGGTGCGCGCCAGGGTGCCGAGCAGGTGGCCCAGAGTCACTCCGGCCTGCACCCGAACGGTGCCGTCCGTCGGATCGAGTTCGAACGCGTCGAGGGCGGTGGTGTCGAGCACCACCCCGCCGTGGCGCTGAGCGGCATCGCCGTAGCTTCGACCCATGCCACGCGCGATCGCCCCTCGCGCTGACCGTGCCGGTCCGCGAGACACCGAGGCCACGGCCTCGGCCATGGCGCCGAGATCGGGCGGGCGCAGCACCGACACCGCCGCCGACCTCACGCCCCCCCACCCACTCACGACCGCAAAGCCGGGGATGGTGGGCGCCGTGCGCGGCTCCGCGGTGCCTTCAGCCAGCGGCATTGACGCTCATCACGAACAGCAGCAGCCAGGTCACGGCGGCGATCGCCAGGGTGCGGTCGGCGGTGAGGATCTCCTCAGGAGCCTCCCCCGCCCCGGCCTGGACGAGGCTGCCGTAGCGCAGCAGGCAGACCGCGAACGGAATCACAGTCAGCGGCCGCCACGGGATCCCGTCGATGTCGGGGAGCTCGAACGCCCACACGCAGTAGGCAAACAGCGCGCCTGCCCCCGCCAGGGCCAGCAGCCGGCGGAGCAGATCCCGGGTGTAGAAACGCAGCACGTGGCGCGCGTCCACGCCACGGGCGGGTGCGCGAATCAGCTCGGCGAGCCGCTTCCCGCCGGCCACGAACAGGGCGGCGCAGGTCACCACGAGCACGAACCAGCGCGACAGGCCCACGGGGGCCGCGACGCCGCCGGCGACCGCGCGCAGGACGAAGCCGCCGGCCAGGGCGATGAGGTCGAGGAGCGGCAGGTGCCGCCAGATCCAGCTGTAGGTGAGCGTCAGGCCGACATAGGCCAGCCCGACGACCGCCACCATCGGAGTGACCGCGGCGCCGAGGATGAGCCCGCAGACGATCCACGCCGCGCCGGAGACGGCGGCGTCACGGGGCGAGACCTCGCCCGCGGCCACCGGGCGCCGCGCCTTACGAGGGTGGCGCCGGTCCTCGTGGCGATCGCGCACATCGTTGAGCGCGTAGATCCCGGCCGACAGCAGGCAGAAGGCGAGGCAGCTGACGAGCACGCGACCCGGCACGTCATCCTGCCCGAGGGCGCCGGCCGCACCGGGAGCGCCGATGACCAGCGCGTTCTTCACCCATTGCCGGGGGCGGGCGAGCGCCAGCAGCGCTCGTCGCGGACTCCGCCGCGCCAGGCCGATGGGGATGATGGGACGCGCGACGGTCGTGCGCGCCACCGCCGCAGCCGTGACCGGCACGGGCCGTTCGCGGGCGCGCCTCGCGCTCGCGGGCCCAGGGTCCACTGGCTGCATCAGCGGCATGATGAGCAGTCCGCCTCAACCGAAGCTGACGGGCCGGTGAGTAACTTCTCAGTCCTGCTCATGAGTAACTTCTCACTGTCACATGACTCGGTCGCATTTCAGTCTGTCACTCGTTTCACTGGGCGCGTGGCATTACCTGCCACGTGAGCGATGAGTAAGTTCTCAGCGATCCTTTAGCCAGGCCGCGGTGCACCGCTGGATGATCGGGCCGTGTCAGTGAGGACGAGCGCCGGGCGCATGCGTGCCCCGGCGAGCGCCGCAGCGCCACGCCGGGCCCCGCGCCGGCGCCGGGTCCGTCCGCGCCGTGTGCGCCGCGTCATTGCCCTGGCCGCGGTGTTCTCGCTGCTGCCGGCCGTCCTGTCCTACCTGCTGATGCTGCTGCAACCGTCCGATACCGGCCTGGGCATCCGCAGCGTCGAGTGGTTGCGCGACCACGGGGCCCGCGGGCTGGTCAATCAGGTCGAGTCCGCCTACTACTCACTCAACGCTCCGTCCACTGGGGGACCCGCTCTGCGGGCGTTGCCTCACCAGGGCGATGCGGCTCCCCCCGACCTCACGGCGCCACGGGCGCCGTCCTCGACCGCCTACCGCCCGCCGCGGATCACGCCGGTCATCAGCCCTGCCCTGGCCGGCGAGGGCGCCTGGCGCCCGACGTTCGCGGGCACCGCGCCGCGCCCGCCCGTGCTGGTGACGACCTTCCGCCCGGATCCCAACTACCCGCAGATGGTGGCCGGGGTGGCCTGGATCGACAGCTCCGGGACGAGTACCTGGCTCTACCCGGGCCGGTCGGAGCCGGCGGTGGCGATGGCCTCGCGCGGTCCGATGGAGGTTCCCCCGAGCCGTCGCGGCCGGCTGGTGGCGACGTTCAACAGCGCGTTCAAGCTCAGCGACTCGGGTGGAGGCTTTGCCAGCGGCGGGCGCACCTATGCCGCGATGCACGACGGCCTGGCCACCATCGTGCGCTACCGCGACGGGCGCATCGACATCCGGGCGTGGACCGGCGGCCCCTCCGTCGGGTCAAACGTCGTCTACGCGCGCCAGAATCTGCCGCTGATCGTCAACGGCGGCCGTCTGAGCCCGAACCTCAGCGATGGGCCAGAGTGGGGCGCCACCCTGGGCAATGCCGTGCGGGTGTGGCGCTCCGGGGTGGGCATCGACGCGCACGGCAACCTCATCTACGCCGCCGCCCCCATCCAGACCGTCGGCTCGCTGGCGCAGATCCTGCGCCACGCCGGCGCGGTCCGGGCCATGGAGCTGGATATCAACACCTATTGGCCGAGCTTCATCACCTATCGCCGGCCCGGCGCCGGCGGTGCGGCCAACCTGTTGCCGAACATGGACCGCTCGCCCCTGCGCTACCTCACGCCCGACGACCGGGACTTCTTCGCCGTCTATCTGCGGTGAGGCGCGCGGCCGCCGCCACACTCGTGGCCGCTGCCCCCGGTCAGCGCAGGACGGCGGTCCCCCGCACCGTGAACCCACCCGGGGCGGGGGTGGCGCTCACGCCCGTCACGCGTACGCGAGGATCGGAGAAGACGGTGACGGTGGCCAGCCCGCCGAAGGGCACATCGGGGGTCACCACCAGCTTTCCGTTCTGCGCGCTGACGGTGGCATCGACGGTGGCGCTGAGGCCGAACAGGGTGGCGGTGCCGCGCAGGACGAGCTGGTCCGCCGTCGAGGCCACCGGGGTCACCGAGTTGAGGATGGGCAGCGCCGTGCGCAGGTCGGCCTGGGTCACGGTGGCGGCGCCGGTGAGACCGTCGCCGTGCTTTGTGAGGCTGGCGTCGTGAAGGGTGAGCAGGCCGTCCTGGAACACCTGCGCCGACGCGCGCAGCGTTCCGACGCCCCCAGCCTGGGCCAGGGTGCTCGGCAGCTGCGAGGGTGTCGCGCGGTAGGTCGCCATCCGCACCACGACCGTGTCGGCGTGATGCCAGAGCAGCGTGACCGCGGGAACGGCGTGGACCTGGACCTGCAGCACCCGGCCCGAGCGCGACAGGCGGTCGCGCAGGCGCTGGGCGGCGATCCCGGGCAGCAGGAGCTGAGCGATGGCGAGCAGCGCCACGACCAGCGCGACCACCCCGAGAGCCCCTAGACGGCGCAACCGATCACGGCCTCGGCGCGGTCATGCCAGTAGGGGCGCGGTCACGCCAGTAGGGGCGCGGTCACGCAAGCAGGGCGCGGGCCGCGGCCACGGCTTGGTCCATCAACGGCCGCGTGTCCAGGTCCGGCTCGGCCATGCGGCGGATGGTGACGCCGTCGGCCAGCGCGAACAGGAAGGTGGCCACGTCATCGGGGGAGGCGCGCAGCTCAAACGTGCCCGCCTTGCTGCCGGCGCGCAGCGCATCGGCCAGCCGCGTGCGGGTCCGCCGGGCCAGCTCGGCCAGCTCGGCCGCGATCTCTGGATTGCGCTGCCCCAGGGTCAGCAGCTCATAGAAGGTCACCATCGCCCGGGTCCCCTCCCCCAGGATCTCCTCGAGGCTGCGGACGAGCGCGTCGATCAGCTCGTCGGCGCCCGCGGCGCTCGCCACGGCCTGATCCAGAGACTGCCCGCGCACCTCTGACTCGCGTCGGACGACCTCGACCAGGAGTCGTTCCTTGCTGCCGAAGTAGTAGTGCAGCAGCCCGCGCGAGACGCCCGCCTCGCGAGCGACACGGTCAAAGGTGGATCCGGCGATGCCCCGCTGCGCGACGCTGGCCCGCATGGCCTCGACGATCCGGGCCGCCCGGTCAGACGGCAGGTCCGCGGCAAGCGAGCGCTCCGATGCGGTGGCCGCCTCCATCCGGGGCCGATTCTAGTGGCCGGCCCAAGCGCACCCGCCGCGCCCCACAAGCAGTGAGGGCGCCCGATGGGCGCCCTCACGCATATGCTGCTATGGACGTCAGGGGGCTACGCCGCGGTGACCGGGCTGGCCGGAGGCGGCGTGGGGGTGCCCGCCGGAGGGGTGTACTGGAACTCCTCCTCGGCGCCGAACAACGTGTCGAGCACCTTCGAGCGCAGCGACTCCGACAGGGCCAGCGCAGCCCCGGCGCCGACGAGCACGACGAGCAGCTTGCGCCCCAGCCCCCGCTTCTTCTTGGGCTTGGAGTGCTTGGGCGCGTCATTGAGCGCCATCGCCGCGTCGCGCACCGCCTCCGCTGCCGAGCGCAACTCGTTCTGCAGCTTCTTGTCGTCCAAGATCGCCTTCTGCGGCGCCTTCGCGTTCGACAGGCGGTTGAAGGCGCTCTTGCCGGAATCGAGCGCCGTCCGGACGTTCTCCCGCAACTCCGCGTCCTCGATGAGGCGCTGGATGTAGGGGTTGGCCTTGGTGATGTTGGACAGGTCGGCGGCGTTGAAGGGCACCGCTTTCGCGACTTTCTGCTTGCGTGATGCCATAAGTCTCCCTCAGTCCTGGTGCGAGTGATTGGTCAGGATACGCGATACCCCCTCTGCGGCCGCCGAGTCAACGCCGTATCCAGGACCTGGTCGATCGTGGAGACGAAGACGAAGGTCAGGGCCTTGCGAAGGTGCTCGGGGATCTCGTCGATGTCCTGCTGGTTGAGCTCGGGGGCGATGACGGTATGGATCCCCGAGCGCTGCGCCGCCAGCGCCTTCTCCTTGAGCCCGCCGATCGGCAGGACCAGCCCGGTGAGGGTGACCTCGCCGGTCATGGCCACGTCGGCGCGGGCGGAGCGTCCCGACAGCAGCGAGGCCAGGGCCGTGACCATGGTGACGCCGGCGCTGGGGCCGTCCTTGGGGATCGCCCCCGCGGGCACATGGATGTGGATGTCGTGGGTGGCGAACCAGTCGGCGGGGAGCTCGGGGAAGAGCTCCGCCGCGTTGGCGCGGACGTAGGATCGCGCGGCCTGGGCGGACTCGCGCATGACGTCGCCCAGCTGGCCCGTGATCGTCAGCTGCCCGCTCCCCGACATCGCCGTGGCCTCGACGAAGAGGACCTCGCCGCCCACCGGCGTCCACGCCAGGCCCGTCGCCACGCCGGGGCGAGACGTGCGCCGGCGAGCCTCGGAGAAGAACCGCCGCTTGCCGAGGTACTCGCGGACGCGGGGCTCGGTCACGCTGACCTTGCGCGCGAGTGTGCCCTCCGCCACCTGCCGGGCGACCTTGCGCGCCACCGAGCCGATCTCCCGCTCCAGCTGTCGCACCCCGGCCTCGCGCGTGTAGTCGGAGATGATCGCGCGCAGCCCGGCATCGGTGAAGCTGATCCGGCTCCGGGTCAGGCCGTTGCGCTCGATCTGGCGCGGAACGAGGTAGCGCTTGGCGATCTGGAGCTTCTCGTCCTGGGTGTATCCGGCGAGCTGGATGATCTCCATCCGGTCGCGCAGCGGTCCCGGGATCGTGTCCAGGTTGTTGGCGGTGGTGATGAACATGACCTCGGAGAGGTCAAAGGGCAGGTCCAGGTAGTAGTCGCGGAAGGTGCTGTTCTGCTCGGGATCGAGCACCTCGAGCATGGCGCTGGAGGGGTCGCCGCGGAAGTCCGAGCCCATCTTGTCGATCTCGTCGATCATGAACAGCGGATTGTTGGCGCCGGCGTCGCGCAGCGCGCGGATGATGACGCCCGGCATGGCACCGATATAGGTCCGCCGGTGGCCCCGGATCTCGGCCTCGTCGCGCATCCCGCCGACGCTGATGCGCTCGAAGCGGCGGCCCAGGGCCCGGGCCACCGAGCGCCCCAGCGACGTCTTGCCCACGCCGGGCGGTCCCACGAAGGTGAGGATCGAGCCGGCCGGCTGCCGACTGCCCCGGCCGTTTGTCATCAGCGAGCGCACGGCGAGGAACTCGAGGATGCGGTCCTTGACCTGCTCGATGTCGTAGTGGTCGTCGTCGAGGACCTTGCGGGCGTGCGCGAGATCGAGGTTGTCCTCCGTGGAGGTGCCCCACGGCAAGGAGGCGATCCACTCCAGGTAGGTGCGCACGACGCCGTACTCCGCCATCGCCGGCTGCAGACGCTCCAGGCGGCCCAGCTCGCGCTCGACCTGCTTGGAGACCTCCTCGGGCAGCGTGAGCGCTTCGAGCTGCTCGCGCAGCTCCCTGGCCTCGGCCTGGGCCTCATCGCCCTCCCCCAGCTCGTCCTGGATCGCCTTGAGCTGCTGGCGCAGGAAGTAGTCGCGCTGGCCCTTCTGCAGCTCGGACTGCACCTGGGACTGGATCTCGGTGTCGAGCGTGACGACCTCGAGCTCCCGTGCCAGGATCTCCGACAGCCGCCGCAGCCGCTTGGTGACGTCGAGCTCCTCCAGCAGGGCCTGCTTCTCGGCGGTGGGCAGCCGCAGCGCCCCGGCGATGAGGTGGCTGAGCATCACCGGGTCGTCGACATTGGCGACCATGACCTGCAGCTCCTCCGGGAGGTAGGGCACCTGGCCGACGATGCTCGAGAAGGTGCGCTGCACGTTGCGCGCCAGGGCCTCGAGCTGGGCGCTCTCGCGGACCCGATCCGCGGCCTGCTCGACCTCGGCGACGAGGTAGGGCTCGGTCTGGACCCACTCGGTGATCCGCACGCGTGGGCCGCCCTGAATGAGGACCCGGAGCGTCCCGTCGGGCAGGCGCACCATCCGGGCGATCGAGCCCAGCACCCCGATATCGAACAGATCGCCGGGTCCGGGCGTCTGCACCTCGGGATCGATGCCGCCCACCAGGACGATCGACCGGTCGCCGCGCAGGACGTCGTTGATCAGCTCCAGGCTGCGCGGCTGCCCGATGTTGAGCGGGATGACCAGCTCCGGGAACGTCACCGAGTCGCGCAGCGGCAGGACTCCGACGCGCGCGGGCAGACGGCGGAACCCGTTCTCCGATGTCTCCTCGGCCTGGCCGGCGTCGGCGCCGACGTCGAGGATGGTCATTGCGATTCCCCGCTCTCGATCGGAACCTCGCGGCGGCTCTCCTGCCGGCCCACGAGCGGCAGCTCGATGCGCAGCATCCCGTCCTCGTAGCGAGCCGAGATGCGATCGGCGTCGACGTCGGCACCGAGCTCGATCAGGCGGCGAAACGATCCGCGCTCGATCTCGATCTGCTGGTAGACGTCGCCGGACGGTGACGCCGGACCGCGGCGCCCCGCCAGAAACAGCTTGCGGCCCTCGATCTGCACCGCGATCTCGGCGGGATCCATCCCCGCCAGCTCCGCGGTCACGATCGCCCGCGGCGGGTTGGAGGCATAGGCGACGTCGACCGCCGGCCACTGTCCGGTGTGCCGGCGGGAGAGCCCGCTGCGCTCGAACACGTCACCGACCAGCTCGTCCATCTCTCGCCGCATCCGCTCGAAGTTGGCAAACAGATCCCGCTCGGACATTCCCCTAAGCGTAATCAGACGGTATAGGTCGCGCCCTCGCGCGCCAAGTCGACCGGTCCGCCATAGCTCTCAGCCGCCTGAGACTTCGTCAGCTCGGGATCGAGCTCGTCGGAGTAGTGCGTGAGCACCAGGCGGCGAGCGCCGGCGAACCTCCCATGCTCGCCTGCCTCCCGTGCCGTGAGATGGCCACGATGGCCGTCTCGCTCCGGGCGCGGGAGGGTGGCCTCGATCAACAGCACGTCCGTGTCGCGGGCGAAGTCCACCAGCTCCTCGTTGGGCCGGCAGTCGGCGCCGAACGTGAACCGGCCGCGCTCGCACGCCAGTTCGACGGCAAAGGTGGCGACGTAGTGCGGAACCTCGCAGAACCTCACGTTCAGCGTCCCCACCGTCACCGTGTCGCCGGCATCGTATTCGTGAACGTCGAAGGCAGCGTCGATCAGATCCTCGGTGCCCCAGCAGCTGACCACGCGACGCAGGAGGGCGCCGCCGCCGGCCGGCAGGTAGAGCCGGGGACGGGCCGGGTTGTCGGTGCCCGGCCAGCCGCCCACCGGTACGGGTTGCTGGCGGGGGGCGTAGCGCAGTGCGTAGCTGAAGGGCACGAGGTCGAGGAAGTGGTCGGCGTGCATGTGGCTGATGACCACG
Source organism: Solirubrobacteraceae bacterium (assembly GCA_036497165.1). Taxonomy (GTDB): domain Bacteria; phylum Actinomycetota; class Thermoleophilia; order Solirubrobacterales; family Solirubrobacteraceae; genus Palsa-465. Next base: position 45,429 of record DASXJW010000038.1, read on the forward strand.
GCATCGACATCGACGTAGTCGCAGATGCCGCGCAGCTTTGAGAACACCCCATTGCCGCAGTCCAGCAGCACGGTGCCGCCATCCTGCTGCGCCAGGTACCCGCTGCATGCCCCCGCCGCGTCCTGCCAGGACGGCGACTTGCCCAGCACCGTGACCTGCACTTCGCTCCTCCTGTTCTCCGGTCTGACACTCTAACCGTCGTGGCGGCACTGCACCTGCCAATGCCTTGGCTGCTGGGCGTCGTTTCGCACCGGTTTGAGGTCTCAGCGCTCATCCTCGGGCTGCTGCTGGCGCTCGGAGCGCTCCTGTCCGGACTGGCGCATCGGACCTTCGTCTCGCTGGCCGCGGTGTTCGTGATCGTCGGTTTCATCCTCGGCGACGGCGTCACCGGCGTCCTGCACTTCAACCCGCGCTCGCCGTTCGTGTCCGAGCTGGCCACCGTGGCCCTCATCGTGATCCTGTTTCGCGACGGCCTGGAGGTGGACGGAGAGCTGCTGCAGACCCACTGGCGGCTGCCGTTTCGCAAGCTGGTGCTGGCGATGCCCCTGACCGCGCTCATCGTCGCCGCGGGCACCAAGCTGCTCATCGGGCTGAGCTGGACCGAGTCGCTCCTGGTGGGCGCGCTGCTCTCGCCCACCGATCCGGTGCTCACCTCCAGCGTCGTCACCAATCCACGCGTGCCCGCCGTGGTGCGTCACTCGCTCAACCTGGAGTCCGGCCTCAACGACGGGCTCGCGCTGCCGGCGGTCCTGGCGCTGGCGGCGGCCCTGACCGTGGGAGACAGTCACTTCGTGTGGTGGCGCTTCGTGCTCGAGAACCTCATCTTCGGATTCGCCGTCGGGCTGGCGGTGGGACTGGCGGCGGCCTGGCTGGCGCCCCGCGACGTGCGCCTGGAGGAGGGCATCCCTGCCCATCAGCGTTCCCTGTTTGCGCTGGGCACCGCCTTCACCGCCTACGGCGTGGCGGTGATGACCCCCCAGGGCAACGGCCTCATCGCGGTCTACGTGGGCGCGATCGTGCTGGGCATCCGCCGCCCCGACATACGGCGCTACTTCGAGCGCCAGGCGGCCGACATCGTCGAGATCGTCAAGCTGGGGATCTTCGTGGTCTTCGGGGCGTTGCTCACCTTCCACGGCCTGTTTGAGTCCGGCTGGGCGGCCGTGGGCGTGGTCGCGATCACCCTGCTGGTGGCCCGGCCGGTGGCCGTCTTCACCGCCCTGGCGGGAACGCGCACCGACACCGCAACCCGCGCGTTCATGTCCTGGTTCGGCCCCAAGGGCGTGGCCACGATGACCTTCTCCGTGCTCGTCCTCAGCGAGGGAATCAGCGCCGGGTCGACGATCTTCAATCTGGCGGCACTGGCCGTCTTCGTCTCGATCATCGTCCACGGCGTGACCGACACCGGCGGCGCCGAGTGGCTGGCGCGCCGCGAGGAAGCCCGGGTCGCGGCCGAGCGCCGGGGGGTGGTCAAGCAGTCGGACGAGCCGGGAGAGCTGAACGCGCGTCAGTGACCGTCGCGGTCGCCGTGGCGGGAGGGGTCCATCACCCAGCCCAAGAGGATGGCGATCAGCACGAAGGCGATGAATCCGCCGATCAACGGCCAGAACATGGCGCGAACCTTATACGAGCAGACGGCGCGCCCGTCCCCGGCGCCCGCGCACCTGTCGCACCATGCTCTCAGGCGTGCAGCGCCACCTGCTCGTTGGGCGAGGGGAACGCCCAGGCGACCTGGAGGCGGCGCTCCTGCCGGAACACGAAGCGCAGCTGGCTGGGGGGCCGCAGTCCGTCCGGGTGCGCCGGGCGGAACGTGCCGCACGGGCCCGCATCGGCCACCGCGCACAGAAGATTCTGACCGAAGAAGCAATTCTCACAGCTCGCCTTTGCGGTGTGCGTCCGACCGTTCGCCATACGTCTCCTCGACCCCGACTCGTCAAATCTCGACTACAAGCAGGCGGGCATCAAAGCGGATTTGACCCCCTGGCGCAAAGTCCATTTCCGGAAATCGCAGAGAATTCACGATCCAGGGGAAACCCTGCAAAGTCCGGGGGATTTTCTGTGGCCGGCCGGACATGGCCGCATTTTCGTAGCTTTGGGGGTAGAGATGTGTGCCGCCGCCGACGACCCCGTCACCCCTCCTTCCACGGAGCCCCCACGGTCGCTCGCGGACTTCGAGCGCGAGGCGCTGGCGCGCATGAGCCCGGAGGCCCTCGGCTACATCGAGGGCGGGGCGGGCGACGAGGTCACCCTCGCCGACAATCTCGCCGCCTGGCGGCGCTGGGCGCTCCGCCCCCGGATGCTCGTCGGCTCCAGCAGCTGTGACACCAGCGTCGAGCTGCTGGGGACCCGCCGGGCCCACCCGGTGGTGATCGCCCCCACCGCCTTTCAGCGTCTCGCCCATCCGGATGGGGAGGTCGCGATCGCCCGGGCCGCCGCGGACACCGGCTCGGTGATGTGCGTATCGACCTTCGCCAGCGCCGGCGCCGCGGCCGTGGCCGAGGGGGTCCCCGAGGCCACTCGGTGGTTTCAGCTCTACGCCCTCACCGATCGCGGCGCCACCCGGGAGCTCATCGCCGACGCCGAGCGGCGCGGTTACGAGGCTCTGGTGGTGACCGTCGACCGCCCGGTGCTGGGCATCCGCGAGCGCGAGCGGCGCATCAACCTGCGCGACCCGGTGGCCGACATCCCGCGCCAGGATCCGGCGCAGACCCCGGCGGCGGCCGCGGCCGCGCTGTACGGGCAGATCGACCCCGATCTCCGCTGGCCCGACATCGCTCGGTTCGCCGGCGACAGCCGGCTGCCGGTTCTGGTCAAGGGCATCCTCACCGCCGAGGACGCCGAGCTGGCCATCGCCCACGGCGCGGCCGGGCTGGTGGTGTCCAATCACGGCGGGCGCCAACTCGACACGGTGCTGTCGGGAGCGGACGCGCTGGGCCCCATCGCCGATGCGGTGGCGAGCCGGATCGCGGTGCTCGTCGACGGCGGCATCCGACGCGGCACCGACATCGTCAAGGCGCTGGCCCTGGGCGCCGATGCGGTGCTCGTGGGGCGACCGCTCACCTGGGGCCTGGCCCTGGACGGCGCCGACGGCGCCCGGCGCGTCCTCGAGACGCTGCTGGCCGAGTTCGTCAACGCGCTGGCGCTCGTGGGCTGCCCCCGCGCCGCCGAACTGGATCGCAGCTTCGTCACCCGCGCGCCGTGGGCCGTGGTGCTCCGGTGACGATTCTCGTCACCGGGATCAGCGGCTACGTCGGGTCCGTCCTCGCGCGCCGCCTGCAGCGCGAGGGCGAGACCGTGCGCGGCTTCTCGCGCCGGCCCGATCGGGTCGACGTCGACGTCCCCGTAGTGGCGGGAGACGCGCTCTCGGGGGAGGGCCTGACCGAGGCGCTGGACGGCGTGGACGTCGCCTACTTCCTCATCCACGGCATGGAGCCCGCCCCCGACGGGCCGCTCGCCTCGCGCGAGCGCGCCGCCGCCGAGCGCTTCGCCGCCGCCGCGGCCGCGGCCGGCGTCAGCCGCATCGTGTACCTGGGCGGGATGGTGCCCGCGGGCGGACCGCGGTCGCCCCACCTGGCCAGCCGTCTGGCCGTCGAGGACATCCTCCTCGACGCGGTCCCCGGCTCGGTCGCCCTGCGCGCCTCGATCGTGATCGGGGCCAGGTCTCGATCGTTTCGCTTCATGGTCCGTCTGGTCGAGCGGTTGCCGGTGCTCCCCTATCCGGCGTGGCGCACCAACCGCACCGCGCCCGTGGACGAACGCGACATCGTCGAGGTGCTGGCGCGCGCCGCCGCCTCGGACCAGGTCTCGGGCCGGCGGCTCGATGTCGCCGGCCCCGACGTGGTCAGCTACGGGGAGCTGATCGAGCGCATCGCCGACCTCATGCTCGTCGACCGGGCCGGGCTGCGGTTCAACCGGCTGTCGGTGACCCCGCTCGCCAGCCGGGTCGCGGCGCTGGTCGCCGGGGAGCAATGGGAGCTGATCGGACCCCTCATGGAGAGCCTGGACAGCGACCTGCTGCCCACCGAGCCCGAGGCCGGGCCCCTGTTGGACGTGCGGCTGCATTCCTTGAACGCCGCCATCGAGCATGCGCTGGCGGAGTGGGAGCGCCACGAGGTGCTTGCGGCGCGCTGACCATCGACACGCCGCCGCTGGCGCGGACCGTTAGTGTGCCCCGCCTATGAGCACCGTTTCAGCCACCATCGAGATCAACGCGCCGATCGAGCGGGTGTGGGAGATCGTGATGGACCCCGCCCGTCTCGGTGACTGGGTGACGATCCACAAGTCGGTGTCCAACGTGTCTGACTCGCCTCTGCGCTCAGGCTCGACCATGGATCAGGCAATGCACGTGCGCGGGCTCACGTTCCGGGTCCACTGGACGCTGATGGCGGTTGACAGTCCGCGGCGGGCGGAATGGGAGGGCGGCGGCCCGGCACGGTCAACCGCGGTTATCCGCTACGAGTTGACCACCGGCAAGAACGGTCGCACCACGTTCCAATACACCAACGAGTTCCACCCGCCGGGAGGGCGCTTGGGCAGCGTCGCCAGTCGCATGATCGTCGGCGCCACCTCCGAGCGCGAGGCCAGGAAGTCACTGAAGCGGTTGAAGGCGCTGGTGGAGCAGGGCTGACAAGCGATCTGCACGTTCACCGGTCACGGGTTGTATCGTCCTACACGAATACGTCTAACCCTTGCCGCGGAGGTAGACCCAAATTGGCAGATTTCGTTGACAGTACCGTGAAGGACATTGACCGACGGTTGAGTGAGCTCAAGGTTGAGGTCACCAAGCTCGAGGCCGCACGCGCCGCCCTGGTCGGCGGACGCCGCGGACCGGGGCGGCCCGCCAGCGCCAATGGTGCCGGCGAGACCACCCGCCGCCGTACGACACGCCGTGCCGGCCGTCCCCGCGGCCGCCGCGGTGGCAACACCCGCGCCAACCAGGCGCTGTCGCTCGTCCGCGAGAAGCCCGGGATCACCATCCCGCAGATCGCGGAGGCGCTCAAGATCGAGCCGAATTACCTGTACCGCGTCATGCCGAAGCTGGTAGAGGACGGGCAGGTCAGCCGGGAAGGCCAAGGCTGGCACCCGGCGGCGGCAGCAAGCTAGCCGGCCGCCTCAGGTGGCTCTGAGCTGAGCATCTGAGGCTTCCGCCGCAGCCCGGGCCGGGACATGGCAGGAATGCCGCCGCGATCGTCATCGATCGCGGCGGCTCAAGGGGCGGTGAGGCCAGATCAGCCCCACGGTGAGGACTAGATCAGCCCCAACTCCTTGACGGCATCGCGCTCCTCGTTGAGCTCCTTGACGGTCGCGTCAATGCGCGCCTGTGAGAAGTCGTCGACGTCGAGGCCCTGCACGATGGTGTAGTCGCCAGCGGAGCAGGTGCACGGATACCCGGCGAAGATCCCCTCGGCGATGCCGTAGGAGCCGTCGGACGGGATCGCCATCGACACCCAGTCACCCTCGGGCGTCCCGAGGACCCAATCGCGCACATGATCGATCGCGGCGTTGGCCGCGGAGGCCGCGCTGGACGCGCCGCGCGCTTCGATGATCGCCGCCCCGCGCTTCTGCACGGTGGGGATGAATTCGTTCTCGATCCAATCGCGGTCACCGATCGCCTCGGCGGCATTGCCCCCGTTGACCTGGGCGTGGAACACGTCGGGGTACTGGGTGGCCGAGTGGTTGCCCCAGATCGTCATATTGCTCACGTCACTGACCTTTGTGCCGGTCTTCTTCGCGACCTGGGCGATGGCCCGATTGTGGTCGAGGCGCATCATGGCAGTGAAACGCTCCCGGGGCACGTCGGGGGCGTTGCTCTGGGCGATGAGGCAGTTGGTGTTGGCGGGGTTACCGACGACCAGGACCTTCAGGTCAGAGGCGGCATGCTCATTCAGCGCCTGCCCCTGAGGCTTGAAGATCCCGCCGTTGGCCTCCAGCAGGTCGCCGCGCTCCATTCCCTTGGTGCGGGGACGCGCGCCGACGAGCAGGGCGACGTTCACGCCGTCAAAGGCCTGGTTGGGATCATCGTGGATGTCAACCCCCGCCAGGAGCGGAAAGGCACAGTCGTCAAGCTCCATGGCGGTGCCTTCAGCGGCCTTGACAGCCTGGGGGATCTCCAGCAGGGACAGGCTGACCGGCGTGTCGGGTCCCAGCAGCTGGCCACTCGCGATCCGGAACAGAAGCGCGTAGCCGATCTGGCCGGCGGCGCCCGTCACTGCAACTTTAACTGGACTATTACTCATAACTGGAGGATTACTTACCTTTCTGCACTAGTTCAGGTCCACTCCGTACACATCGCCGAGCTTAGCCTTGAGGTAGGTGGTGAAGGGAGCGACCGAGATGGGGCCGCCGACCTCTCGGGCCAGCAGCTCGGCGGTGGTGAACTTGGCGCCGTGGCGATGGACGCGTTCTCTCAGCCACTCGCGCAGCGGCCCCAGCCCGCCGGCGGCGAGCTGGTCCTCGAGGTCGGGAAGATCGGCATGGGCTCGTTCCCACAGCTGGCCGGCGATCAGGTTCCCCAGCGCATAGGTGGGGAAGTAGCCGATGAGCCCGGCCGACCAGTGCACATCCTGCAGGACACCGTCGACGTCACTGGAAACCGGGATGCCGAGGTACTCCTCGAACCTGGCGTTCCATGCCTCGGGCAGATCGCGGATGGCGAGGGTGCCCTCGACGAGCTCCTGCTCGAGCTCGTAGCGGAGGATGATGTGCAGCGCGTAGGTCGCCTCATCGGCCTCGACGCGGATGAAGGTGGGCTTGACGCGGTTGACGGCGCGGTACAGGGAGTCGGCGTCCAGACGCGACAGCTGTCCGCCTCCCAGCCGCGCGATCCGTGGCGCCAGCACGGTGCAGAACGCGCGGCCGCGCCCCACCATGTTCTCCCACAGGCGGCTCTGGGACTCGTGCATGCCCAGTGACTCGGTGGATCCGATCGGGGACCGCCGCAGCCGCGCCGGCAGCCCGGCCTCATACAGGCCGTGTCCGCACTCGTGCATCGCGCCGTACAGGCCGGTGGGGAAGAAGTGCTCATCCCACCGAGTGGTGATGCGGACGTCACCCCCACCGATCCGGGTGGCGAACGGGTGAACGGTGTCATCGATCCGCCAGGCGCTCGGCTCAAAGCCCATCAAGGCCACCACCTCATGCACCAGCTCACGCTGCCGGTCCACGGCGAACTCCGCGTACAGCGGCCATTCCGGGACCGGCTCGGCCTCGGCCACGGACGCGATGACCGGTTTGAGCTCGGCCTTGAGCTGCGCGAACAGGTCAGACACCTGGCGGGCGGGAAGCTTGGGCTCGTAGTCGTCGAGCAGCACGTCGTAGGGGCACTCGAAGTCGCCGCTGTCGATGTGGCAGGCGACATACTGGCGCGCCAGGTCGAAGTTGCGCTCCAGGTAGGGCGCGAAGTCCGTGAAGTTGCCCTGCTCGCGCGCCACGATCCACGCCTCCTGGCCCACCGAGGACGCCCGCGCCAGCTCGGCGGCCAGATCCGCCGGAACCCGTCGGGCCTTCTCCCACTGACGGCGGACGAGCGCGACGAGGCGGGGATCGTCGTCGTCGGGGTCTGAGCCGTTGACCTCTGCCGTGGCGCCCTCCAGCAGACGCCCGGTCTCGTCGTCGACGAACATCTCATGGCTGATGCGCGTCAGGGTGGCCAAGGACTCGGCGCGGCCCTCGCCCCCGCGCGGCGGCATCATCGTCTGCTGATCCCAGTGGGCCAGGGACATCGCGTGTCCCAGGTCCGACAGTTGCCCCAAGCGCTGCTTGAGACCGTCAAGGCGCTCACTCATCTGTTGTCTCCTGAATTTCCGTGGGCGCAGATGCGCCTGTGAGACCATTGCACCATGTTGCGGCGGTCGACCTCCATCAAGCTGTTCGACGCATTCGGCATCCGCATCGGGGTCGACGGCAGCTGGTTCCTGATCCTCTTCTTGATGATCTTCATCCTGTCCGGGCCCTTCCGCGACGCCCTGCACAGCTCTGACGGCGCCGCGTATCTCACCACGGTCGTCAGCGTGCTGCTGCTGTTCGGCTCACTCATCGCGCACGAACTGGGGCACGCCCTGGTGGCGCGGCGGCAGGGAATCGAGGTCACGAAGATCGATCTATACCTGTTCGGTGGCTTAACACAATTGAGCCGTGATGCGGCATCGCCCGGCGAGGACTTCAAGGTCGCGATCGCAGGCCCAGTCGCGACGTTTGCGGTCATCCTATTGTGCCTGGCCATCGACCTCCCGATCGTGGGGGCCAGCCGGCTTGGCCATGCCGTCGTCCTTGACTCGAGCATCCGCATCACCCCGGTGCTCCTGTCCCTGAGCTGGCTGCTGCTCATGAACGTCCTGCTGCTGGCGTTCAACCTGCTGCCGGCGTTCCCCCTCGATGGGGGTCGGGTGGCCCGTTCCATCGTCTGGCGGGTCACCGGCGACAAGCGCCGCGGCACGTTCGTCGCCGCCCGGCTGGGCCAGGGGCTGGCGCTGGTGATGGCCGGATTGGGCCTGTGGTGGATCACGTCCTCGGCCAGCCTCGGCGGCCTGTGGCTGATGGCGCTGGCCTGGCTCATGTGGCAGTCCTGCCGGGCCGCGCTGACCCAGGCGGTCATGGCCGAGCGGATCGACGGAGTGCGCGTGGCCGACATCATGGACACCCATCCTGTGGCGATCCCGGCGGTCACTCCTGTCACCCAGTCGATGGACGAGTACTTCCTGCGCTACCGCCAGCCGTGGCTGCCGGTGGTCGACGAGAACGGGCGCCTGCTGGGGATCGCCCGCCAGGATCGCGCCCAGGCATCCATCGACGGCGGCGAGGCGTGGCTGACGATCAGCGCGGTGCTCGAGTCCGACGAGACCCCGAGCTGGCGGGTGCAGGAGGACCGGCCGATCACCGAGCTGCTGGCCTCCGAGACGCTCGGGCGGCTGGGCGCCCTACCGGCGGTCGACGCCGATGGCGTCCTGCGCGGCGTGGTGACCGTCGATCAGGTCCGCCGGGCCCTGCACTCCGCGGCAAGCCGCTCGATGGCCTAGCCGTTCGCCCCCGGACGGCAGCCGGTGGGGGCGCGGCGCCGCGCCAGCAGGCTCATTTATATTGCTTGCAATGCCCTCCCATGACGTTCTGATCATCGGCGCCGGGCTGGCCGGCCAGCGCGCCGCGCTGGCGGCCGCGCAGACGGGCGCCACGGTCGCGATCATCTCCAAGGTCCATCCGGTGCGCTCCCACTCGGTGGCCGCGGCCGGCGGAATCAACGCCGCGCTCAACCCCGAGGACACCTGGGAGTCCCACGCGTTCGACACCATCAAGGGATCGGACTACCTGGGCGACCAGGACGCGATCGAGGTCATGTGCCGCGAGGCTCCGGGCGAGATCCTCTGGCTCGAGCACGCCGGCGTCACCTTCCACCGCAACGAGCGCGGCAACCTCGGCACCCGAGCCTTCGGCGGCGCCTCGGCGGCCCGCACCTACTACGTGGCTGACATCACGGGCCACGCCATCCTGCACGTCCTCTACGAGCAGCTCATGAAGTTCGCGGCCAGCATCGACCGCTACGAGGAATGGTTCACCACCGACCTGCTCCAGGACGACGACGGGCGCTGCGTCGGCGCGATCTGCCGCAACCTCCGCGACGGCCACCTGGAGGTGTTCAACGCCAAGGCGGTCATCCTCGCCTCCGGCGGCGCCGGTCAGGCCTACCGGCCCACCACCAACGGGCTGATCGTCACCGGCGACGGCATCGCGCAGGCCTACCGGATCGGCGCCCGGCTGATGGACATGGAGATGATCCAGTATCACCCGACGACGCTGGCGGGCAACGGGCTGCTCATCACCGAGGGCGCCCGCGGCGAGGGTGCCTGGCTGCTCAACGCCGAGGGCGAGCGGTTCATGGAGAAGTACGCCCCCAACAAGCTCGAGCTGGCCTCGCGCGACGTCGTCTCCCGCGCCGAGCAGACCGAGATCAACGAGGGCCGCGGCTTCCCCGACGGCACGGTGGCGCTCGATATCACCAAGGTGCCGCGGCGGCGGACCCTGGAGGCGCTGCGTGAGATCGTCAACATCGGGCGCGACTTCGCCGGCGTCGACATCACCCGCGAGCCGATCCACATCCACCCCGGCCAGCACTACATCATGGGCGGGGTCAAGACCGACGTCGACGGGCTGACCACCATTCCGGGGCTCTACGCCGCCGGCGAGGTGGCCTGCGTGTCCGTTCACGGCGGCAACCGGCTCGGCGCCAACTCCCTGCTGGACACCCTCATCTTCGGCCGGCGCTCGGGCGAGCACGCGGCCAGGCAGGCGCTGCAGATGACGATGCCGACGACCCCGCCGACGCGGGTCACCGATACCGAGCGCCATATCAAGAACATCCTCGACCGGCCCGCCGGGGGGCGGCGGGTGGCGTCGATCAAGGACGAGCTGGGCGACACCATGAACAAGTACGTCGCGGTGTTCCGCGACGCTGACGGGCTGGCCAAGGCCCACGAGATCGTCCGCCGTCTCAAGGAGGAGGCGCCCAAGGCGTCGATCGACGACCGCGGCACGGTCTTCAACCAGGACGTGATAGGGGCGATCGAGCTCGGGTACATGCTGGACGTGGCCGAGGCGATCGTGGTGGGCGCGCAGGAGCGCAAGGAGTCCCGCGGGGCGCAGTTCCGCACGGATTTCCCCGAGCGCAACGACGACGAATGGCTCAAGCACATCGACGTGACGGTCAACGGCGCCGACGTGCCCAACGTCAGCTACTCCCCGGTGACGATCACCAAGTGGGAGCCCCAGGAAAGGACGTACTAGTGGCCACCGAATCGAGACAGGCCCATGCCTGAGTATCTGCTGAGACTGCGCCGCTTCGATCCCAAGTCCGGCGAGGCCGCCTACTGGGACGAGCACTGGGTGGACCTCGGCGAGCGCAACTCCGTGCTCGATGCCATCCTCAAGGTCAAGGATGAGGTCGACGGCTCGGTCGGGATCCGCTGCTCCTGCCAGCAGGCGATCTGCGGCTCGTGCGGGGTGCGGATGAACGGCAAGCCGGGGCTGGCCTGCAACACCCATCTGGAGGACGCAGCGGCGAGAGCGCACGGCACCGGCTGGAACCCCGACGTCGACAGCGGCACGGGCGACGGCAGTGGCGCCGGGGCCGGCGACACCACCGCCGCCGGGGTCATCGAGGTCGAGCCGATGGGCAACATGCCCGTCATCCGCGATCTCATCGTTGACATGGACGCGGTGCACTGGCGCAAGATCCAGCGCGTCACCCCGTACCTCATCAACAAGGAGCCGGTTCCGGAGCGCGAGTACATCGTGCCCCACGAGAACATGGTCGACATCACCCAGACGATGGCCTGCATCCAGTGCGGCGCCTGCGTCTCTGACTGCCTGTCGATGGAGATCGACCCGCTATTCGCCGGGCCCGCCGCGCTGGCCAAGGCCTATCGGTTCGTGGGCGACCCGCGCGACGCCTCGCACGCCGAGCGCCTGAAGGACCTCTCCGAGGACGAGCACGGGATCTACGACTGCACCCACTGCTTCAACTGCATCGACGCCTGCCCCAAGGAGGTGGCGCCGATGAGTCAGATCATGCGCCTGCGCCGCCGGGCCGGCAACGACTTCAAGATCAACGACCGCAACAACGGCCACCGCCATGAGGACTCCTTCGTGACGTTGGTGCGCGATTACGGCCTGCTGCACGAGGCCGAGCTGCTCCCTCGCAGCTTCGGGGGCAACTCGTGGTTCGGCAAGTTCCATCCGGCCGCGGGCGGCGTCCTGCTCAAATCGCTGTCGGCGATCCTCCCGGCGGTCCAACGCGGCAAGGTGAGCATCAAGACCGCCCTCTTCGGCCACAAGATCGACAAGCCAGATCTGGATGCGGTGAAGCGGCTGTACAAGAAGATCGAGGATCGCCAGCAGCGGGTCGAGCTCAACCTCTATGTGAGTGGCTCTGAGGACGATCCCGCCGAGACCAAGGCGGCCGAGCGCGAGGTACCGGCAGAGCCGTCGGCCCCCGGCGAGGAGTCGGCCTCCGGGGTCGGCAGCACCGCCGAATCTGCGGGATCAGGAGAGGCATCCCAATCCGCCTCCAGCGAAAGCGAGACGACATGAAGGTTGCCTACTGGCCGGGCTGCGTGAGCCGCGGGTTCACGCCGGAGCTGCATGGTTCGATGGCCAAGGTGGCGCCGCTGCTCGACATCGAGTTGATCGAGCTCGATCGCGCCGCCTGCTGCGGCGCGGGTGTGATCGCCGAGCACAATCAGGAGCTGGCCGACACGCTCAACGCCCGCACCTTCGCGCTGGCCCAGCAGACCGACGGGGAGCTGATGATGAACATCTGCTCCACCTGCCAGGGCGCGCAGTCCGAGTGCCAGGAGCGCCTGGACGCCAACGCCGAGTACCGCGACTTCATCAACCAGAACCTCTCCGATGAGGGCCTGAGCTACGAGAAGGGCCTCACGAACAAGAACCTGCTGTGGCTGCTGGTCGAGGAGATCGGCCTCGAGGCGCTCAAGGCCAAGGTCACGCGGCCGCTCACCGACCTCAAGGTCGGCCCGTTCTACGGCTGCTACATCGTCCGGCCGGTGCACCGGCTCGGCATCGACGAGGAGCACCCCCGCGACCGCTACATGCACATGGTCATCGAGGCCCTGGGCGGCACCGTGATCGACTACGCGGGCGTCTACAAGTGCTGCGGCTTCCCCATCATCACCATGAACATGGAGGCCTCGCTGAAGATGGCCGGGCGCCACGTCGGGGACGCCATCGACGCCGAGGCGGACTGCCTCGTGGTCCCGTGCCCGCTGTGCCACCTCAACCTCGATCTCCAGCAGCCGCTGGCGGCCAAGCAGGTGGGCCGCGAGCTGGGCCTACCCGTCCTGCACCTGCCCCAGCTGCTCGGCCTGGCCCTGGGGCTGGACCCCAAGGAGCTGGGTATGAGCAAGCACGTGGTCAAGCCGACCTCGGTGATCGACTGGTCGGCGAGCGTGGTGGCCGGCTCCGCCGCGTAGCCGCGCGGCCGGTTCATCAAACGCCACACCCCGGGACCCTCCCTCGTTGATCCCGGGGCGCTGCGTGGCCCTGTGAGAGCGAGGGCGCGAACCACTAGGGTCCTCGCGCCCGGTGTCTCCCTTGTTCCCTGCCCGTCCCTCGTGGCCGCCGGCGGCGGCTGGAGAACATCAGTGCGGCCAGTCTGCTCCCCGATGCCCCGATTTTCGTCCCCTCAAATGGGTGAACTTTGGGGGATACGGGGTAAAGGAACGGGTGACAGCTTCTCCCCCTCATCAGCGGACGACTGAGGCCGAGGTCCGGTCCAGATCCGAAGGGACACGCGTAGTTGCGCATCGCCACCCGCCAGCCCATCGCCGTTGCGGTCGCTCAGTTCGAGGACATCGTCAACCGGGGCCTGCAGTCGCTCATCGACGGTGACCCCCATCTCCGGCTGGTGGCCACCGACATCCCGCAGGAGGAGATGGAGGAGACGCTGCGCAGAGAGGCGCCCGACGTCGCGATTCTCAACTTCGCCGCGCTGTCGCGCCCGGCCGAGCTGCGCGAGTTGCACGCCGCTCTGCCCGAGGCTCACCTCATGGTCATGGCCGACAACCCGTCCACGGCCGAGTGCCGGCAGATGATCGGCTTCGGCGCCACCGCCTGCCTGGCCAAGAACACCGAGGCGCGCGACGTCCTGCACACCATCTACCTCGCCTCGCGCGGGATGCACGTGCTGCCCTCCGGCGCCGATGCGGACTACGAGCCCGCCGGCCCGACGCCGCTGACCCGCCGCGAAGCCGACGTCCTCGAGCTGCTGCAGGGCGGCAGCTCCAACGCCGAGATCGCCGCCACCCTGCACGTGGGGGTCGAGACGGTGCGCACCCACGCCCGCCACATCTACCGCAAGCTGGGCGTGAGCACGCGGCGCGAGCTGCGCTCGACGGTTTAGCCTGGGCCTCATGTCCCCTGACCGATCTGGGCGCGGCGAGTCACCGTCGGCCCGGCGGCGGGCGCGGCGGCGCAGGCTCTCGGGGCTGGACCCGTCTCCCCCGCGCGCCCCTGATCCGCGCCCCCCGGTCCGGGTCCCGTCCCGCACGCCGCCCCGGGGCGGCGGGGTCGCCGAAGCTACCCCCGATGATCACGGGGCTCGCCCGCTCTCCGACGAGCCCCCACCCCAGGGCAGGCCGTGGTTTGAGTGGCGCGGCTGGGACTCCGTGGTCACCTACGTCGTGCTGGCGGTGATGCTCGCCGGGGTGATCACCGGCCTGCACCGCCTGCTCGCCGCCGGCGTCCTGGTGATCGGGCTCTCGGCGCTGGCCTGGGGGATCACCCACCGCCCGGACCGGCGCCGGACCACCAGCGGATACGGGGTACTGCTGGACTGGCTGATGGGCGTGCTGCCGCGGGCCATCTACCTGATCGTCTGCGTGACGGTGATCGTGCTGGGAGCCGTGGGGCTCATTGCCGGCTGAGCGGGCCGGTATCGCTCGTGGGGCGCCGGCGTGGCGACGGCGGTGCGGGACCGTCGCCTACCAGGGCTGCCCGTAGCGGTCTCCGAAGGCGAACTCCCCCACCGGCCGGCGGCTGAGCTGCCGGGGCCAGGGATCGGCGCGGTGGCCCACCGAGATGTGCCCGGCAAGGACGACCTCCTCGGGAATGGCCAGGAGCTCGCGGATCGCCGGTTCGGCGGGGACGAGCAGGGTCGTGAAGGCGGCGCCGAGACCTTCGTGGCGCAACCCCAGCAGGATGTTCTGGACGAACGGGTAGACCGAGGCGCCGCCGACGATGCTGGGCCGGTCAAGCGACTCGTCGGTGATGGCCAGCGCGTTGACGTCCACGCAGACCAGCAGATGGACCGGGACCTCGTCGAAGCGGCGCGCGTACTCATCGGCGCCGCGGAGCATGCGCAGCCGTCCGGCCGGCAGGCCGCTGGCCTCGCCCGCGTCCAGCGCGGCGCGAGCGCCGGTCTTGATCATGTACGCGTCCCACGGGTCCTCGTAGAGCTCGCGCAGCCGCCGGCGGATGTCGGGGTCGGTGATGACGATCACTCGCCAGCCCTGCCGGTTGCCGCCGCTGGGCGCGTAGCGGGCGTTGTCCAGAACGCGCTCGAGCACCTCGCGGGCCACCGGCTCCGCGGTGAAGGCGCGCGTCGCGGGCGCGCAGCGCATGACCTCGTAGAGGTCGCTGCCCTCGGTCACGTCAGGCCGCGACGGCCGAGTCGGCGCCGGCGGCGGCGATCAGCTCCGCGATCTGCACCGCGTTGGTGGCGGCGCCCTTGCGCAGGTTGTCGGACACCACCCACATCGACAGCGCACGCGGATGGGAGTCATCGCCGCGGATGCGTCCCACGAAGACCTCGTCGCGGCCCTCGGCCCTGAGCGGGCTGGGGACGTGCTCCAACGCGATGCCGGGCGCGTCGGCGAGGAGGTCGCGGACGCGATCCGCCGTGATCGGCTCGCGCGTCTGGATGTTGACGGCGATCGAGTGCGACACCCGCACCGGCACACGGACGCAGGTCACGGCGATGCCGATCGACTCGTCCTCGAGGATCTTGCGCGTCTCGAACATCATCTTGCGTTCCTCGTCGGTGTGGTCATCGCCCTCAGCGAAGGTGCCGGCGGCGCCGATGACGTTGAAGGCGATGTGGTCGGGATAGAGCTCGGGATCGGGCATGTCCATCCCGTGGAGGTTGGCGTGGGCCTGCGCGTCGAGCTCGTCGATCGCCTTCTTGCCCGTGCCCGAGACCGACTGGTAGGTGGAGGCGACGATCCGCTCGATGCCCGCGGCGCGCTGGATCGGGGCCAGCGCCACCATCAGCTGCATCGTCGAGCAGTTGGGGTTGGCGATGAGGCCGCGGTGGTGCTTGAGCGCGTGCGGGTTGACCTCGGAGACGACCAGCGGCACAGAGGGGTCGCGGCGGAACGCCGAGGAGTTGTCGATGACCACGGCCCCGGCGTCCATGAACTTCGAGGCCCACGCACGCGAGGTGCTCGCGCCGGCGGAGAAGAGGGCGATGTCGATCCCGTGGAGGTCGGCGTTGTCGTCGAGAAGCTGGACGGTCCGCCCGTCGATCTCGCTGCCCGCGCTGCGAGCCGAGGCGAACAGCACGATCTCATCCGCGGGGAACGAGCGCTCGCGCAGGAGCTCGAGCATCACCCGTCCGACGGCGCCAGTGGCGCCCACCACTGCCACCCCCGTCATCGCGGACCCTGCTCGACCTCGATGCCGCCCTCGCCCAGCTCGAAGGCGGAGTGCAGCGCGCGCACCGCCTGGGGCACCGATTCGGCGCGGATGACGCACGAGATCTTGATCGGGGAGGTGGAGATCATCTCGATGTTGATGCCCTCGGTCGCGAGCGTGTGGAAGACCTTAGCGGCGACGCCGGGATGCGACCGCATGCCCGCGCCCACGATCGAGACCTTGCCGATGTCGCGGTCGGTGTCCACGCGCGTCACTCCCAATTCGGTCTGTACGGGCGCCAGCGCCGTCTCGGCGGCGCGCAGGTCCTCGGTCCCGATGGTGAACGACACCTCGGCGTCGCGGCCCTCGGTCAGCGGCTCGTTCTGGATGATCGTGTCCACGTTGCAGTTGGCGTCGGCCAGGGCCATGAAGATCGAGGCCGCCGCGCCCGGGCGGTCCGGGACGCCGACGAGGGTGATCCGGGCCTCGTCGGTGGAGTGGGTGACGGCGGTGATGAGCGGGTGTTCCATGGTCTCGTCTTCTCCGAGGACAAAGGTACCGGGGCCGGGATCGAAGCTCGACCGGCAGTGGATGCGCACGCCGTGGGTGCGGGCGTACTCCACCGAGCGCAGCTGGAGCACGCCGGCGCCCGAGGCCGACATCTCGAGCATCTCCTCGAAGCTGACGTGCGAGAGCTTGCGGGCGTCGGGCACGATGCGGGGATCGGCGCTGAACACGCCGGCCACGTCGGTGTAGATCTCGCACACCTCGGCCCTGATGGCGGCGGCAAGAGCGACGGCGGTGGTGTCCGAGCCGCCGCGGCCCAGCGTGGTGACGTCGCGGCTGGTCGACACGCCCTGAAACCCGGCCACGAGCACGATCTGGTCGGCGCCGAGGGCCTGGGTGATGCGATCGGCGCGGACGTCGAGGATGCGCGCCTTGGTGTGGGAGGTGTCGGTGACGATCCCCGCCTGCGAGCCGGTGAGGGAGATGGCGCGGTGGCCGAGGTCGTTGATCGCCATCGCGCACAGGGCGCAGGAGATACGCTCGCCGGTGGACAGCAGCATGTCCATCTCGCGCCGGTCGGGATCGGGCGAGACCTCCTCGGCCATCGCGATCAGGTCATCGGTGGTCTTGCCGCGTGCGGACAGCACCGCCACCACGCGCTTGCCCGACTCCCGCTGGGCGACGATGCGCCTGGCGGCGCGCTTGATCCGCTCGGCGTCGGCAACCGAGGTGCCGCCGAACTTCATGACGATGGTCTCCGACACGCTCGACAGAGTAGGCGCTGGAGCCCCGCCGAGGCTGTCCGGGGTGCGGCTTTAGCGTCGGCCGGACTCCAGCGCGTGAACCCCGGCGGCGAAGGCCCGCGCGGCGGCCGGATCACTGCTCACCGGCCAGTCGGCCTGCTTGCGCAGGTCGTACCAGAGCATCGACGTCACCTCGGGGTGGGCGCGCAGGTCGTTGAACATGGCGGAGATCCATGCGGCCTTGCTTCCGCCCCCCTCGGCGCTCGCGACCTCGCTGATCTGGACGGGCTTGCCCGGTGCGATCGCGGCCAGCGACCGCGCCGTGGGATTGAAGATCCGCGCGAAGCTGCGCCACCCGCCCCACTTCAGATGGCTGCCGCCGTTGAACGCCGAGACGCCGACGATGTCCACGAACGCCCGACCCGGGTACAGCCCGGCGTCGAGGTGAGCCGTCCCGGCTGCCGGGCTCCAGATCCAGCGCACGTTGTCCGCGCCCAGCTCGGTGAACATCTGGTGGACGTGGCGCCAGGCGGCGACGAACTGACCTGGATGGTTGCCGTTGACCGCCTCCGACCACGGATACCAGTTGCCGTTCATCTCCTGGGCGAAGCGCAGGTACACCGGGTGTCCATACCGCCGCAGGGTCCTCGCCCAGCGGCGGATGTAGGCGTCGTGACGCCCGTCGATGATCGACGCCAGCGTGAACTGCGGCTGGTCGGTGGCGCTGCCGCTGTAGTCCCAGGGCTCCCAGGAGATCTCCGGGATGCTGCCGCGGGCGCCAACAGCGCGCAGCTGGGCCAGGCTCGGGACGGCGTGCCGCCAGTCCGAGTACCACATGACGATCCCGGCATGCGCCTGCACCGCCTGTTCGAAGCGGTTGACCTGGGTCAGGTCGCCCACCGTCCACGCCCTGGTGGAGTTCCTGGCCAGGGCGTCAGTGGTCACGCCCAGTGCGAGGCGTGAAGCAGCGGCGGCCACCACCGGGACGGGCCGAGGCGCGGGAGAGGCATGAGCGGTGAGCCGGCCCGCCAGGCCCGGGGAGACCGCGGCGCACGCGGTGGCCAGGCCCGAAGTGGCCACCACGGCGAGCTTGACCAGGCAGCTGCGCAGCGCCCCCCGCCGCAGCGCCCGGGGATGCTCGTAGATGTGCAGGCCGATGATCGCGGCCGCGGCGGCCGTGTACAGCGCGATATTGATGTCAGCCAGCAGGTAGTAGCCGCCGGCGGGGCCGGCGTCGAGTCCCAGCAGCGAGGGGAGCGCGGAGACGGCGGCCAGCGCGAGGTACGGACTGACCACGCGCATCGGCACGGGAGCGACATCGGACCGGCTGCCCTTCGGCGTCACCTTGAACGAGAACTCGCGGCCCACCAGGCGTCCCGCCACCGCGTGCAGGCAGCCGAACAGGGCCCACGGCCAGCGCACCAGCTGAAACAGCGCCATCTCCCAGGAGACGGCATGAGCATCACGCGGGCGCAGCCAGCCCAGGCGCCGCAGCCACAGGACGGTGAGCAGCAGCACGAGGGTGGCGGGGGCGAAATGGCTGTAGAACGCGCCGAGCGACAGCCGCATGAACGGCGTGCGGGCGGCGATGGCCGCAATCGGCAGCAGGACCGAGGCCAGCATGAGCAGCGCGAACAGCGGATACCACCACAGGCAGAAGCCGAGCCGGATCCGCGCGGCCCGGCTGAGGCCCCGGCGGTACCGGCGGTTGATTCCGAGCAGCACGTTCATCATGCTGCGCGACCATTGGAACTCCTGGGTCATGCAATCGGCGAACGTCGCGGGACCGTCGCCGTGTGCTTCGGCGTCAATCGCGAACACGCCCTGCCAGCGGTGAGAGCTCAGCATCAGCGTGGTGGTGAAGTCCTCGGCCAGCTCGGGCCCCAGGCCGCCGACCTCGCGGAGGGCGGCGGTGCGTACCGCGTAGTGCGATCCGATGCAGCTGGGGGCGTAGCCGCCGCTGTGGCCGGCCTGGGTGGGACCGTGAAGCACGGCCTCCGCGTACAGCCGGCCGCGGGCAGACCACGAATCGGCCGCGTTGCGGTCACAGATGGAGGGCGCAGCCACATACCCCACCAGCGGGTCGCGGAACGGGACCACCATCTGACGCAGGTAGTCTGGGGCCGGCACATGGTCCGCGTCGAGCTGGGCGACCACGTCGTAGAGGTCGTAGCCCCACATGTCGTAGAAGTACGCGAGGTTGCCCTCCTTGCAGCGGGTCCGCCGCGGCCACGTCGGCTGGTGATAGGCGGCAACCCCCTCCCGCGAGGAGACCCGCACGCCGTGCTCAGCGCACCAGTGCAGCGTCTCGAGCGCGGCGCTTTCATCCGCGAGCCAGGTGTCATACGCGTAGGGAAAGTCCTGCGCCAGCATCGCCTCGAGCGTCTCGCGTACGACCTCCCACGGCTCGGTGGGTGCCTTGGTGACCACCATCGCCACCCGCAGCCGCGGAGGCTCCAGCCCCACCGGCGGCCGCTTCATCCGGTAGATCCAGAAGAAGAACCACAGCGGCACGAATACCATCTCAAAGCCGATCAGCCCCGTGCTGATACCGGCGGTCAGCGGCGAAGTGAGGTGCGACGGCTCAAGCCACCAGGGCCACGCCCAGATGCTGAGCAGCAACCAGGCGGTGAACAGGCAGGCCAAGCGGGCCCGCTGGCCCCGGGTGAGCCCGGGCCGCAGGTGGCGGTTGTGGCGGTTACGTCGCCGCGAGCGCCGGCGGTCGCCCGGCCGATCGCCTGCCTCCGCGTGGGAACCCGCCTCTGTGATGTCGGCGCGCGCCCCATCCTGGGGCCAACGCGCAGGAGCTTCCAGCATTCGACCCCCGGCCGCCATGCGTTTCGTCCGTGCTTTGCATGTCTGCCAGCGGCGAGGCCCGGAACCCATCCCGGTTTCCGTCTATGGCCGTCGCCGCAGCGCTCATCACGATGACAGGCCGGCGATCGATGTCAACGTGGTAATCCGTCGAGGCCTCAACTGGCGCGGCATCGGCCAAACGTCTAGTGGCAAGGCCGCGCTCAAGGACCCGCCCAGAGCTGCCGAGGACATCCGAGTGACCGCGCCTCGCCGCGCTCTTGATCGTCGCCGGCGCCGCCATGTCCTGGTGCTGCTGTGCGGAGCATGGGCGGCGGTGCTCCTCCTCGGCATGGCGAACGACGCAACCGCCCACATCCTCCGCCACGGTCTCACCCACCCGCCCCGGCGCATGCGGCATCATCACGTGGCCCGAATCGCGCATCGGATCCTCGTGCAGGCGCGGCAGCGGGCTCGGGCCCGGCCTCGCGCGTCGACGGCCGCCGGCTCCGGGGCGCCTTCGGTCGTGTTCGGCATCTACCCCGGCGGGGCCGCTGGGGCCACCGGGCCCAACGGCCCGGTGGCGCCGGAGGATCCGGCCCGGCGCCTAGCGGCGCTCGAGCAACTCCGCGCCCCCGGCGCTCCCTTCGTACTCCACATCTACGCCGGCTACACCGGCGCGGGCGGGTGGACGGCCGCTCAACAGGTGGGAGACGATCTCGCGCAGTACACCGCAGCCGGGTTTGAGGTGGAGCTGGTACTGACCTACCGCCCGGCGGACGGCGGTTCCCCCCAGGATGTGACCGGCTTCGAGGCGTTCGTCCGCCAGACGCTGGCGAGCTTCGGGCCCAACCCACGCTTCGTGTCGCTGCAGGTGACCAACGAGGCGAACGTGAGCGGGGCGCCCAATGCGTCCGACGGGTGGTTCGGGGGCGCCAGAGACGCGCTCATCGGCGGCGTCATCGCAGCCAAGGCGGCCATCCGGGCCAACCGGTACGCGCAGGTTCAGGTCGGCTTCAACTGGGCCGCCGCCGGCGACGCCGACGAGCACGGCTTCTGGAGCTACCTCGCCCGGCGGGGCGGCGCCGAGTTCGTCAACGCGCTGGACTGGGTGGGCGTCGACATCTATCCGGGGACGTGGGGTCCCGCCCTCCCGGCGCTGCCAGGGAGCCTGGCGAGCGGCACGCAGGCCGCGATCCGCTCGACGCTGTCGGAGCTGCGCCGCGTCTACCTCCCGCAGGCGGGCATCCCGATCAGCGTCCCGCTGCACATCTCAGAGAGCGGCTACCCGACCGGGCCGGACCGCACGCGGGCGATGCAGGTGGAGGCCATGCGGGCCGCCGTCGGCACGGTCGTCGCGGCGCGCGGCGCCTACAACGTCACCGACTACCGCTGGTTCGACCTGCGCGACGCGCTTTCGTCCCGACCCGACTTCCAGTCGCAGTACGGGCTGATGACCGACGCCTACACGCCAAAGCCGGCGTTCTTCGCCTACCGGGACCTGGTGGCTCGCTACAGCCGTTAAACGGCGCGGCGGCCCGAGAAGGCGCGTCCGAGCGTCAGCTCGTCCGCGTACTCGAGGTCGGCGCCGACGGGCAACCCGCTGGCGAGGCGGGTCACCGCGATCTCTGGGTTGCGCTCGCGCAGGCCGGCGGCAATGTGCAGCGCCGTCGCCTCCCCGGTGGTGGTGGGGTTGGTGGCGATGACGACCTCGCGCACGTCGTCGGCGGCGCGGTCGTAGAGCTCGGCGATCTTGAGGTCCTCGGGATCGATGCCGTCGATGGGCGAGAGCGCGCCGCCGAGCACGTGGTAGCGGCCGGCGAACTCGTGCGTGCGCTCGATGGAGATGACATCCGAGGGCTCCTCGACCACGCAGATCAGCTCGGGATCGCGACGTTCATCGGCGCAGATGCGGCAGCGCGGCCCGTCGGCGAGGTTGAAGCACACCTCGCACAGCCCGATCCGCTCCTTGACCTCTCGGATGGCGTCGGCCAGCGCGAAGGCCTCCTCCTCGGAGGCGCGCAGGATGTGGAAGGCGAGGCGCTGGGCGGTGCGGCCGCCGACGCCAGGGAGCTTGGACAGCTCGGTGATGAGCCGCTGGACGGGGGGTGCGTACACGTGGCGGGGGGGTTCTGCGGAGGCGGAGCGCGGAGACTAGAGGCCGGGGAGGCCGAGACCGCCCAGCCCGCCCGCTCCGCCCAGCCCGCCGGCGATGCTGCCCATCTTGTCGGCGGCCAGCTCCTGCGCGGCGCGCATTCCTTCGTTGACGGCGGCCAGCACCATGTCCTGGAGCAGCTCGACATCCTCGGGGTCGACGGCCTCCGGGTCGATGGTGATCGACTTGACGACCAGGTCGCCGGTCACCTGTACCCGGACCATCCCGCCGCCGGCCGAGGCGTCGACGACCTCATCCTTGAGCGAATCCTGGGCCTTGAGCATGTCCTCCTGCATCTTCTGCGCCTGCTTGAGCAGCTGCTGCATGTTCGGCTGAGGCATCAGTCGGTCTCCTCGTCGTCGAGCACTTCCTGGGCATCGAACTCGTCCACCAATCGTTTCACGAGCTCCTCGTGGGAGAGGGCGCCGGCCTGCTCGGGCTCGGGCAGCTCCTCGTCGTCGCGCAGCTCGTAGCGCAGGACCAGCGCGGAACCGGTGACGGAGCGCAGCGCATCGGCGGTGGCGCGGCGGTAGTCGTCCTGCTCGGCCTTGCGCTTGGAGAAGCCGGCGCTTCTCGGGAAGGCGATCGTCACGGCCTCTCCGTCCACCGCGACGGGCCGGGCCTGCTCCAGGCAGGCGGCGAGCAACTGGTTGTTGCGCACGACCTCGATGACCGCCGGCCAGCACGCCGTCAGGGTCTCCAGCTCGGGGGGGCCGCCGGCCGGGCGCGGGGCGGCCAGGGCCGCCGGGGGGGATTCCGGATCGGGCGGTGGCGTGGACACCGCCGCAGCCGGGGCGGGCTCGGACACGGCGGCCGAGGGTTCGGGCGCGGGCTCCGGGGCCGGGGGCTGGGCTCGCGGAGCCGGATCGCCCCCATTGGACGGGGGCGCGGCGGCTGCGGTGGGCGCCGGTGCCGGACGCTCGCCGGCCAGTGCCGCCTCGAGGCGATCGATCCGTGCCAGCAGCGCGGCCGCGGAGGGGTCCACCTCGGGGGCGGTCGCCTTGATGAGCACCAGCTCGAGCTGGATGCGGGCCTGGGCGCCGTTGGCGGTGGCCTCCAGCGCGGCGGAGACGAGGTCGAGGAGGCGGACGATGTCGGTGCCGGCCAGCGCTCGGGACTGGGCCAGCAGCCGCTCGTCGCGCTCGGGGGTGACGCGAAGCTCCTCGGGCACCCCCTCGAGCATCTTGACCGCGAGCAGCTCTCGGCCGTGCACCTCGAGGTCGCGGAGGATCTGACCGGGGTCGCGGCCGGTGGCGGTGAGCCGGGCCGCGGAGCGCAGGGCGGCGGCGGGGTCGTGGGCGATCACGGCATCGAGAGCCTCGAACAGCTGCTCGGCGTCGGCCACCCCCAGCACGGCCAGCACGTCGGCCGCGGCGATCTGATCGTCGCCGGCGTAGGTGAGCAGCTGCTCGAGCGTGCCCAGCGCGTCGCGGAAGCTGCCCGTGGCGTGGCGGGCGATGAGGGCGACGGCGGCCTGCTCGATGTTGATCTGCTCGGTGGCGGCCACCCGTCCCACCACCTTTGCGACCTGCTCCACGGTGGGGCGGCCGAAGTCGAAGCGATGGCAGCGGTCGACCACGGTGGGCAGGACCTTCTGCGCCTCGGTGGTGGCCAGGACGAAGATCGTGCGCGGGGGCGGCTCCTCGAGCGTCTTGAGGAACGCGTTCCACGCCTGCGGGGAGAGCATGTGGGCCTCGTCGAGGATGTAGACCTTGTGGCGGCCCGACAGCGGAGCGTAGGCAACCCGCTCGCGGAGGTCCCGGATGTCATCGACGGAGTTGTTGGAGGCGGCGTCCATCTCCATCACGTCAAGCGAGGTCGCGTTGGCGATCGAGACGCAGGACTCACACACCCCGCACGGGGTCACCGTCGGGCCGTGCTCGCAGTTCAGGCTGGCGGCGAGGATCTTGGCGGTGCTGGTCTTGCCCGTCCCGCGCGAGCCGACGAACAGGTAGGCGTGGTGGACCTTCCCGCGCGTGATGGCGTTGGACAGCGTGCGCACCACCTGCTCCTGGCCGACCATGTCGGCGAAGGTGCGAGGGCGGTGGCGGCGATAGAGGGACGGCCCGGTGGACACAGTTATGTCGAGTCTAGATGCCGCAGCGGCCCGCGCCTGGGGAGAAAAAGTGGACCGTGCACCCTCTGTCGAAGCCGGGTCCGAGGCGCGGCCACCATCTGATGACTCCGGTCCGGCACTCCCGCCGCGCCTGGAGGTGACCGCTTAAGGCTGCTTCCTTCCGGACCTGACCTGGTTCACGGCTCTCCATCGCAACAGGACCTGACCATCACCGCCTCAAATGGGGCGCTGACCTCGGGCCTCCAGCCCCTTGAGAGGGGATTCAGCCCCGCTAGAGCGGATTGCGGGTACAGGGCACCGCTAGCACCCCGCCTAGCACGGTCCGCGACTAATGCTAGTCGGTCAGCGGGGCGGGGTGCGGCGTGGCGCGGCGCCAGCCCCGGCCCGCCAGGACGCCTTGTATCGTCAGCGCGCATGACGGTCGGCGTGATTGGTCTGGGCTACGTGGGCCTGCCTCTGGTGGTGGCGTTTGCCGAGGCCGGCGAGCAGGTCATCGCGGTCGACGTCGACGATGCCAAGGTGGCGGCGGTCCAGGCCGGCGAGTCCTACGTGGAGGACATCGCGTCTGAACGCCTGGCGGCGGTGCGCGACCAGATCGAGGCCGATACCGAGTACGCGCCGCTGGCGCGAGCCGATGCGGTGCTGATCTGCGTGCCGACGCCGCTGACGGCCAATCGCGAGCCGGATCTGGGGCCGCTTCTGGGGTCGGCGCAGGCGCTGGCTCAGGTGGCCCAGGTCGGGCAGCTGATCGTGCTCGAGTCCACCACCTATCCGGGGACGACTCGCGAGCAGGTCGCGCCGCTGCTGGAAGCGCGCGGTCTGACGGTGGGGCAGGACGTCTATCTGGCGTTCTCTCCCGAGCGCGTGGACCCGGGGCGCACCGACTACACGCTGCGCACCACCCCGAAGGTCGTGGGCGGAATCACCCCGCAGTGCACCGACCGGGCCGTCGCGCTGTATGAGACCGTCTGTGACCACATCGTGCGCGTCTCCGCGCCCGAGGCGGCGGAGATGGCCAAGCTGCTGGAGAACATCTTTCGCTCCGTCAACATCGCCCTGGTCAACGAGCTGGCCATCCTGGCCGACCGCATGGGGGTCGACATCTGGGAGGTCATCGACGCCGCCGCCACCAAGCCCTACGGCTTCATGCGCTTTGACCCCGGACCGGGGATGGGCGGGCACTGCCTCCCCGTCGACCCGTTCTACCTGACCTGGCGCGCCCGCGAGTTTCACACCTCCACCGAGTTCATCGAGCTCGCCGGCAAGGTCAACCAGCAGATGCCCTACTACTGCCTGGAACGCATCGAGCGGGCCCTGAACACCGCCAGGAAACCGGTCAACGGCTCGCGCATCATGATCCTCGGCGTCAGCTACAAGGCCGGCATCGGCGACACCCGCGAATCCCCCGCCCTGCGGATCATGCAACTCCTCGCTCAGCGTGGCGCTGAGCTGTCCTACCACGACCCGCACGTCCCCGCCCTGCCCGAACTGGGCCTGCAGAGCACCGGCCTGGACACCGCCGCCACCGCCGATGCCGTCGTCCTGGTCACCGCCCACCCGGGCATCGACCACCCGGGGCTCGCCGAAGCCTCTCAGCTGTTCGTTGACCTGCGCGGCGTCACGCGGCAGCTGAAGACTCCCGACGTCGTCCGGCTCTAAGAGCCTTCCTGATCCCGCCAGTCGCCCGGGGAACGCCCCGCTGCGTAGAATGGCGGGCGCGAGGGCGCGTAGCTCAGTGGGAGAGCGCTCGCTTCACACGCGAGAGGTCGCTGGTTC
>DASXJW010000039.1:0-7308 GCA_036497165.1 Solirubrobacteraceae bacterium
GATCACCAGCCCGGCGATGCCCAACGGCTTGTAGAGCGCGATCGACACGATCACGTCGACGATCATGTTCAGCGCCGCCAGCTTGGTCGGAATCCAGGGCCGCTGAAGTGCGAAGAACGTCCGGCTCAGGAGCAGGTTGACCCCGGCGAACGGAAGGCTCCACGCGAACCAGAACAGCGCGGTTGCCACCAGGTCGGTGGAGAACGCGGTGAAGGTCCCATGCTGGTAGACAAGCCGCGTGATCGGGGTCGCCAGCACCGCCATCAGCGCCGCCGACGGGATCAGAAGGAGATTGATCTGGCGGATGCCGTTGCCGACCGTCCGGCGCATCCCGCCGACGTCGCGGCGGTTCGCCATGCGACTCAGCGTGGGGAAGAGCACCGTCGACACGGCCACGCTGAAGATTCCCTGGGGCAGCATGTAGATCCGGAAGGCGTCGTTGATCGCGCTCGGTGCGTGTGAGGAGACGAGAGAGCCGAAGCCCGCGTTGAGGAAGATGTCGAGGTTGATGATCCCGATGCTCAGCGTCACCGGGAGGAACAGGATCCCCACCTGACGGACCCGGGGATCGCGCCAGTTGAGGGAGAACGACGGCCGGAACTCGACCTTGCGCAGCGCAAAGGCGATCATCACGAACTGCACCACCGTCGCCAGCAGCCAGGCGATGGCGTAGGCGTAGACCGCGTTCTCGCCGTGGAAGCGGCCATGCAGGACCACCAGCAGGACCACGATCACGAGGTTCCACACCGCGGGGGCGATCGCCGGAATCGTGAACTGGTCGTAGGACTGCAGGATCCCCACGAGCAGGCCGGTGAGACTCAGCAGCAGAACGACCGGGAAGAGCACCCGCGACAGGCCGGCGGTAAGGGCATTGGGGATGTCGCCGCCCGTGAACACGGGCACCACCAGGCCCGCGGCGGCGATCCACAGCACAGTCAGCGCGCCCAGCCCGACGAGGATCAGCCAGAAGAGCTCCGAGGCGAGCTTGAACGCCTCGCGCTTGCGGCCCTGCTGGAGCAGGTCGGTGAACACCGGTACGAACGCGGCCGAGAGCGCCGCCTGGGAGAAGAGATTGCTGAACAGGTTCGGGACCTGCGAGGCGAGGGTGAACGCCGACGCCGCTGCCGAGGTGTTGAAGAACGCCGCCTGCACGACCTCCCGGGCCAGGCCGGCGATCCGTGAGAGCGCCGTCGCCGCGGCGAATATGGCGGTGTTGATCGCAATTCGCCGCCGGCCGGGCGACGCCGGCGGGACATCGCTGGGCGGAACTGGCGGTGGCGGCGGCCCGGGCGGGTTTGACGATCCGATTTCCGAGCTGTGCGCGGTCACGAGCGCGCTATAGTACGCGCCGTCGCTGCGGTTACCCGCGGGCTTTTGTCATGGCCAACATCCACTCACAGAAGAAGAGGATCCTGCGCGCCGAGCGCGAGCGGCTGGAGAACCGCCGCTACACCTCGACGATCAAGACCTACTTCCGTCGCCTGGAGGCAGCTGTCGCCGGGGGACAGGACGACGTGGCCGAGACGGAGCACCGGGTGCTGGTCAAGACGATCGACAAGGCCGTCAAGCGTGGGGCGCTGCATCGCAACAACGGCGCCCGCAAGAAGTCTCGCGCGGCTCGGCTGCGCCGCGGCGCGTAGCCGGCGGGCGGCACAAAGACCCCCGCGCTCCTGTCTGCTGAACCCGACCGCATCTCCTTCGAAGTGGAGCGCATCGACGCCTCCGCCTCGGGCCGCGTGGAGGTGGTCGGGCGCTGGTACGGCGTCCGCGGCCGCCGCTTCTTCCGCCCGGCCCTGACCCTCGGGCGCAGAGGCGGAGAGATTCGCGCCCTCGCCGATCTCGACGACAAGCCCTGGGCGGCGCAGGACGGGGAGGTCTGGCGCGCCAGCTTCAGCGTCGAGGGGAGCCTTGACCAGGCACGGCAGATCGAGCTGACCGTGGCCCCCGACATCGTCGTCGCGCTGCGCTCCAAGGGCCGGAAGCTGGCCGGGCCCGGAGCCACTCTGGCCGTGGCGAGGGGTGCACGGCCGTCCCGCGCCAAGCGCGAGGAGCAGGGATCCGCCGGATCGCCGTCCGTGGCGGCCACGGCGGCCACGGCGGCCACGGCGGCCGCCGAGGCGCGGGGCAGCGCGCCGAGAGCCGAGCAGCGCCGGCGCGCGCCTTCGTCGGCTGAGCTCGAGCGGCTCGGGGCCCGCTTGGCCGCGGCCTCGGACGCGCTCGAGCGCGAAGGCGAGCTCCGCGCCTCGCTGGCCAAGGCGCTGGAGGAGGAGCGGACGGCCAACCGCACGCTCCGCACCGAGCTCGGCCAGGCCCGGTCAGAGCTCGAGATCGCCGCCGCCGCCCGCGCCGAGGCCGCCGAGGCCGAGGCCGAGCTCGAGGCGGCCCGCCGCGAGCTGCGCGAGGCGCAGCGCCGCCAAGAGGCGCTGGTGCGCCGGCACGAGGAGGCGACGCAGACGCTGAGCGGCCGTCACGACGAGACGACGCAGGCCCTCACCCGCCGCCACGAGGAGCTCACCCAGGCCCACGCCGCTGTCCAGCAGGAACTTGACGAGCACGCCCGGGCGCTGGAGTCCGCACGCGGGGCGCTGGCCGAGGAGCGCGCGGAGGCCGGGCGGCTGCGCAACCGGCTCACCCAGGCGCAGGAGGCCCGTCAGCAGCGGACGGGCGCCCCGCCGCCCCCGGCACGGCCCGCCGCGCCGCCTCCGGCACGGCCCGCCGCGGCGGCCGCGGACCCCAAGCCGCTGGTGGCGCGCCGCGCTTCAGCATCATCATCCCGGCCGAGCGCGCAGGCGCGTGCGCCGGATCCCTTCGAGACCCAGCGCTACGACATCGAGGCCGTCACCCAGGGCCTGGAGACCCGCGCCGCCGCGCCCCCTGCGCCCGCGCCGGCGCGGGGCGATCCCCGCCCCGGCGGTCCTGCCGGCGCCGACCCGCACGCGTGGAACCCACCGACGGCGGATCGCCTGCGGCCGCTCAACCCGTCGCTGCGCCATCGCACCTACTGGTTCGGACGGCTCCTGGCTCTCCTGGTGCTGCTGGGAGTGATCGCCGCGGTCTGGCTCGTGCTGCACTCGACCGTGCTGCACTGAAGTCACGGGCCCTCAGCCGGCCAGCCGGCCGATCGCGATGAGCGCCGCGGTGTCCTCCCCGGCCCCGCCCGGACCGCCGCCACGGGAGGCGAGCTCGAGGTCTGAGATCTCGCAGACGGCCTCGGCCAGCCGGTCTGCCCCGGAGCGCCGGGCGTCGGCGATCAACCTGTCGGCGGCGCGCGAGGGCATCCGCAGACGGCGCTTGATCTGCGCCGGCGGCTCCCCCGCGTCCAGGGCGACGGCGACGTCGTGGGCGGCGCGAACGCGCTGGGAGATCCAGTACAGCAGGCCGGAGAGGCGCTCCCCCTGCTGGCGAAGCGCGAGGTAGGCGGCGGCGGCCGCGGGGGCCTCTCCCGCGACCAGCGCGTCGGCCACCGTCCAGGCCCGGCGCTCCGCGGACGAGGCGGTGAGCCGTTCCACCTCGGCCGCGTCCAGTGGCTGGGCGTCGCCGGACTCACCGTCGCCGGCGCCCAGCGCCAGCTTCTCGAGCTCGCGCAGGAGCCGCTGCTGCCGGTCCCCGACGTGGTGCACGAGCGCACGGGCGGCGTCGGGCTCGAGCTCCAATCCCAGCTCGCGCGCGCGGGCGATGACCCACTTGGGCAGCTCCCAGGGCTTGACGTTGCGCTCGGCGCTGACGTCGCCGCCGGCGTCCTGAACCGCCTTGTGCAGGCGCGGGGCCGCCTCCCGGCGGCTCTCCTCACGGGCGAAGAAGGCGATCGTCGTCTCGGGCGGCATGTTCTGAAGCGAGGCCACCAGCGGGTCGAGCTCCTTGTCCTTCCAGCGCTCCGCCCCCTCGACGATGATGAACCGCCGTCCCAGAGTCAGGGTCATCGCATCGATGGCGGCGGCGGCCACCTCGGGCGTCGCCTCCTCGGCCTCCAGCAGCTCCACCCCCTCAGCGCCGCTGACCCCCTCGGCCAGCTCGCGCAGACGCGCCCGGCGCTCGCCGATGCGCCCGTGGTCATCGCCGTGGATGAGGTAGGCGGGCTTGAAGGTCGGCGGCACGGCAGCTCCAAGTCTAGGCGCGGCGTGGACGGGTCCACCTACGTCGCCTCGGCGCCGGCGGCGAGCTCCAGCGCCCGCTCCACGGCCGCGGCGGGCGTGTCTGCGAGCTCCACGCC
Source organism: Solirubrobacteraceae bacterium (assembly GCA_036497165.1). Lineage (GTDB taxonomy): Bacteria > Actinomycetota > Thermoleophilia > Solirubrobacterales > Solirubrobacteraceae > Palsa-465. Next base: position 4,211 of record DASXJW010000039.1, read on the forward strand.
CTCGACGGCCCATGTGTCGTAGCCGACGACGCCGATGCCCTCGTTCAGCGCGAAGGCGATCTCGGTCAGCGTGCCGTAGGCGCCGCCCACCGCCACCACGGCGTCGGCGGAGCGCGCGACGAGGCCGTTGCGCAGGTCGCCCAGTCCGGTGGGCAGGGCCACCGAGACCCACTCATTGGCCGCGCGCCGGTTCAGGCCCGGAAGCAGCCCCACCACGATGGCCCCCGCCTCGCGGGCGCCGCGGCTGGCCGCCGCCATCACCCCGCCGCGCCCGCCGGTGATGACGATGGCGCCGGCGGCGCCGAGGCCGCGGCCCACGTCCTCAGCCGCCTGCTCCTGCTCGGGAGAGGGCTTCGAGGCGCCGATGACCGCCACGTACAGGCCGGACGCCATCGGCGGTTAGTGGCCCCTCACAAGCTGGTCGTTGGGGTCGTGGTCTGGACCATCAGGCCTTGACCACGATGTTGACGAGCTTGTCCGGGACCACGATCACCTTGACCACCTGGTGGCCGTTGAGGTGCGCCTGAACGCCGCGCGCGGCCATGGCCAGCTCCTCGAGCTCCTCGCGCGCAGCGCCGGTGGGCGCCTCGACCCGATCGCGGACCTTGCCGTTGACCTGACAGACGAGCATGAACGTCGGCGTGACCAGCATCTCGGGGTCCGCGTCCGGCCACGGCTGCTCCCAGACGCGCTCGCCGGTGAGCTGCTCGTAGACCTCGGACCCCAGATGGGGCGCGAACGGGAACACCAGCGATGCCGCGGTGGCGACGGCGAACCGCCGCGCCTCGAGGTCGGCGTCGAGGTGGAGGTAGACCTCGTTGACCAGCTCCATCACCGCCGAGATCGCCGTGTTGAACGACCACCGGTCACGGATGTCACCGGTGACCTTGTTGATCGCCCAGTTGGCCTTGCGCACGAGCCCCAGCGCATCGCCCTCGGGGGCGGGCGGCTGCGGTGCCGGGCCCGGGCCCGCCTCCTCGGCGAGGCCGTCGCCGAGCCGCCACAGCCGGGTCAGGAACTTGTGCACGCCCTGGACGCCGTTGTCCGACCACGCGGCGTCCTGCTCGAGCGGCCCCATGAACAGGACGTAACAGCGGGCGGCGTCGGCGCCGAAGCGCTCGACGATCTGGCTGGGCGCGACCACGTTGCCCTTCGAGCTCGACATCTTGTTGCCATCGGGGCCGAGGATCATCCCCTGCGTGAACAACGTCCGGAACGGCTCCTGGACGCCGATCAGGTCCATGTCGGCCAGCGCCTTGACGAAGAAGCGGCTGTAGAGGAGGTGCAGGATGGCGTGCTCGACGCCGCCGATGTAGGTGTCCACCGGCATCCACGAGTCCAGCACCCGCCGATCCCACGCCGCCCTGTCGTTGCGGGGGTCGCAGTAGCGCAGGTAGTACCAGCTGGAGTCCACGAAGGTGTCCATCGTGTCGGTCTCGCGGCGCGCCGGACCGCCGCAGCTCGGACAGGTGGTGTTCACCCAGTCCTCGGCCGCCGCCAGCGGAGACTTGCCGCGCGGCTGATAGTCCTCGATCTCGGGCAGCTGCACCGGGAGCTGGTCCTCGGGCACCGGCACCAGGCCGCACTGCCCGCAGTACACCATCGGGATGGGGCAGCCCCAGTACCGCTGTCGGGAGATCAGCCAGTCGCGCAGCCGGTAGTTGACCGAGGGCCGGCCGCGGCCCTCGGCATCCAGGCGCGCCACGATGGCATTGCGACCGGCCACGGCGTCCATCCCGCTGAACTCCCCGGAGTTGATCAGCTTCTCGTGCTCGGTGTGCGCGGTGAAGGCCTGCTCGGACACGTCGGGGTCCTCGGCGTCCGCGGGCGCCACCACCGGGCGGATGGGCAGGTCGAAGGCCCGGGCGAACTCGTAGTCGCGCTGGTCATGCGCGGGCACGCCCATCACCGCGCCGGTCCCGTACTCCATGAGCACGTAATCGGCCACGAACATAGGCAGCTGCTCGCCGTTGACGGGGTTGGTCACGGTCCTGCCCAGCGGCACGCCGGTCTTGGGCTTGTCGGCGTCGCCGCGGGCCTCGGCCGACTCGGTCAGGGCCCGGTTGACGTACTCGTGCACGGCAGCCTCATGCTCGGTGCCGGCCACGAGCCTGAAGACGTCGGGGTGCTCGGGCGCCATCACGAAGAAGGTGGCGCCGAACAGGGTGTCGGGCCGGGTGGTGAAGACGGTGTAGTCCGTGGCCAGGGCGTCGCAGCGGAACACGACCTCGGCGCCCTCCGAGCGCCCGATCCAGTTGCGCTGCATCGCCTTGACGTGTTCGGGCCAGTGGATGGTGTCCAGATCCTCGAGCAGGCGGTCGGCGTACTCGGTGATGCGGAAGAACCATTGCTCGAGCTGGCGCAGCTCGACCTCGTGGCCGCAGCGCTCGCAGCGGCCGTCGATTACCTGCTCGTTGGCCAGCACCGTCTGGTCAAAGGGGCACCACTTGACCGCGGCCTCCTTGCGGTAGGCCAGGCCGCGCTCATAGAACTTGAGGAAGATCCACTGCGTCCAGCGGTAGTAGGAGGGCTCGTGGGTGCTCAGCTCCCGGGACCAGTCGATCGAGATGCCCCAGCGGTGGAACCAGTGCCGGTAGGAGGCGATCGACTTGTCGGTGGCGACCCGGGGGTGAACGCCGGTCTTGATCGCGTTGTTCTCGGCGGGCAGGCCGAACGCGTCGTAGCCCATCGGGTGCAGCACGCGATGGCCGGTGCGCCGCCGGTAGTGCGCGATCGCGTCGCCCAGGGCGTAGTTCTTCAGGTGGCCGACATGGGGCTCGCCGCTGGGATACGGCAGCATCTCCAGCACGTAGGAGTGGTCGGCGGCATGGTCGGGGTCGTTGGCGACCTCCCACGTGCGCTCGCGCGCCCACAGCTGCTGCCACTTGGGCTCGATCTCAGAGGGTGCGTAACGACGGTCGGACACGACGACGAGGTTACTTCGCGCCCGCGGATGACCGGGTCATCGCGCTGGCTCGACGCGCATGTACTAATCTCCTGAACCTGACCCAACGGGGCTATAGCTCAGCTGGGAGAGCGCTTGCATGGCATGCAAGAGGTCGCCGGTTCGAGCCCGGCTAGCTCCATAGGTTCCTCTC
>DASXJW010000040.1:0-16424 GCA_036497165.1 Solirubrobacteraceae bacterium
ATGGCGTACTTGACCGTCACGCCCTTGGCCTCGAGCGCGCGCTCGAGCTCGCGCACCGCGTGCTGGGCCTGGGCGACGGCCATCCCGTACCCGGGGGCGATGACCACCTGGCGGGCATAGGCCAGCTGGATGGCGACGTCCTGGGGCGAGGTGGAGCGCACCGTCCCGCCGGTCTCACCGGCGGCGCCCACGGGCGCGGCGACGGCCCCGCCGAAGCCGCCGGCGATGATCGACGGGACTGACCGGTTCATCGCCTTGGCCATCAGATTGGTGAGGATCGTGCCCGAGGCGCCGACGATCATGCCGGCGACGATCAGCGCAGTGTTGTTCAACGCCACTCCGGTGGCGGCGGCCGACAGACCGGTGAACGCGTTGAGCAGTGAGATCACCACCGGCATATCGGCCCCGCCGATCGGCAGCACCACCATGGTGCCCAGCACGCCCGCGGCGACCAGAATCCCCAGGATGAACAGCGCCTGGGAATGCTCCCCCGCCGCCAGCACTACCGCCGATACGACGCAGATGAGGAAGAGCGCACCGTTGAGGAGCGACTGGGCGGGAAGCTTGATTGGTCGCCCGGGGAGGATCTCCTGCAGCTTGCTGAACGCCACAATCGAGCCCCAGAATGAGACTGAGCCGACAATCGCGGCAAACAGGGACGGAATCTCGCCCCTCAATGTGAACGTTCCACCGAACCGGTGGCGATACTCAATCCAGGCGATCAGCGCCACCGCGCCGCCACCGACGCCGTTGAACAGCGCCACCATCTGCGGCATCGCAGTCATATGCACCTTGCGCGCGGCCGGGACTCCGACCCCTATTCCGATCGCCAGCCCCAGCGCCATCAGCCATGGCGTGCTCGAGCCGCTCAGCACGTGAGGGGTCAGCAGCGTCGCGACGAACGCAATCGCCATTCCCGTCGCCGCGATCAGGTTGCCACGTACCGCCGTACCCGGCCCCGTCAGCCCGCTCATCCCGTAGATGAACAGCGCGAACGCGACGATGTAGCAGGCGTCGATGAAGCTGGTGCTCTGGAAGAACACCGTCCCGGCACCGCTCATGACCCGCTCCCGTTCCGCCCGGCCGGAAAGTCGGCGCCGGCCAAGTCCTTCGGGGAATCGCCGTCGGCCGATCTTCCCTTCGCCTTGAACATCCCGAGCATCCGGTCGGTGACGAAGAACCCGCCGAGGACGTTGATCGTCCCGAACGCGATCGCAATCACCAACAACCCGTGCTCCAGCACACCATTCGCCTCGTGCATCAACAGGAGGCCACCCACGAGAACGATCCCGTGAATGGCGTTGGTGCCCGACATCAGAGGCGTATGCAACGTGTTCGGCACCTTCGAGATCACCTCGAAGCCGACGAATGCGGCGAGGACGAGGATCGCGATGTCAGTGACTATGCTCATGTGTCTCCGAGGTTGGTGTGGACATGGCGTGATGCCGTTGGCCGTGGATGGGCCGGCGGCCTAGGGAAGAGTGACCATGACGGCGAGCACGAACAGAGCCGGCACGCGGTAAGTCCAGTCGACGAGTATCGACATGCAGCGCCTCGCTAACCCGTCACCGGGTGCTGAGTCTCGGCGACCTGTCGCGCGGCGGTATGGACGATCTCCCCGCCCCGGGTAATGCACGCCCCCGCAATCACCTCATCCTCGAAGTCGAGCTCCAGGTGGCCGTCCTTGATCATCAGGTCCAGGAGGGACTCGATGTTGCGGGCGTATAGCTGCGAGGCGTGCTCGGCCATCGTGCTCGGCACGTTCAGCGGGGCCAGGATCTTCACGTCGTAGCGAGTGACCGTCTCTCCGGGCTCGGACAGTTCGCAGTTGCCCCCGGACTCGGCGGCCAGGTCGACGATCACCGATCCCGGCTTCATTCTGCGGACCGTGTCCTCGGTGACGAGGATCGGCGCGCGCCGGCCGGGGATCGCTGCGGTGCTGATGACCACGTCGACCTTGCCGATCGCCTCGGCCATCAGCTCCTGCTGGCGCCGCTGCTGCTCGGGCGTGAGCTCCTTGGCATAGCCCCCCGCGCCCTCCTGGTCGCCGCCGAGGTCGAACTCCAGAAAGCGCGCGCCCAGCGACTCCACCTGCTCCTTGACCGCCGAGCGCACGTCAAAGCCCTGTACGACCGCGCCGAGCCGGCGCGCCGTGGCGATCGCCTGCAGCCCGGCGACACCGGCGCCCAGGACGAGCACCGTCGCCGGGCGGATCGTGCCGGCGGCGGTCATCAGCATCGGGAAGAAGCGACCCAGCTCCTGAGCCCCCATCAGGGTGCCGCGATAGCCGGCGATGTTGGCTTGGGAGCTCAGCGCGTCCATCGACTGGGCCCGGCTGATCCGCGGGACCGCCTCGAGTGCGAAGCTCGTCGCTCCCGTCCGGGCGACGGCGCGCACGCCTTCGGCGTTGGAGAGCGGCGCAAGGAATCCGATGAGCACGGCCGCGGGCCGCAGATGCCCGATCTCCTCAGTCGTGGGCGGGGCGACCTTCACCACCACATCGCACTCGTACACGGCAGCCGGGTCCGCGACGACCCGCGCGCCCGCCTCCTCGTACTGGGAGTCGGCGAGAAGCGCCCCGGCTCCCGCGCCGAGTTCGACCACGACCTCGTGGCCCTGGCCGGTCAGCTTGCGAACGGTGTCGGGCACGAGCGCCACCCGGCGCTCGCCTTCGGTCGTCTCTCTGGGAAGTCCGATCCGCATCAGACCAACTCCAGTGTGTGCGCCAGCAGCCCGCACGTGGCGGCCACCGCTCGGAGGGATGGGACCGGCACGTCGGTGAGCTCGGCCAGCTCGACGACCGCGTCGATGATTGGGCCAAGCTCCAGCGGCTTGCCGGCGTGCAGGTCCTGGAGGGTGGAGGTCCTGTGCTCGCCCACCTTCTCGCCGCCGGCCAGGCGCCGCTCGACGGACACGTGCGGTTCGGCCCCCACCGCACGGGCGACATTCAGGGTCTCGTACATCATCGTCTCCACCAGCCGGCGCGTCGGCTGGTGCCGGCACATGCTGGCGATCGTGGCGCGGGTGAGTGCGCTCAGCGGATTGAACGAGGCATTGCCCATCAGCTTGACCCACACTTCGTTGCGAAGCGTGGTCGTCTCGACGGGGCACTTCAGCCCCCCCGCGATCATCGCTTCGCTGAAGCGCTGACAGCGCTCGGAAAGCGTTCCATCCGGCTCGCCGATCGTGAAGCGCGTCCCTTCGAGATGTCGGACGACGCCCGGTGCCTCCAGCTCGGTGCCCGCATAGACCACACAGCCGATCGCGCGCTCCGGAGGGATGACTCGGCTCACCGTTCCGCCGGGGTCGACGGTCTCGATTCGCTGGTCGGCGAGGGGCCCGCCCAGGCCGTGAAAGTACCACCAGGGGATGCCGTTCTGGGCAGCGACCACCGCCGTGTGCTGGTCCATCAGCGGCTCCAGCAGCGGTCCCGCGGTGGCGTAACCGTTGGCCTTCAGTCCCAGGAAGATGATGTCAACCGGCCCGATCTCGCGTGGGTCATCTGTCGCGGGCGGACGTGCGGTGAAGTCGCCGCGAGGGGAGAGAACCCGGATGCCATCGGCGCGCATCGCCTCGAGGTTCGCGCCGCGGGCGACGACGTGCACGTCGGCGCCGCCACGCGCCAGCGCGGCTCCGACATACGCACCGATCGCGCCGGCGCCTACGACCGCGATTCTCATACCGTGACCTCCGGACTGCTTTTCATATTCGTCCTCCTTGGCTCGCTGATGTCAATCTGTCTCATCCCTCCACCCGCTCCGCTACCGCTGGTGTGAACGCGGGCTCCTCATCCATCGGCGGCACGTCGACGGCGGTCACCTTGTACTCGGGACATGAGGTACTGATGTCCGCCGAGGCGCCGACGAGCGGGTTCGTGCGTACTTCCGGGAAGTGGAGTGCGGTTCCCATCGCGTATCGCCGGCGCCGCGTGACAGAACCCCAGGCGCTCACCGTCTCCTTGAAGACTGGAGCGCGGTGGGCGCACGCTCGGTGTTATGGCGTCGGACCAGCTCTACCAGGTCGTGCGATGCGGGCGGCCGTTGCCGGGGCGCCGTGGGAAACGACGACATGCTCTCTCTTACCTCGCGGATACAGGGACGTCAGATGTTGGAGGCAACCCTTGCGTCAAGCGACTGCCCACCGGTGCGGGCGGGGACGGGTCCAACGGCCGGGGAGATCTCGACGACTGCACCATCTCTCTTACTCATGGATACGTCACTCTGCAACCGCGAGCCGTGATGTGCCTCGCCCAGAATGGCAACCAAAAGTCAGGCGAGTGTCGCCACCGCCAGCTCCGCCACTTCAGTTGGTGTGCGCCCCACGCGCACGCCCCGGCTCTCCAGCGCCTCGGCCTTGGCCTGGGCGCTTCCGGCGGTGCCGGATACGATCGCGCCCGCGTGGCCCATGGTCTTCCCCCGGGGAGCGGTGAAACCGGCGATGTATCCCACGACCGGCTTGGACACGGACGTCGCGATGTAGTCGGCGGCGCGTTCTTCGGCGTCGCCGCCGATCTCGCCGGACATCACGATCAGCTCGGTCTGGGGATCGGCCTCGAACAACGTGAGCATGTCCACAAACGACGATCCGGGAATCGGGTCGCCGCCAATGCCGACGATCGTGGAGTTGCCGAAGCCGCGCTGGGCCAGTTCGTTGCCGATCTGATACGTCAGCGTGCCTGACCGTGACACGACACCGACATTGCCCTGCCGGAAGAACGACGGCGGGATGATCCCCACATTGGCCTTGCCCGGCGAGAGGATGCCCGGGCAGTTGGGGCCGACGAGGCGCACCCCCGGATGTCGCTTCAGCTCGGTGACGATGCGCAGCTCGTCGTGGGTCGGGACGCCCTCGCTGATCGCGACGATCAGCTCGATCCCCGCGTCGGTCGCCTCCAGAATGGAGTCGGCGGCAAAGCGGGCCGGCACGACGATCATCGCCGCGGTCGCGCCCGTCTGCGCGACCGCCTGGCGGAACGTGTGGAACACCGGCACGCCATCGACGCTCTCGCCATCCTTGCCCGGGGTGACGCCGGCGACCACCTGCGTTCCGTAGGCCCGGTTGTTCAGCGCGTGGAAGCGCCCCTCACGGCCGGTGATGCCCGCGACGCACAGGCGGGTCCGGCTGTCGATCAAGATGCTCACGCCGCGTTCTCCAGGGTCGGCGATCCGGCGACGAGGTCGACGACACGCACCGCGGCGCCGTCCATCGTCGCCTCCACGTGCAGGCCTGGCAGGCCGGCCTCCGCCAGCAGCCGGCGCCCCTCCACGTCGTTGGTCCCGTCGAGTCTGACCACGAAGGGCACCGCGGGCACGACTCGCTCGAAGGCTTCGATCAGCCCTCGGGCGACCTCGTCGCAGCGGGTGATGCCGCCGAAGATATTGAACAGGACGGCGCGGACCTTGTCGTCGGACAGGATCACCTCGACGGCGGCCACGATCGCGTCAGCCTTCGAGCCGCCGCCGGCGTCGAGGAAATTGGCCGGATGGCCGCCCGCCTGCGTCACGACATCGAGCGTTGACATGACGAGCCCGGCGCCGTTGCCGAGGATGCCGATGTCTCCGTCAAGCTTGACGTAGGTGAGTCCCCGCTCCTTGGCCATCCGTTCCTGGGGATCCTCGGCGGCCGGGTTGCGCAGCGCTGCGTTCTCAGGATGGCGGAACAGGGCGTTCTCGTCGAGGGTCACCTTTGCGTCGAGCGCCCGAAGCGCGCGCTGCGGGGTGACGATGAGCGGGTTGACCTCGACGAGCAGGGCCTCCTCCCCGATGTACACCTCATACAGCTTCGCCAGCATCGCGCTGACCGGCCTGACGAGGTCTGCGTCGACTCCTGCTGCAAAGGCGAGCCGGCGACCGTGGAAGTCCTGGAGGCCGAGCAGTGGGTCGACGTGCAGAGATGCGATTGCGCCGGGATCGGAGGCGGCGACCGCCTCTATGTCCATCCCACCCTTCGTTGAGAGCATCACCAGCGGTGCCTGGGCGCTTCGATCCAGGATGACTGACGCGTAGTACTCAGCCGCGATGTGCGAGGCCTCCTCCACCCAGACCTCGTGGACCCGGAGGCCGCGAATGTCCATGCCGAGGATCGCCCGGGCGTGCGCGAGCGCCTCGTGGCGGTCACGCGCGACCTTGATCCCGCCGAGCTTGCCGCGCCCGCCGACCTGCACCTGTGCCTTCACGACGCAGGGGTAGCCGACGGCATCCGCCGCATCCACGGCGTCCTCGACCGAGCTGGCGGGTACCCCAGCCGGCACCGCGACGCCGTGCCGAGCGAACAGTTGCTTTCCCTGGTATTCGAGCAGATCCATTCTGAGGCGCCTGCGCTACGCGACGTCCGGCGCGGTGATGTCGTCCAGCTCCTGCTCGGCGAGCAGCCCGACGAGGACCTCCGCGTTGTGCTCACCGAGCAGCGGTGGCCGCGTGATCTCGACCGGCGAGTCCGACAGCGCGAACGGGCAACCCACGGTCTTGAACGTTCCCCGCTCGGGATGGTCGACCTCGACGATCATCCCGGTGGCCCTGAGATCGTCGTCCTGGAGCAGCTCCTGGGTGTCCAGAACCGGTCCGCAGGGAACGTCGATCTCGTTCAGCTCAGCGAACGCCTCCCACTTGCTCTTGGTCAAGGTCCACTCCTCGACCATCTCGAAGACGTCCGCCAGGTGGGCGAGGCGGCTTTCGGGAGTCGCGTAGTCCGGATCCTCAAGCAGGTCGCTGCGGCCGATCTTCTCTGCGAGCGCCGCCCACACCTGCGGCTGGATCACAAGGTAGAGGTAGTCGTTCGGGCCCCCGCCCTTGCAGCGCACCGCCGAGCCCGGCTGGCCACCTCCTGATGCATTCCCCGCGCGTGGCACGCTGCCGTCGACGGACGCGTTCGGGTACTCGCCCAGCGGCCCGCGCTGGAGCCGCTGCTGGTCGCGCAGCTTGACCCGGCACAGGTTCAAGATCCCGTCGCGCATCGCTATCGTCACCCGCTGGCCACGACCGGTGTGGGTCCGCTGGTACAGCGCGGCGCAGATCGCGCCGAACAGGTGCACTGCGTTGCCCGAGTCGCCGACCTGGGCGCCGGTCACCACGGGCGGACCGTCCTCGAAGCCCGTCGTGCTCATCGCGCCGCCGGTCGCCTGCGCGATCGGTTCATAGGCTTTCGCGTGCTCGAGCGCACCGGCGCCGAAGCCCTTCAGCGAAGCGAAGATCAGTCGTGGATTGAGCTCACGCACCCGCTCCCAGGTAAACCCGAGCCGGTCCATCACCCCGGGGGCGAAGTTCTCCACCAGCACGTCTGCGCGGCGCAACAGCTCCTCGAACGTCTGCCTGTCCTCCCCGGCCTTGAGGTTGAGAGTGACGCTGCGCTTGTTGCAGTTGAGCATCGTGAAATAGAGGCTGTCGACGTCCGGTAGATCGCGCAGCTGGCTACGCGTGATATCGCCTCGGCCCGGCTGCTCGACCTTCACCACATCCGCGCCCATCCAGGCGAGCAGCTGCGTGCACACCGGGCCGGCCTGTACGTGCGTCAGGTCGACGACCCGAATTCCCTCGAGGGCCTTGCTCATGACCGCACCTTCTTCACGTGTGCAATGCATGTCGTTGTCGCGTTCACGGGGTCTGTCTCTCCTCGGGTTCGGATATCAGCGGGACGGCCGCCGAAGCCGGGTGTCGCCTGAGCAGATCTCAGTCGATCGCCCGAGGAAAGGCGATGTACGGTGGGCCAGTCAGGGGCCTGGTCTGAGCGGCGCGCGCCCTGTCGACCAGGACCGGTTCAGAGCGAGCGCGCGACCTGAGCCAGGGCGTCCTGGGCAGCGTCTGCTCGATCTTGGGAAGCGCGGTAGACGAAGTACGCGCTGCGCTCCCGCGTTGCGCTCCACTCGTCATATAAGGCGAGGGCGTCTGACCGAGCGTCTTCCCACGCCACGCGCAGGCACTCGAAGATCGAGGCGTCTGTGGGTACCTCACACGAGAACACGAGCTCGCCGCTATCGGCCTGCACCGGCCCGACGGAGGCGAGGCCCGGCACGGAGCGGGTCATCGCCGCGGCTCCACTGCTTCGGGCAGCGTTCGAATCTCGACGAGCTGCATCGTCATCGCCTCCACCCATTCCGTCTTGTCCGCCAGGGACGCGCGTTCGCGTGCGAGCATGGCAGCGACCCGGCGGCTACGGTCACGATCCCAGCGGCGTTCTCGGGCGGCGTAGAACAGCGAGCGAATCATCGGCATCGCTCCGTCTGACCGTTGAGCCCTTCGATATGGCGTGCCGGATGTATGCACTGCAGCGTCGGTGGCATCTCGCCCTCCCAGGTCTCTAAGGGGTAAGTGAGAGGGACTATTCCTGTTGCGGGCCGAGTGCACCATACGCATCGCCCCGAGACCGTCCGCGGTGCGCCCCAAGAGCGTCCGTGCCATGCCCGACAGCGTCGGTGCCGTGACCGGAGGCGCAGGTAGGGCTAACCCGAGCCGCTGTCTCTGATCCTTGCGGAGAGGGGCCCGCGCCCGGGCATCACCGTGGCCCTGGCTCTTCGTAGGCGCGTGCCAGCAGCTCCATCGTGTGCATCACCGGGATGTCGGCGCCGAGCCTCCGCAGGTGGATCTGAACCTGCGTCAGACAGCCGATGTTGCCGGAGGCGATCGCCTGGGCGCCGGTGGCGAGCAGGTTGCGGGCTTTCCGCTCCCCGAGCTCGCCGGCCAGTTCCGGATGCTCGATGTTGTACGTGCCGGCAGAGCCGCAGCACAACTCCCATTCGGCCGGCTCGACCAAGGTCACGTTGGGGATCGCCTGCAGCAGCGCGCGTGGCTGGGCGCGCACACCCTGCGCGTGGGCGAGGTGACAGGCGTCCTGGTAACACACGACGAGCGGGTCGGGCAGCGGTGGGGGAGGGGCGGGACCGAGCGCCGCGAGAAACACGCTGACGTCGACCGCGCGTTTGCTGAAGGTGTGTGCGGCTTCAGCCTCGGGCTCGCCCTTGAAGAGGAGGGGGTAGTCGTGCATGCACGAGCCGCAGCCGGCGGCGTTGGTGACGATCGCGTCGACGTCGTCCGGGAACGCCTGCAGATTGCGCCGGGCCAGGGCCTTGGCCGGCTCGGTCGCTCCGGTGTGCATTGCCAGCGCTCCGCAGCACCCCTGGGCGGCCGGCACCACGGTCTCCACTCCGTTGCGGGCGAGTACGGCCAAGGTCGCCCAGCCGATTTGAGGTGCGAGCACCTGTTGCGCGCAGCCGGCGAGCAGCGCGACGCGCGCGCGGCGCCGACCGTGCGCCGGGTGCGTGGCGGGCAGGGGGCGCGCGGGGGGCAGCCGCTCGGGGATGAGGTCGAGCATTGGCCGCAGCGAGGCGGGCGCCATGTGCCGGAGGGGCCGGGCCAGGGAACCGAGACGGACCGCCATGCGGAAGCGCCGCGGGTCGGCGAGGATTGTGAGTAGGGTTCGTCGCCGGCCGCGCTCCATCGGCGGCCGGTGACGCTGCGGCTCGTCCCACGCCCGGTACGCGGTGATCAGGTCCCCGTACTCGACGCCCGAGGGGCAGGCGCTCACGCACGACTGGCAGCCGAGGCAGTTGTCGATGAAGGGCATCGCGCTCTCACGCTCCAGCTCCCCTTCGAGCACCTGCTTCATGAGCAGGATCCTCCCGCGCGGCGAGTCCATCTCCTCGCCGAGCGTCGTGTAGGTCGGGCAGGTCGGCAGACAGAACCCGCAATGCACGCAGGAGCCGATCGCATCGGCCATCTCGGCCGCCTGGGGCAAGACCCGCTCTACGGGAATCCGGCGCCGCACGGTCTAGACCCCCGGGAAGCGGTTGTGCGGATCGAGCCCGCGGCGAACGCGCTGCGCGAAGGCACCGCCGGTGCGGGCCCCGAGGAGGCCGCTGCTCGGCCGGCCGGTGAGGGCCAGCCCCGTGAGGCCGAGCCGCCGGAGGACCAGATCGAGCCCGGTCACGGGGCGCGGCTCCGGCCACGCGATCCAGGCCAGCGTGGCCGCGCGGCTGTAACGTCGTGCGGCCCCGGCCCGCGCCAGCTCTGCGTCGAGCGCCGGAACTCTTGACGGCGTGACCGCCGCTTTCACGAGATCGGCGCCGGCCGGCACCCAAGCGAACTCGCGCCGCTCCTGCCAGCCGCGGTCGGCGGCCTCTTCATCAAGCAGCTCGGCGTTGCCGCCCACGGCGCGCGCCAGCCGCTCGCAGCGCGCCGGAAGCGTGCGGGCCGGCCCAGAGAGGCGGAGCCAGAGCGTCCCGGAAGGGTGGAGCTCGAGCGCATCGAGCTCGATCGGGCCACGTGCCAGGCGCCGGACCTGCTCCAGCGCGGTCGGGAGGTCTGGATGCTCGGCGCGCAGGGTGGCCCACGCCTCGGGCCGCGGGAAGACCTTGAAGGTGAGCTCCACGAGCACGCCGAGCCGGCCGAGGCTGCCGACCATCAGCTTGGGCAGGTCAAACCCGGCAGCGTTCTTGACGACCCGGCCACCGCCTCCGACGAGCCGGCCACCGGCATCGAGGAAGCGGATCCCGATGATGAAGTCACGTACGCCGCCGTACCGATAGCTGCCCGGCCCCGAGGTCCCCGCCGCGACGATTCCCCCCATCGTGGCCGCCGGCCACGGGGGGTCGAACGGCAGGTACTGGCGCTCGGCCGACAGCACGACATCCACATCGCGCACGCGCGTGCCCGCGCGGGCGGTGAACGTGAGCTCCGCGGGGTCGTAGTCGACGAACCCCGACAGGCCACTGACATCGAGGCTCGCGGTCAGCCCGGAAGGGGTGGACAGCGCCGGCTTGGTGCCGGCGCCGCGCGGCAGTACCTGGGGGTGGGCGCGCAGCGCCTCCTGGAGCGCGTCGATGGATGAGGCGGCGGAGATCATGCGGCAGCGGCCGTGCGGACGACGGGCAGAGCCTTGCCACGATTGGCCAGCTCCGCGGGATCGACGGCGTGTCGGAGCCGGCACATCAGCTCCACATCCTCCGCCGGGGTGAGTTCGATGAGATGCGGGAGCTTCTCGACCCCCACTCCATGCTCGCCCGTGATCGAACCGCCGAGGCGGACGCACAGACGCAAGATGTCGCCGGCGAGGTCCTCGGCCTGCTCGAGCGCGCCGGACTCGGTGCTGTCGAACAGGATCAGCGGGTGCAGGTTGCCGTCCCCGGCGTGGAACACGTTTGCCACCCGCAGCCCACGCTCGGACGACAAGCGCCCGATCGCGGCCAGCGCCTCAGCGAGATGGGTGCGCGGGACGACCCCGTCCTGAACGAGGTAATCGGGCGCGAGCCGGCCCACGGCGGAGAAGGCCGACTTGCGCCCTTTCCAGATCTCGGCCCGCTCGGCGGGGTTCTCCGTGGCCCGCGTCGTCAGCGCCCCCGAGGCGGTGATCGCTGTGTCGAGGCGCTCAGCGTCTCCGTCGACCAGCGCGCGCTCGCCCTCGAGCTCGACGATCAGCAGCGCCGGAACCGTCGGCATGCCGTTCACGACCGACGCCGCCGCCTGAATGGCCAGCTCATCCATGATCTCCATCGCGACGGGCAGCAGCCCGTCGGCCAGGATCCGAGCCACGGCATTGCCGGCCGCCTCCAGGCTCGGGTAGGTGGCGAGCACGGTGTGAATCGCCTCGGGCGCGGCAACCAGTCTCAGCGTCACCTCCAGCACGATCCCGAACAACCCCTCCGAGCCCACGAACAGCCCGAGCCAGTCCGGTCCGACTGCCTCAAGGCTGTCGCCGCCCAGGCGCACGACCTCTCCGTCGGGCAGGACCGCCTCCAGGCCGAGCACGTGGTTACTGGTCATGCCGTGGCGCAGGCAGTGCGCGCCACCGGAGTTGAAGGCGAGGTTGCCACCGATCGAGCACACGGTCTGACTGGACGGGTCCGGCGCGTAGAGGAGGGCGTGCTCGGCGGCCGCGGCTGTGATCCGGCGGTTGATCACCCCGGGCTCCACCACGGCGATGCGCTCGTCGGGGTCGAGCCGGAGGATCCGGTCGAGCCGGTTCATCGCGATCACGATCCCGTCCTGGAGCGGCAGTGACCCCCCGGAGAGACTCGTCCCGCTGCCGCGCGGAACGAACGGCACGCCGTGCACGTGGCACAGGCGCACCGTCTCTATGACCTCTTCCCGGGTCTCGGCCAGCACAACCGCAGCCGGCCGCGCGCGGAACGAAGTCAGAGCATCGGATTCATAGGCCGCCAGCTCGGCGCTCCCCGTGAGCAGGCGCGCTGCGGGATACAGCGACGCCAGCCCGCGGAGGAGCAGCTGCAGGGACACGACACTCAGCCGGCCAGCGCCCGCGCCTGCGCCGCCCTGGTGATCCCCGCCTCATTCGTTTCCGCCGGTCGCTGCGACACGCCGGCGGGGACGTCGCGCATGACGATCAGGTTGGTCGTGCCGCGCACGCCGATGTTGCCGGCCGTCAGCACAACTGTGGCGCCGGGCTCGAAGACAGCGACACGAGCCGCCTGGTCGATCCCGGCGCTGATCAGCTCGTCCACCGTTTCCGGGGCGGGGATCGTCGACGGAATGACGCCCCACTCGAGCGCAAGCTGCTGCGCGACGCCGGAATCGTGGGTGAGCGCGACGATCGGGACGGCGGGGCGATATTTGGAGCATGCGCGGGCGGATGCACCGGTACTGGTGGGGACGATCAGCCCCGCCGCGCCTGTGTGGGTCGCCAGCTCGACGGCGGCTCGCATCACCGCGGCCGTCGGATCCTCGTCGGGATCAAAGCGGCTGCTCACGTTGGGCGTGAGATTCTCCTCTGCAGCGACCGCGATCTTTGCCATCCAGCGCACGGACTCGACCGGGTGGGGGCCAACCGAGGTCTCGGCGGAGAGCATCACCGCACTCGTCCCATCAAGGACGGCGTTGGCGACATCGGAGGCCTCGGCACGAGTCGGCTCGGGATTGGTCAGCATCGACTCCAGCATCTGCGTCGCGGTGATGACGTTCTTACCGGCGGCGGTCGCACGGGCAATGAGGTGCTTCTGCATCACCGGCACATGCTCGACGCCGGCCTCCACCCCATAGTCGCCCCGGGCGACCATCACGCCGTCGCAGGCGTCCAGGATCTCGTCGATCCGCTCCATGGCATCGACTCTCTCCACCTTGACGATCACCTGGGCCCGCGAGCCACGCTCGGCCAGGAGGGCGCGCAACTGCTCGACATCGATCGCGCTGCGCACAAACGACTGGGCGACGAAGTCGACATCCAGCTCAGGCGCCAGGTCAAGGTCGACCAGGTCCTTGACGGTGATCGCCGGCAGCGTCGGGCTGGCGTGAGTGACGCTGATCCCCTTACGAGGCAGCACTGGTCCCGCGCTGAGCGCGCGGGCATAGACCCGCCCGCGATCAACCCGCACGACTGCGAACCGAGGGTTCCCGTCGCCGATGATCAGCTCGGATCGCTCCGACACGAGCTCGTCAAAGCCGGCCAGTTCGACCCGGACGTCGTTGGGCTTGCCGTGCGGGCCAGAGGCGACGAACACCAGCTCCTCGCCGACTGCGACGGTGCGCGGCGCGATTCCGGCGAGCCGGATCTTCGGGCCCTGGAGGTCGAGCATCACCGCCACGGGGCGCCCCGCTCGCGCGGCGGCCTGGCGCACCTCACGAGTGCGACGCCTCACGTCGTCGGTCGTGCCGTGCGAGCAGTTCAGCCGCGCGCAGTCAAGACCAGCCGCGATGAGCGCGTCCATGACGCCGGGCTTGTCGGTGGCAGGTCCGAGGGTGGCGACGATCTTCGTCTGGCGGGTCATGTCTGCACCTCTGCGGTGACGCCGGCGAGCTGTTCGTACAGCGTGGCCATGGCGGCGTGGTCCTGATCGCCCGCGCCCTGAGCGAGCAGCGCGTCCATCAGCTCCGCCGCCTGGGCGGTGGCGAACAGCGGGACATGCTCCTCGCGTCCGAGCTGGAGCGCGATCGCCAGGTCCTTACGGTGCAGGCGGAGCTTGAATCCCGGCTCGTAGTTCCCGTCGAGCATCCGCTGGCCGTGGAGCTCGAGGATGCGACTCTGCGCGAAGCCGCCAAGCAGGGCGTCCCGCACGCGAGCCGGGTCGACGCCCGCCTTGCGCGCCAGCACAAGCGCTTCGGCGACGGCCTGGATCGTCAGCGCCACCACCACCTGGTTGGCGGCCTTGGTCACCTGGCCGGCGCCGGCGGCCCCGATATGCGTGGCGCTCTTTCCGAGCACGTCGAAGATGGCCCGAGCGCGATCGACCGCCTCCTCGCTACCACCGACCATGATCGAGAGGTTGCCGGCCTCGGCGGCCGGCTCCCCACCGGAGACCGGCGCGTCGACCGCGTCCACGCCGCGCTCAGAGAGCACCGCGGCGATCCTGCGCGACGTCGCGGGGGCGATGCTTGACATGTCGATGTACAGCGTGCCTTCCCGGATTCCCTCGACGATCCCATCGGGGCCGAGCACCACCGCCTCGACGTCAGGCGAATCCGGCAGCATCGTGATGACCACATCGCTGGCGTCCGCCAGCTCCCGGGGAGAATCAGCGGTGGTGGCCCCCCGCGCCGCGAGCTCCTGCACCGGGCCGTGGCCACGATCGTGGACGATCAATGGGTAGCCGGCGGCAAGCAGGTTGGCCGCCATCGGCTTGCCCATGATGCCCAGCCCGATGAATCCGATGCGTTCCATGTCAGCTCCTTGGTGAGGGGACGAATCCGTACCGCTCGAGCCAGCTCAGCGATGCGGAGGTGTCAGGCGCGGGGACGTATTCGAGCCCGATCGCCCCGGTGTAGCCGGTCTCGTCCAGCAGTCCGAAGAGCGCATCGAAGTCGATCTCGCCCGTCCCCGGCTGGTGGCGTCCCGGGTTGTCTGCGACCTGCACGTGGCCGACGCGGTCAAGGAGCGGCCCGAGGCGGGTTGCCGGGTCGCCCTCCATCCGCTGCACGTGGTACGCGTCGAACTGGACGGCGACGTTTGGCTCGTCCACCTCGTTGATCAGCCGCAGCGCGTCGTCGGTCGTGGGTAGGAGGAAGCCGGGAACGTCAAACGTGTTCACCGGTTCGATGAGCAGCCGCCGGCCGGCGCCGGCGAGGCGCTGCGCCGCGTAGCCCACGTTCGCCACCAGCGTGGCCCATTGCTCGGCCGGGTCGGCGCCGTCGAGCGTGAGCCCGGCCAGACAGTTCAGCTGGCCGGGAGCGAGCGCAGCGGCGTAGTTGACCGCCTGATCGACCCCGACCCGGAACTCGTCGACCCGGCCCGGGTCAGAGGCGATACCGCGGTCACCGGCGGCCCAGTCGCCCGCCGGGAGGTTGAACAGAACCTGCTCAAGCCCGTTGTCGTCGAGGCGGGCGCGGATGTCATCGACCGGATGCTCGTAGGGGAACATGTACTCGACGTGGCCGAAGCCGGCCTGGCGGGCAGCATCGAACCGGTCCAGGAACGGCAGCTCGGACCAGAGGAAGGTGAGGTTGGCCGCGAACGTCGGCATCGTCACGCCTGCACCGGGTCAAACTCGTTGATGGCGTCGATCGCCGCACCCATCGGAGCGTTCGTCTCACGCTCGGTGATGACCTCCACCAGGACCGGACGGCGATGCTCCTCAGCGGTCGCGACGGCCCACTCGAGCGCGTCGCGGATCTCATCGGGATCCTCCACGCGGCGGCCGAACGCCCCCATGCCCTCCATCACCTTGACGTGGTCCATGCCGTAGGACTCGTCGTAGTCGATGTTCACGGAGTAGTTCATGTCGTACTTGAGCTCCGTCTGGCGGATCAGCCCGAGGTACGCGTTGTTGAGCATCACCATCACGAACGGGACCTCGTATTGGCAGGCGACGGCGATCTCCTCCATCAGGAACTGGAACGAGTAGTCGCCGACCACACCAACGATGGTCTTCTCCGGGTGCCCGAGCTTGGCGCCCGTGCACGCCGAGATCTCCCAGCCCAACGGCCCCGCCTGCCCGCAGATCAGGTAGTGGCGGGGCTTGTAGACCTCCTGGTGCTGGCCGGAGAAGATCTGATACAGCCCGATCGCGGTGACGAAGACGGTGTCCTTGTCGAAGAACTCGTTGACCTCTTGAAACACCCGCTGGGGCTTGACGGGGATGTCGTCGTAGTCGGTCTTGCGGGCGAGCTCGCGGCGCCGGCCGGGAACCTGAGTGGCCCAGGCAGTTGCGGCACGGCCCGTGTTCAGCCGGCGGCGTGCCGCCTTGACGAGCGCCTGCAGCGCGACCTTTGCGTCGGCGACGATCCCGAGATCGGGACCGAACACCCGGCCGATCTGGGTCGGCTCGACGTCGATGTGGATGAACCTGCGCGTGCCGCGGTAAACGTCCAGATCGCCCGTGTGGCGATCGGCGAACCGCGCTCCGATCGCCAGCACGAGGTCGGACTCCAGCAGCGCCTGGTTGCCGGCGCGCGTCTGGGTCTGGATTCCCGCCTGCCCGACGTAGAGCGGATGGTCGTTCGGGATGGAGCCCCAGCCCATCAAGGTAGGCAGGACCGGCACCTGCAGCA
>DASXJW010000041.1:0-15081 GCA_036497165.1 Solirubrobacteraceae bacterium
GGTGGTCCACGCTGAGCGGCATCACCCTGGCCGTGGCGACGACGGGCTACGAGGAGGGCCAGATCACGCCTGCCGGGCGCAAGATGCGCGCCTGGCTCAACGCGCTGGGCGCGGGCGCCGGTCCCGACTTCTGAGGCGGCGCCCTGTCCATCTGAGCCGGTCGCGTTCGTCGTCAGGGTGATAAAGACCAAGGTGCGGCGTGGCACCGACGCGAGGAGGACGACGATGCGGTACCTGATGTTCGTGTGCGTGGACGAGGAGCTGGTCACGCCCGAATCGGTGAAGGACATGGGCGGCGACACCATGGCGTGGGTGGAGGAGATGGACGGGCGGGCAGTGCGCGTGGAGGGCAACCGACCGGCCACGCTTCCGACCGCGACGACCGTGCGCGTCCGCGAGGGCGAGGGGGTGCTCGCCGACGGGCCGTTCGCCGAGGCCAAGGACTACATCGCCGGCTACGACATCCTGGAGTGCGCCGACCTCGACGAGGCGATCGAGGTGCCGGCCAAGCATCCGGTGGCCAGGATCGGCTTGGTGGGCGGGTCGGAGCGCCCGCTCTGAGAGGTCGCGCGGCCAGCCCCGTGCCAGCGGCGACCCGCGCGACCTACGTGGCGTTCGCCGGGGCCGGGTTCGGCTTTGCCAGCTGGGCGTCGCGGATCCCGCAGGTCAAGGCTCACCTCGGCCTCGACCCGTCGCAGCTGGGGCTCGTCCTGCTCTCGATCGCGGCCGGCTCGGTGCTCTCGCTGCCGCTCGCCGGGCCGATGGTGGCCCGTTTCGGGTCACGGCGCATGGTCATGGCCACGGGAGCCTTGAGCGGCGCCGGGCTGATCGTCGTCGCCCTGGGAATGCGTGCCGGGGTCGTGCCGGTCGTCGTCGGGCTGTTCGTGTGGGGAACGGCCGCCGGCGTGTGGGACGTCGCGATGAACGTGCAGGGCGCCGTGGTCGAGCGGCGCCTGGGCCGCTCGATCATGCCCCGTTTCCACGCCGGGTTCAGCTTCGGCACGGTCGCCGGTGCCCTGGGCGGGGCGCTGATGGTGGCCGCCGGCGTCTCGGTGACGGCGCACCTGATCCTCATCGGGGTGCTCGTGCTGCTCGTGGTTCCCGCAGCGGCACGGGACTTCCTGCCCGACGCCGCCGCGCCACCCCGGCCCAGCGGCGCCGGGGGGCCCGGGGAGCATGAGGCGCCGGGCGTGCGCGGTTCGCTGGCGGCCTGGCGTGAGCCCCGCACCCTGCTCGTCGGCGCCTTCGTCCTGGCGTTCGCCTTCGCCGAGGGCTCGGGCAACGATTGGATCAGCCTGGCCACCATCGATCGCCATCACGTCGTCCCGGCGGTGGGCACGCTCGTCTTCGCCACCTTCCTGGGCGCGATGACCACGGCGCGCTGGTTCGGGCCGGCGGCCCTGGACCGCTACGGGCGGGTGCCGGTGCTGCGCGTCCTCACGGTCCTGGCCATCGTCGGGCTCGTCGTGTTCATCTTCGGCCCCGGGGTCGTGCTGGCATTCGTGGGCGCCGGGCTGTGGGGGACGGGCACCTCCCTCGGTTTCCCGGTGGGGATGAGCGCCGGCGCCGACGAACCCGCGCTGGCGGCGCCGCGGGTGGGGGTGATCTCCACCATCGGCTACTGCGCCTTCCTGGGCGGGCCGCCCCTCATCGGCTTTGTGGCCCAGCGCCACGGCGTGCCCCACGCGCTCATCGTCGTCATCGTGGTTCTGGTGGCAGCCGGGTTCATCGCGGACGCCGTGCGCGCCCCGCGAGCCTCGCGCGTCGAACAGGTGTCCAATTCGCTTTAGCCCCTAAACCTCCACATTCACGTTGCCGAAGAGAGGTGTGTCGAAAAGGCTAACTCGTCGTGAGGCGGGGGCGCAAAGCCAGGGGTCTTTGGCCAGAAGACCGCCCAGCTGCCGATAACCAATCGTTTCGTGCCGCCATGGATGGCGGCCCATCATGGAGGTTTTTCAGTGCCTTTGGTTATCCACCCGCGTGTTCGCAAGACGATCGGCCGCATCGCGGCGCTCACCTGTGCCGCGGTTTTCGTCAGTTCCGGTGCGGCGCTCGCGGCCGAGTGCCCGACCCAGACGGGCAAGCAGAAGTTCGCCAAGTGGGGCGACAGCGCCAGCTACTTCCTCGTTCCCGGCGGCTCCTTCGAGGGCACGTCCGCACAGGTCGGCTGGACCCTGTCGGACGCCACGCTCACGGCGGGCAACGAGCCGTTTCACCTCAACGGCGCCGCCGACAGCCAGTCCCTGCTGATCGGTGCCGGCGGCAGCGCCACCTCGCCGGTGTTCTGCGTCGACAGCACGATGCCGAGCATCCGCTTCTTCGTGCGCCAGACCGTGCCCGGCTCGGACCTCAAGGTCCAGGGCGTCATCCAGACGCCGCGCGGGCCGCTGGCCTTCACGGTGGCCGGCGTGGGCGATGGCTCGGTGTCGACATGGACGCCGGTGCAGCTCAACGTTCCCACCAATCGCATCCCCAAGGGGCTCTCGATCCCCGCGGCGGTGCGCTTCGTGGTCCCCGGATCCGGTGGCTGGCAGCTCGACGACGTCTACGTGGACCCGTACCGCGCCGGCTGACCGGCGGGGTCGGTGAGTAATCGCGGAGCACGTCGCGGATGAGCATTCTCGAGCCCTACGCCGACGAGTCGCAGTCGGCGACCGAGCGCCTGCTGGAGACCAGCTGGGAGGGGCGCGAGCGCCGGGCCTCCGAGCGTGAGCTGGTCGTCGAGGCGTCCGCGGCGGCGCTGTTCGTCGTCGCCGCCGTCGTCCAGATGCTCACCGGCGGGGTGGTCGGGTTGCGTCCCGAGGTCGCGGTGCTGCTCATCGCCGTCTACGCGGTGGTGGGTCGCATCGAGTTCCCCGTGGGCGCCGGGTACGTCGTCCCCACCCAGCTCATCCTGGTGCCCATGCTCCTGATGCTGCCGCCCGCGGTCGTGCCGGCGGCGGTGGCGATCGGGTTGGTCAGCGGCAACGCCGTCGAGTGCGCGCTCGGACGGGTGTCGCCGCGCCGGATCCTGTCCGCGGTCCCCGACGCGTGGCATGCCGTGGGCCCGGCCGCCGTGCTCCTGGTGGCCGGCTCGCCGCGAATCGGCTTCGATCAGCTGCCCCTCCTCGGGGCGGCCTTCGTCGCCGGCTGCATCGTCGATCTGACGGGGTCGATGGTGCGGATGCGCCTCGCCGGCGTGGTGCCCGACTTCAAGCTGCAGATGCGGGTGATCGCCCTCGTCTGGGCCGTGGATGCGTCGCTGGCGCCGCTGGGCTTCCTCGCCGCCATGGCCGCCCGCCAGGGGTACGCGGCGATCCTCTTCGCCCTGCCGCTCGTGTTCCTGCTGTGGCTGCTGGCCCGGGATCGCAGCCAGCGCATCGACCAGGCTCACCATCGGCTCAAGCTGGTCGAGCGGGAGCGCGCCCGGCTGCAGACGGCGGTCCGCCGCCTCGGCGACGCCTTTGCCGCCAAGCTGGAGCTCAGCGGCCTGCTCGAGATTCTGCTCACCGGCTCGGTGGAGGCGCTTGACGCGGCCGCGGGCCGCCTGACGCTCGGCGGCGCGCCAGAGCCGCTGGAGCTCAGCGCCGGTGACGGCTCGGCCTTGCCGCGGCCCGAGGGCGGGGCGCCCGACGTGTCCCCGGCCGGTCCGGTGCAGGTCGGGGAGGGTGGTACCTGGACGCTGAGCCTCCCCATGCGCATCGCCGCCTCGCCGCGGCCGGTGACCGGCGTGCTGCACTTCGTCCGCGAGGATCGCGCCTTCGAAGAGGACGAGATCGCCCTCATCGCCGAGCTCATCAGCAAGGCGGAGCTCTCGGCGGCGGAGATCATCGCCCACGAGACCATCCGGCAGCAGGCCGTCACCGACCCGCTCACCGGCCTCGGCAACCGCCGCAAGCTCAGCGCGGATCTCGGTGCGGCGCTGCGCGACTCCTCCCCGGCCCGTCCGTCGCTGCTGCTGCTCTTCGACCTGGACGGCTTCAAGGACTACAACGACACGTTCGGGCACCTCGCCGGCGACGCGCTGCTGGCTCGGCTGGGCGCCAAGCTCAACCACGCGGTGGCCGGCTTCGGCGCTGCCTACCGCCTCGGCGGCGACGAGTTCTGCGCGCACGTGCGCCTCCACGGCCAGGACTCCGACACCCTCATCCACCGTGCCGCCGACGCCCTCTCGGAGGCCGGCGTGGAGTTCAGCATCCAGGCGTCCCTCGGCGTGGTGCTCCTGCCTCACGAGGCCGACAGCGCCGACCACGCCCTTCAGGTCGCGGACGAGCGCATGTACGCCAACAAGCGCAGCCGTTCCGCGGCGCGCAGCCAGGTGGGCGAGGTGCTGGTGCGCACGCTGCACGCCAAGCAGCCCGAGCTCGACGAGCACTCCTCCAACGTCGCCGAGCTGGCCACCCGCGTCGCGCGCCGTCTGGGCCTGGGCGGCGAGGACCTCGACGAGATCGCCCGCGCCGCCGAGCTGCATGACATCGGCAAGGTCGGCATCCCCGACGCGATCCTCAACAAGCCCACGGGCCTGACCGACGGCGAGTGGGAGTTCATCTACCAGCACACGATCCTCGGCGAGCGCATCCTGCACGGGGCGCCCGCGCTCCGTCCCGTGGCACGTCTGGTCCGGGCCAGCCACGAGCGCTGGGACGGCACCGGCTACCCGGACAGGCTGCGCGGCGAGCAGATCCCGTTGGGGGCCCGCATCGTGAGCGTGTGTGACGCCTATGAGGCGATGACCGCCGACCGCTCCTATCGCCGGGCGGTCGGCCATGAGGTCGCCTGCGAGGAGCTGCGCCGCTCGGCGGCCACCCAGTTCGATCCGGTCGTGGTCGAAGCCTTCCTTGCCGAGATCGAGTCGGCGGGCGAGACGCACGAGCTCGACGCCGCCCAGGACGCCGCGGCGCACGTGCGGATGCTGCTCGAGGCCGCGCCGGTCCGGGTCTGACCGGGACCGCTCTCTCACCACCCGTGCAGCGCGGGGGCCGGGACCTGCACCGGCTGGGCCTCCGCGACCACGTCCAACACGTCGAGCACGTTGCGTAGGTTGACGACGAGCGCGCCGAACATCGGCCACAACCCCCCATGGAGCTGCTTGCCGACGAAGCGGTCGGAGAGCTCGGACAGCTCGGTGCGAGCCGCCCGCATCGCCTCGCCGTCAGCCGAGATGATGGCCGTGCCGGTGCGCTGCAGTAGCTGCAGCCATGGCGCTCGAAACTCCGGCTCCCAATCCTCGGGCGCCACCGGGCTGACGCGGATGGTCCGCGCCATGCTGCGGGTCTCAGCCACGGCCTGGGCGAGGCGGTTGATGATCTGGGTCATCTCGTCGGCGGCGCGCATCCGGCCTCCCGCGGCCGGGCGGGGGTTCAGCCGCCCGCTCTCCCGCGCCTCCTCCAGAACTCGCCAGGCGCGGTCGACGTCTTCGTCGAGCCGGTCCGCGTCCTCGATCCAATCCTGGGCGCGGTCCTGGCCGCTGCCCTCCTCGATCTGCTCGGCCATCTTGACGAGAAGCTCGCCGAGTCGATCGTCGATGACGTCGATGTGGCGGGCCGCGACGCGGTCGCGCAGCGGAGGCCACACCAGGAAGTTGACGAGCAGACCCACGGCGATCCCGATGGCAGTGTCCTCCAGGCGGGCGGCCAGCATCCCGTTTCGGTCGATATAGCCTGTGGTGAGCACGACGACGGCCGTGGTGGCCGTGGTGATCGGGGCGCGCAGCCCGGGGACAGAGCCGGCGAGCATGCCCGCCAGAACGGCCGTGGCCAGCGACACGGCCCCGGTCCCGACGAGGCTCCAGGCGCCGAAGGCGATGAGGACGCCGGCGATGCTGGCCCCGGCCTGCTGGGCTCCCTGGCGCAGGGTCCCGAACACCGTGGCGTGGACGGTGAGAAGCGCCGCCCACGGCGCCATGAACGCCTGGGAGAGATGGAACAGGTCGACCGCCACCACCCACGCCAGGACGGCGGCGCCCACCGTCTTGGCCAGTTGGGAGGCGTCCGCCCAGAGGATCGGGTCGCGAAGCCGCTGGGCCATCTGAGCGCGCATCGTGACTCCGTCTACCCGGGTAGTGGGTCTCGCGACACGGGATCGTCCAGGCGGTAACGTCGGCTCGGAGCGGCCGTGGCCAAGCGCGTGAAGTCTCAAGAGGCGATCAGGGCGAGCGTGCCCGCCGACGGGCGCGGCGGTGAGCTCGTGGCGGCCGTGCTGTCCAGCGCCCGGGAGCTGGGGGTGCTGGGCTGGGTGCGCAACGACCCAGACGGCATGGTGCGCATCCACGCCGAGGGCGCCCCTGGGGCCGCGGCTGGGCTGGTGGCGCGGGTGCGCGAGGCAACGGACGCCGACGAGCTCGCCGTCGAGCCGGTCAAGGTGGAGGGCCACGAGCAGTTCGCCGCGCGCGGCGTGAGTGCCGGCGTCTTCGTGGTGCAGGAGCATCAGGCCACCGCGCACCACTACGACCTGCGCCTGGAGGTGGACGGGGTCATGCGGTCCTGGGCGGTGCCCAAGGGACCGTCGCTGGATCCCGCGGTCAAGCGGCTGGCCGTCCAGGTGCCCGATCACGACACCGAGCACAACGATTTCGAGGGGCCCGGCCATGGCGGCGGCGTGATCATCTGGGACCGCGGCTCTTACGAGCAGGGCGGCCGCGTGGCCTGGCCCGAGGCCCTGGACCGGGGCCACGCGGTGTTCGTCCTGCACGGTGAGAAGCTGTTCGGCGGATTTGCCCTGCAGCGCACCGGCCGCGGCGATCCGCCGCAATGGCTGCTCATCAAGCGCCGCGACGACCAGGCGCGGCCCGGCTCCGACGTGGTGGCGGAGCGCCCTGAGTCGGTGGTCAGCGGGCGGACGCTGGCGGACGTCATCGGGGGCTGACCCGAGACGGCTCACCAATGGAGAGTGCGATGTCTTTACCGTCTATGCATGAAAATGTCGCGCGCCCGCCTCGAAATGGCCGCCGTCAGCCGGTGGATGTCAGGTCCTTCAGGAACGTCTTGAGATTGCCGACGTGCTGGCGGTTGACCGATGCCGTGCAGTCGGACGCGACCACGCCCGCGGCGGTCCCACCCTGGAAGACGTCGGACACGCTCAGGCAATAGGCACGGCGGTAGGTCAGCCACGCCCTGTGACCGGCGATGAGGTCGCGCCGGGCGGAGCTGCTGGGCAGCGCGTCGAAGATCTTCCGGTTGAGCGCGTCGATCTGCTTGTCGCTGCGCAGGATCTGCTGTTCGGCGCAGCCTTCCATCTGCAGCGTGGAGCGATGGCCCGGCGAGCCGCTGCAGCCCAGCGGGGTGAACGACTCCTTGATGACGGGGGGCGCCAGCTTGGCCGCGTGGGCGCGGCCCGCGCCGGCCGCGCCGGCCGTGGCGGCCGTGGCGGCCGTGGCGGCGGTGGCGAGGGCGATGGTGGCCGATGTGACGGCGACGGCGGCGATCGATGAGAACCTGTTGGGCATGTGGAGCTCTCTGTCTGTGTCGAGTCTTGGACGATGTCAACCGAGGAGATAGACGCGCCGCTGCTTGAGACCTTGCGCCTCACTCTCGAGCCGCTGCGCGCCGATCATGCCGAGGAGATGGTGTCGGTGCTGGCGGACGAGCGCCTCTACGCCTTCACCGGCGATGGGCCGCCCGGGCTGGCGGAGCTCAGGGAGCGCTACCGGCGCCAGGCGGCCGGACGCTCGCCTGACGGCGTGGACCGGTGGCTGAACTGGATCGTGCGGCGCGCGAAGGATGGGGTGGCCGTCGGCTTCGTGCAGGCCACGCTGAACGGGGATCCACCTTCGCCCGCGCCGGTCACCGCGGTCCTGGCCTGGACGACCGGGGCCCCGTTCCAGGGCCACGGCTACGCGCGTGAGGCGGCGGCCGCCGTGGTCGCCTCCCTGCGCGCTGCCGGCGTGGCCCGCTGCGTCGCCTATATCCATCCCGAGAACGTGCCGTCGATGGGCGTGGCGCGAGCCTTGGGGATGGCGCCCACCGAGGAGTCCGTCGACGGCGAGGTCGTCTGGGAATGCATCACTGCTGCTCGCACCAGCGCCCGTCCGCCATCACCGCGATGACCTGCAGGTCGTCGCCGAGTACCACCAGATTGGCTCGCTGCCCGGGATCGATCGACCCCATCGCTGACTGGAGTCCCAGGACGCGGGCCGGGTTGGCCGAGGCTGTCACCGCCGCCTGCTCGAGAGTGAGACCGCAGTCGGCCACCGCCCGTCGCAGCGCCTCGGCCATGGTCAGGGTGCTGCCGGCCAGCGAGTCGCTGCGGGTGAGGCGCGCCTCGCCGTCGTGGACGCGCACCTCCTGACCGCCGAGGACAAAGGTCCCGTCGCCGGCGCCGCTCGCGTCGATGGCGTCGGTGACCAGGATCGGGCACGAGATCAGCCGCGCCACCAGGCCGATCACCGACGGATGCACATGGAGTCCGTCGTTGATGAGCTCACACGGAAGGCCCGCCTCCAGCGCGGCGCCCACCAGGCCGGGGGCGCGGTGGTGCAGCCCGGGCATGGCGTTGAACAGGTGCGTGACGTGGTTGGCGCCGGCGTCGATGGCCGCGGCGGCCTGCTCGTAGGTGGCGTCGGAGTGGCCCATGGCCACGATCACCCCCTGGCGCCGCAGCGGCGCGATGAGCGCCAGGGCGCCGTCGAGCTCGGGCGCGAGGGTGATCATCCGCAGGGTGCCGTCGGCGGCCGCGACCAGCCGGTCGAGCACCGCCGCGTCCGGGGTGATCATGTGGGCCTCGTTCTGGGCGCCGCGGCGCCGGGGCGAGAGGAACGGGCCCTCCAGGTGGGACCCGAGCACGTGCCCGCGCGACGTCGGCGCGCGCCGGACGAGCTCGGCGGCCCAGGTGAGCTGCTCCGCCAGCTCGTCGACGGGCGCGGTCATCAGGGACACCAGTGTGGCGGTGGTGCCGTGACGGCGGTGGAAGGCCACCGCCCCCTCCATCGCCTCCGCCGACGCAGCCACGTTGTGGCCCCCGCCGCCGTGCATGTGCAGGTCGATGAACCCCGGCAGCAGCCAGGCCCCCTCGAGGTCGACGACCGGCGCATCGACCGCCGGCCGGCCGGTGCCCACCGAGGCGATGGCTGGGCCGTCGACGTGCACCCACGCCCCGGTCAGCACGCCGCCGGGCGTGACCACCCGTCCGCCCGCAAGCAGGCGGGCCGGGGTGTTTGTCACCGTCAGGTCACCATCCACCCCCGGGATGATGGCGCCGTCGCCCGTGACGCACGCGCCGGCGGCAGGTCTGCGCGGTCAGGCGCGGTCGACGAGCGTGCCCGGCAGCTCCTCCTCGGCGCCGGCCACGGCGTGGCCCAGGCGCTCGACCTCCCACACCACCATCAGGCCCGCGACCAGCCCGATGACGGCGCCGGCATCCTGCGCGTTGCTCACGCCGAAGGCGAGCAGGATGCCCCAGGCCACGAGGTAGCTCCAGCCGCCCAGCGCCGCGCCGTAGACGAGGCCGAGCGCGCGCCGGTGGTCTGCGGTGAGCACGCCCAAAAAGCGGCCGTGGGTTCCGGCCCGGAGGCTGAGCAGGCCCTCGGGGCCGTGGACCTTGGGCCCCGTCTCCAGGCCGAGGACGCGCTCGAGCACCTGAGCGTGGCGGAGCATGGCGTCGAGGATCTCGCTGTTGCGCAGCTCGTAGA
Source organism: Solirubrobacteraceae bacterium (assembly GCA_036497165.1). Lineage (GTDB taxonomy): Bacteria > Actinomycetota > Thermoleophilia > Solirubrobacterales > Solirubrobacteraceae > Palsa-465. Next base: position 9,605 of record DASXJW010000041.1, read on the forward strand.
GCAGGATGCCCACGGTGGCGACGAGGCCGAGGACGCCGATGCCCAGCAGCTCGACCGCGGGGCGCGGTGTCCCGAGGAGGCCGACGGCGGCACCGGCGATGGTGGGGACGAGCGCGAGCAGCTTGAAACGCGTGTCCAGCAGCGACTGCACCAACTCGGTGGTGCGGTCATAGTCCAGCCGCAGCCGGTCCTCTGCGTCCATCCCACCCACGAGTATCCGACGCTGCGAGGCGGCGGTCAAGCGCCGCAACACGTCGCTCAGCCCAGCACGGGCACGTCCGCCGTGAGGATCTCGCGGCCGTCGGCGGTGATGTGCACGTTGTCCTCGATGCGGATCCCGCCGAAGTCCAGCATGCGGTCCACGCGGTCCCAGTCGACCGCGCCGCGGTGGCGGGCGCGCTGCTTCGGATCCTGCAGCATGGCGGGGACGAAGTAGATCCCCGGCTCGACGGTGACCACGAAGCCGGGGGCGAGGGGAAGATTGATACGCAGGTTGGCGATCGGGGTGGGCATGTCGCGCCGCTCGCGCAACGGGCCGTGCGCGTCGCGCACCCCCAGGCCGACGAAGTGGCCGATCCCGTGGGGGAAGAAGAGCCAGACGGCGCCGGAGTCCACCAGCGCACTCGGCTCCCCGCGCAGTAGGCCGAAGGCGACGAGGCCCTCGGCGATGACCTGCGCGGCGGTGAGGTGCACGTCCACCCACTCGGTGCCGGGAACGCAGCGCTCGATCGCCGCCCGCTCGGCCGCGCGCACCAGCGAGTGCAGCTCCCGCTGCTCGGAGCCGAGGCGACCGCCCACCGGATAGGTGCGGGTGATGTCCGAGGCGTAGCCGCGGTACTCGGCCCCGGCGTCGATCAGGACGAGATCACCAGTGCGCATCCGGCGGTCGGTGGGCAGGAAGTGCAGGACCGCGGAGTTGGTGCCCGCCCCGATGATCGTGTCGTAGGCCATCGCGTCGCCGCCGGCCCGCAGCGCCGCCGCCTCCAACTCGATCTGCACCGAGCGCTCGGTGCTGCCCTCCACCAGGAGCGGCACGGCGGCGGCGAAGGCCGCGCTCGTGGCCCGCTCTGCCGCGCGCATCCGGGCCAGCTCGACCTCGTCCTTGGGCCGGCGCACGACGTCGAGGGCGAGGCGAAGGTCGTCGCTGAGTGTCGTTTCGCACGCGACCTGGAGCGCCTCGGCCACCGGCACCCCCAGGCACGCCACCGACCGGTCGCGGCGGGCGCCCAGCCACACGGGCAGCTGACCGATCGGCACGCCCTCCACCTCGCCATCGACCGTACCCGACCACAGCCGCTCCTCCTCGGTGACCTGCACCACGAAGTCAACCCAGCCCTCCTGCGGATCGAAGGCCAGCACGCCGCCGGGGCGGTTGCGATCAGTGAGGTAGAAGTACTCCGAGTGGGCGTGAAATGGATACGTCCGGTCGCCGCGGCCCGGAACGCCGATCGGATCACCGGCGCCGATGAGGACGATCTCGTCGATCAGCCCCCATTGGGCGAGGGCCGCGTCGCGGCGGCGGGTGAGCTCGCGTCTGATCGCCGCGTTGATCTGTGCGTCACCCACCCGGGCGAGTCTAAGCTGCATCCGGTGATGAGCGCCGTGTGCGTGTGCCGGACCGGCTGACCGGTCCGGGGGCGCGGATGAGAATCGACTTCGCCGGCAGGGCGAGCCTGCGGCGGCGGGGCGGAGCATCCAGCTCGCCGTCGCCGACCCGGCCACCGACGCCTTCTGGGGGTCGGTGGTCCTGCACTCGTTCGACTGGCGCAACCGCCGGGCGGAGATCGGCTTCTGGCTGATCCCGTCGGCGCGGGGACGCGCGGTGGGGGTGTCCGCGGTGGCGCTGGCGCTGTCGTGGGCCTTTGCGAAGCTCGATCTGCTGCGCGTCGGATGACCACCACCCCGGAGGATCCGGCGGTGCCGCCGCTGGCTCGGCGCCTGGGGTTCGCCCAGGAGGGCGTCCCGCTAGGCGCGGGCGGGGATGACCTCGGGTCCGCGCTGTCTCAGCTGGTCGAGCCACGGATCGTCGGCGTCGGTGTCGGTGACGATGCCCGTCACCTCGCCGAGGTCCAGGACCCGGTAGGCGGAGATCGCACCCACCTTCTCGGCGCTGGCGAGCACGTAGGTTTCGGCGGCCCGCCCCGCGAGGGTGCGCTTCATCGCGGCCTCCTCGGCATCTCCGGTGGTCAGCCCCGCCTCGGGGTGGACCCCGGTGACCCCCAGGAAGAAGAGGTCGGCGGAGATGCGCGCGGCCGCCTCCGCGGCGCCCGCGCCGCAGGCCACGGCGGAGTGCTTGTAGATGCGTCCGCCGAGCAGCAGGATCTCGACCCCCGGGTGATCGACGAGGGCGGCGGCGATCGTCGGGCTGTGCGTGATGACGGTGGCGGTGAGGCTGGGGGGCAGCGCTCTGACGAGCGCGAGTGTCGTGGTGCCGCCGTCGAGGATGACGCGGTCGCCGGGAGTGATCAGGGCCGCTGCGCGCGCGGCGACCCGCTCCTTGCTCTCGGGTTCGACGGACGCCCGCGCGGCGTAGTCCACCAGCGCGCGGGACGCAGGGACCGCGCCTCCGTAGACGCGCTGGCACAGGCCGGCGGCGGCCAGATCGCGCAGGTCCCGCCGCACGCTGTCCTCGGAGATGCCCAGCTCTACGGCGAGATCGCGCGCGACCAGCTTGCCGTCGCGCCCGAGGCGTCTCAGCAGCAGATCTCGCCGCTCGGCAACAAGCATTTGCACACTCCTTCACGATCTAGTGTCGACTTCTGCACGTTTTAGCACTATGCTGCCGATTATGACGAATACCGTGAAGCTCATCCTCATCGCAGGTCCCTACCGCTCGGGCACCGGAGACGACCCCGAGCTCATGGCGCGCAACCTCCGGCGCCTCGAGGAGGCGGCCTGGCCCGTGTTCGAGTCGGGGCACATCCCCATGATCGGCGAGTGGGTCGCGCTCCCCGTCCTGCGCAGCGCCGGCGTGGACAGCGTGACCCATCCCCTGGCCGAGCGCGTCATGTATCCCACGGCCCAGCGCTTGCTTCAGCACTGCGATGCCGTGCTGCGCCTCCCCGGCGACTCGACCGGCGCTGACCAGGACGTTGCCATCGCCCGAGAGCGGGGGCTGCCCGTCTACCACGGCCTCGACGAGATCAGGCCACCATCATGAGCCCCTCGAGGTCCGCGGCCGTGACGACCTCGGCCTGCCTCGGGAACACCTTCTCCAGCAGGAGGGCATGCACCTCCGGGTCCCGGTCCGCCGTCGCGTCGGCGAGGACGAACAGCCGGTAGTCGCGGTCAAAGCCCTCGCGCACGGTGGTGAGCACGACGCCACTGGTGCTGATCCCGGCCAGGATGAGCGTGTCGATCCCACGCTCGCGGAGCTGCTCGTCGAGGTTCGTGGTGGAGAAGGCGCCGACACGGGTCTTGCGCACGACGATGTCGCCGTCCTGAGGCGCGACGCGATCGTGGACGGCGGTGTTCGGCGAGCCGGCACGGAACGCCTCTGGGCTTGAGGCCACCCTGGCGCCCATCCCGCTGGTGGGAGGGAGGGCGGCGAGGTCGTCGTCGGTGAAGGCGACGCGCACGTATCCGATGTGACCGCCGCGGCCCCGCACGCGCGCGATCGCATCCGCGGCCCGCTCGAGCAGCGAGCCCGAGTCCTCGATCATGGCGACGATGCCGCGTTGGTAATCCATCACCAGCAGCGCGGTCGTGGCGGGATCGATCGTGGAGGCAGCGTCGGTCATGAGGTGGCTTCCTTTCGTTGGAGGGCGCTCGCGCGGTCGGGCACGTAGCTGCCGCCGCGGAGCAGGGAGGCGAAGGCGCCGAGCACCGACAGCACGGCGGCGACGGTCAGGACGACGACCAGGCCGTCGTGGAACGGCGCCGCGATGAGGTGCGGGAAGAACTGATGGCCGGTGAGCACGTCGCGATTGGCCGCCGGCAGTGAGGCCAGGGCGTGACCGGCGGCCAGGAGGTGGGCCACGGGGTTGACCCCGAGCACCGCCGCGAACAGCGAGGACACCGGCGGCAGCGAGCCGACCTGATGCGCGATCACCGGGGCGACCCCCTGGTGCTCGAGCCCTCTCGTCAGGGCGCCGGGCAGGCTGCTCGCCAGGCCCGCGATCATCAGCGAGAAGAACACGCCGATCGACAGCGCCGTTCCCGTGTTCTGGAAGGTTGAGCGCATGCCGGAGGCGGCGCCGCGCTGGGACGCGGGCACGCTGCCCATGATCGAGGAGGAGTTCGGGGCCGCGAACATGCCCACGCCGATCCCGTTGAGCAGGATGAGCAGGGCGAAGGCCCAGTAGGAGAAGTCGACGGGCAGCAGCAGCAGGCCGACGAAGCTCGCGCCGAACACGAGCATGCCCGCGGTGGCAAAGCCGCGCGAGCCATAGCGGTCAGACAGGTGGCCCGAGATGGGACCCGAGGCCAGGAACGCGACGGTCAGCGGCAGCAGGTAGATGCCCGCCCACAGCGGGGTGTCGGCGAAGTTGTAGCCATGCAGCGGCAGCCAGATGCCCTGCAGCCAGATGATGAGCATGAACTGCAGGCCCCCGCGAGCGGTCGCCGCGATCAGGCCGGCCGCACTCCCCGCGGCGAAGGCCCGGATCCGGAACAGCCCGACCTGGAACATGGGGTCGACCACGCGCTGCTCGATGGCCCAGAACGCCACCAGGAGCAGCATGCCTCCGATGACCGCGCCCTGCACCATGGGGTCGGTCCATCCCATCGCGTGGCCGCCGTAGGGCTGGATCCCGTAGGTGATGCCGATGAGCACGGCACTGAGGCCCACCGCAAAGGTGATGTTGCCCCACCAGTCGATGCGCGCGGGATGTCGCTCCGCCGTCTCGCGCAGCATGTGGTAGGCCCATACCGTGCCGAAGACTCCCACCGGGACGTTGACCCAGAACACGGCGCGCCAGTCGATGGCGGCCAGCAGACCGCCGGCCAGCAGGCCGATGAACTGGCCGGCGATGGCGGCGATCTGATTGGTGCCCAGGGCGAGGCCGCGCTGCTCTGACGGGAAGGCGTCGGTGAGGATCGCGGCCGAGTTGGCGGTGAGCATCGACCCGCCGAGGGCCTGCAGCACCCGCCAGCCGATCAGCCACATCGCTCCCGCCTGACCCAGGAACGGATCGAAGGAGAGGAGGATCGAGGCAAACGTGAAGACCGCGAAGCCCGCGTTGTAGATCCGGACCCGGCCGTAGATGTCCCCCAGCCGGCCCAGCGTCACCACGAGCACCGCCTGAACGAGGCGGTAGCCCATGATCATCCACAGCAGGTAGCTGATATCGCCCGGGGCCAGCGGATCGAGATGGATGCCGCGGAAGATCGCCGGTAGCGAGATGATCACGATCGACCCGTCCAGGGCCGACATGAACACCGCCATCGTGGTGTTGGACAGGGCGATCCACTTGTAGCCGTCGTCCGGGGAGTGGGGCACGCCGGACCGGCCGGCGGCGGGGGTGCGCGCGCCGCGG
>DASXJW010000042.1:0-17420 GCA_036497165.1 Solirubrobacteraceae bacterium
TCTTTGGTGATCGCGTTCCTCATGAATCGGTCGTACGGCTTTGGCTTCCGCTGCTTGCTCGTGGTCCGCGGCCCCCGATTGGCCACGCACCAGAAAGCTGTCATTGGGGCGTTGGCAAACCGTTTCCACAACGTTTCCACCGACGGACGGGCACCGCCGCGGGCGGCGCGAGCGGGCGCGGGGGCGGCGTGGGCGAGCCCGGCGCCCCGCCTTCAGCGCAGGCGCTTGGACATGACGAAGACCTCGTCGCGCCCGTAGCCGATCGCGCGGTAGAAGGCCAGCACGCCGTCGTTCTCGGTGCGCACCATCAGGTCGATCTTGGGCACGTGGCGCGCCGACAGCCACGTCTCGCAGGCGCGCATGATGGCGCGGCCATGCCCGCGGCCACGCTGGTCGGGCCGGACGGCGACGTAGTAGACCCAGCCGCGATGCCCGTCATGGCCGACCATCGCGGTGGCCAGGAGCCGGCCGTCGTCGGTGCCGGCGAGCACCGTTGAAGCGGGCCCCGCCATGGCCCGGCGCAGGTCGTCGAGCGGGTCGTTCCAGGGCCGGATGAGGCCGGCGTCGTGCCAGAGCGCGATGGCGGCGCCGAACTGCGACGGAGACAGCGACTCGATGTGCATCGCTCGGGGACGATGTCATGCCGGCGGGCAGATCGAGGGCCACTCGCTTGCTCATGACGGCGATCATGACGATCGCGGCCAGCATCGAGGCGGCGCTGGGCGCGTGTATGTTCGTGGCCGATGACAGCGCGCAACGGCCAGCCCGACCTCGTGATCTTCGACTGTGACGGCGTGCTCGTCGACAGCGAGCCGCTCGCCATCCGCATCGATGCGGTGATGCTCGCCCAGTACGGGCTGCAGCTGTCCGAGGAGCAGATCATCGACCGGTTCGTCGGCCGCTCGCCCGGCGTCATGCGCGAGGCGATCGAGGAGCATCTCGGCCAGCCGCTCCCGGACGACTGGAATGCCCGGTTTCGCCCACAGTTCGACGAGGTCTACGAGAACGAGCTGCGCCCCATCGACGGCATCGAGCAGGCGCTGGGCCAGATCACCGCGCACACATGCGTGGCCTCCTCGAGCGAGCCCGACCGCTTGGATTACAAGCTGAAGCTGACCGGACTCTATGAGCGCTTCGCCGGTCGCATCTTCAGCGCCAGCGCCGTGCGCAACGGCAAGCCCGCACCCGACCTGTTCCTCTACGCGGCCGAGCGCATGGGCGTCGCCCCCGCGGCGTGCGCGGTGGTGGAGGACAGCCAGTACGGGGTCCAGGCGGGGCGAGCGGCCGGCATGGAGGTGTTCGGCTACGCGGGCAGCGTCACTCCGGCGCGGATGCTCCAGGGGCCCGCGACCACCGTCTTTGACGACATGCGCGACCTGCCCCGGCTGCTGCAAAGCCGGTAGCGTCCCTCAACATGGCCGAGCCGAGCTTTCGCTTCGTGTGCGTGCCCAATGCTCTGGCCGGCGCGCCGGCGGGGTGGGCGCGCGAGATGCTCCACGACGGCGAGATCGCCCTCCTGCCCGATGACGGCGGCCTGGAGGCGATCAACCACGTCGCCCACGACCTCGGCCTGGCCAGCGTCGCGCTGGTGCGCGGAGAGGACTCGCCGGGACGCCAGGAGGAGACGGTCATGGCCTACGCCGGGCATCTGCCCCTGGTCTGGGTCGGCGCCGGGTTCGCCGACGCCGCCGCGGCGTGGGCGCGCGACCGGGGGCCGATGACCCTGCTGGTGACCGCCGACGCGCCGCTGTCAGAGGAGGAGCGGCGGCGGATCGAACGTTTCGTCGCCACCCTCGGCCGTCAGTCCGAGTAGCGCGCCCTCAGTTCCTCACCAGCACGATGCCGGCGTGCGGCAACGGCGACGATGCAAGGGTGATGCGCCGGCCGCACTGGCCAAAATGTTGCGCACTTCGGTCAGTCGCGCGGTGCGTGTGGGATCGCCGTCGTCTAACGACCGCATATCCACACGCGGCGCCGGAGGGCGCCGCGCCTGCAACATTCGCGCGTTTGCGGCGCCTCGGAGGCCCCCGCCAACGCGCCGGCCGCCGCCTCATCGCTGCCGTTGGCGTGCACGCCGCATCGTAAAGCCTTTCAGGCCCGCCCTTGGGAGAGCAAACGGGTCGACCTAGCATGAGCGTGGTGAAGCGCATCGGCTTTCTCTCCTTCGGTCACTGGCAGCCTGTGCCGGGCTCTCGCACGCAGACCGCCCAGGACGCCCTGCGCCAGACGATCGAGCTGGCCGAGGCCGCGGAGGAGATCGGGATCGACGGGGCATTCGTGCGCGTGCACCATTTCGCGCGCCAGCTGGCCTCCCCGTTTCCGCTCCTGAGCGCGATCGGGGCGCGCACCCGGCGGATCGAGATCGGCACCGCGGTCATCGACATGCGTTACGAGAACCCGCTCTACATGGCCGAAGACGCGGCGGCGGCGGACCTCATCAGCGGTGGGCGCCTCCAGCTCGGGATCAGCCGTGGCTCCCCCGAACCGGCGCTGCGCGGGGCCGAGGCCTTCGGCCATGTCCCCGCCGACGGCGCCTCCGACGCCGACATGGCGCGTGAGCACACCCAGCTGTTCCGGGCCGCCATCACCGGCGCCGGCATCGTTCCCGCCGACGTCCGCATGACCGGTACCCCGGCGATGCTGGCGATCCAGCCGCAGTCTCCCGGCCTCGCCGAGCGCATCTGGTGGGGCTCGGGGACCCGGGACACGGCGGTGTGGGCAGCCCAGCAGGGCATGAACCTCATGAGCTCGACGCTTCTCTCCGAGGACACCGGCGTCGCCTTCGACCAGCTCCAGGCCGAGCAGATCGTGCGCTTTCGCGAGGCGTGGGCGGCCGCCGGGTGGGAACGCGAGCCGCGGGTGTCGGTCAGCCGCAGCGTTCTGCCGATCGTCACCGACGCCGACCGGCGCTACTTCGGCGGCCGCGCCGCCCTGCCGTCCGAGGACCAGCTGGGATACCTGGAGGGGGTGGTGGCGCGCTTTGGCCGCAGCTACACCGGCGAGCCCGACGTGATCGCTGAGGAGCTGAGCCGGGATGCGGCGGTGCGGGAGGCGGACACGCTCCTGCTCACGGTGCCCAACCAGCTCGGAGTCGAGTACAACGCGCAGATGCTCGACACCATCGCGCGCCACATCGCTCCCGCCATCGGATGGCGGCCCCCTCAGGAGAGGGCGGCGGGCGCCGAGCGCGAAGCGGCCTGATCAGCCGCCCATGTCGACCGCGTAGACGTGCGTCGGGGCGATCGTGACCACCACCCGGCTCTCGCCGGGCCCGTCGTGGTCCCTGACGTTGGCGTTGTACTTGGCCCCGAGCTTGGTGGCGAAGGCGTAGTCGTCGTCGGGTGCGATCTCGGCCCGGCCGCGCACCGACAGGTAGCGGTAGGGGTTGGCCAGGTCGAGGATCATCAGGCCGCACTCGGGGCGGCGCTGCAGGTTGCGCGTCTTGAGCCGGGAGGTGTTCAACGACGTCTTGAGCTCCCCCTCGTCGTGCAGGAACCAGACCTCGGTCAGCTGGGGCACGCCGTCGTTGCCGATGGTCGCCAGGGTGGCGACCGAGGCGTCGAGCAGATCGCGATGGGAATCCGGGAAGGTGGTCATGCCGCGAATTGTTGCGGACTCCATCATCCCGCGCGAGCCAGCCGCGCCGTCAGCGGTCAGCCTTGCTCCGGCTCGTCTTCCTGGGGACCCTCGAGCCCGGACGCCGCCGCCAGGCTGTTGACGGCATCGACCATCTCGTCGAGCTGGGCGAGCAGGGCGCGCGCGTCGTCGTCGCGACCGCACTCGCGCTCGAACGACTCGTAGCGGGCGCGGATGTCGGGGAGCTCGTGGGGTGTCGGGGACTCCTGGGGCCGGGCCCGGAGACTCGACTCGACCTGGGCGAGCAGCTCGTCCATGTCGTCCTTCAGCGGTTGCAGCCCGGGGTGCGGCCGTTGCTCGCGCTCGTCCTGGGCCTCGAGGCGCAGCACGTGCGCCGCTTGCACGAGCCGCCGCATCGCCGCCAGCGCGCGCTGGCTCTGGGACGCATCGATCCGCCGTGTGCTGGGCTCCGACAACGACCTGGCCACGGTCGACTCGGCGGTCGTGCGATCCAGCCGCGCCCGCCGCGCCAGGGCGCGCATCGGCTCGTCGGCGGGGCGGCGCCCGCTGACCGCCGCCGAGAGCACGCCACCGAGGTAGGCGCGCTCGGAGCCGATCAGGTCCGCCAGTGACTGCCACGCCGAGCTGTGGGCCCACGTCGGCCACAGCGCGTACGCGGTGAGGCCGAGCGCGCCGCCGACGAGCGTGTCCACCAGCCGCGCGCTCGCCGTGGCCAGAGTGTCCGGACTGATCGTGTTCAGGAGGAACACCACCAGCGCGGTGATGAAAGCGAATCCCGCGGCGAAGCTGGCCGGGAACACCGAGTAGCCGGCCCAGGCCAGCACGCCGACGATCACGACGGTGACGCCCCCGGCGGGGTGCAGGATCACCGTGATCACTCCCGCGAGGCCCACGCCGATGGTGGTGCCCAGAGCTCGCTCGGCGCCGCGCGTGAACGTGGCGCCGAACTCGGGGCGCAGCGCCGTGGCGGCCGCCACCACCACCCAGTAGCTGCGCTGCAACGGCAGCTCGCGCGCCAACAACGCCGCCACCGGAACCACCACCGCCAGCCGCATCGCGTGCCGTCCCACCGGCGACTGCAGCGACAGGTTGGCCCGGAGCTGGTCGAGATCGGCCCGGAGCCGCTGGAGCGGCTCGTCGGTGCGCCCCCGCGGACGGCGGCTGCGCAGACCGCTCGCCCGGCCGGCGGCGGGCGCCAACGACGCGACGGCGCGGACCTGCCCGGCCAGCGCCGCCAGACGGCGGTCGATGTGCAGGGCGGAACCGACCTGGTCGTCCTGATAGGCCCGGATCTCCGCATCGAGCTCCCCGGCGCGGCGCTCGAGGCGCTCACCAGCCTCCGTGTCGCCCTGGATGGCCTGCGCGGCGTCGTCCAACGCGCTCGCAGCGACCGCCAGAGCGCGGCGGACGGGGCTGTTCTCGTCCGTGGCTTCGGCGGCGCCGGCGGCGCCGAGCTGGCGCAGCAGCGTGTGGATGGCCATGAGCTGCACCCGCAGGCGATAGGCCTCGTTGACCAGGCTGCGCAGCGTGGTGATCGCCGCATCGCCGAACAACGTGGGCGAGGCCAGGCTGGTCTCGGCCTGGTCGATGGCCTGGGCCGCGGGCAGGGTGGAGGCCTCGTCGGAGGCGGCGGCGAGCGAGGCCAGCGCGCGGTAGGCCGCGGCGGTGGCGGCTCGCTGAGCGCGCAGCGGGAGCGGCCAGCGAACGACGGTGAGGAAGGCCACCTGGGCCAGCCCGCCTGTGAGGACGAGAGTGGCCAGGCCCAGCGCCTGGGCGGCGTTGTCGCTGAAGCGGCCGAACACGACGAAGGCGATGATCGCCTGGTTTCCCACCGCCCCTCCGCGGTTGCCCACGGCCACGAGCAGCCCCCCGGTGAGCGCCCACAGGCACATCAGCGCGATGTGAAGCGAGGTGACCGAGCCGGTGATGGATCCCACGAAGGTGGAGACGGCCATGCCCACCGCATCGGTGGCCATCACCGCCAGCGGTGGCCGCCCGCCGGTGATCCGCCAGGCGATGCCGACGAGCATGGCGCCGGCGCCCATGGTCACTCCCCACACGGGCTTGCCGATGGCGATGCCGATGGCCAGAACGGAGGCCACGGGGATCGCCGCCAGCAGTCCCGCGTCGAAGGAGACGAGCTTGCGGTCAAAGCGTGCCGCCTCGCGGACGGCGCGGGTCAGTGCCGCCGCTGTCGGCGCCGGGCGTGTCGTGCGATGCGGGGAGGCGGTGGTCATCTCCTTTGACATGGTTCGGCGCGATGTACCCTGCCCGCCGTCGGCGGGGTGGGTCACTCCGAGCCGGCGCGCACGATGTTGAGCAGCTCCTCGCCCGCGCACCACCTAGCGAGCTGATCGCCGGCCAGCGCGGCGGCGCGGGCGTGGCCGAGCGGCGAGTCGCCGGCGATGTGCGGCGTGATGGACAGAACGCCGGGGGCGGTCCAGAGCGGGTGGCCGTCGGGCAGCGGCTCGGGGTCGGTGACGTCGAGCACGGCCCGCAGGCGGCCGGTTGTGACCTCGGCGAGCAGCGCCTCGGTGTCCACGACCGGACCGCGGGCGGCGTTGACGAGGACGGCGCCGTCTCGCATCGCCGTGAGCTCCTGGGGGCCGATGAGCCCGCGCGTGGCGTCGGTCAGCGGGGCGAGGACGACCACCGCGTCGGCGCCGGGGAGCAGCGCACCGAGCTCGTCGATCCCGTGCAGGTCATCCCGCGCCCGTGAGGCGACCCCGATGACATCCGTCCCGAAGCCGGCCAGGTGCTGCGCCACGCGGCGCCCGATCGAGCCCATGCCCACGATCACCACCGTCCAGCCGGCGAGGTCGGTCAGGCTGCGGTCGGTCCAGGTGTCAAGGCGTGCGCAGTCCAGGAGCTCTGTCGTGACCCCCAGCAGCGCACCGACCACCCATTCCGCCACCGGGGCGTCGCGGGCGCCGCGCGCGCTGCACAGCGTGGCCTGCCGCGGGACGCGTTCCTCGATCCAGTCGGTCCCGGCCGACAGCACCTGCACCACCGCCAGGCGCGACAACCCGGGCAGGTCGTCGAGCACGCTCGACGGCTGCGAGGAGGGGACGAGGAAGTCGATGGTCTTCAGATCGGCCCCCTGGTCGATGGCGACGACGTCAACGCCCTCGGGCGCGCGGGCGCGCACTGCGTCCAGCGCCGGTTCGATCACGGCGGCGCGGATCCCGCCGTTGGGTGCGGAGCGAGGGGGCAACGCGCGAAGTCTGCCCCAGATGAGCGACGCTTAACGGCGTGACCCCCCCGGGCAACGGTTCCATCGACGCCGTCATCTTCGATATTGGAGGCGTTCTGCTGGACTGGGACCCCCGCTACCTCTACCGCAAGCTGATCGACGACGAGGCGGAGATGGAGCGCTTCCTCAGCGAGGTCTGCACGATGGAGTGGCACGAGGCCAACGACCTCGGGATCCCGTTCGAGGTCACCTGCGCGCAGTTGGCCGCCGAGCATCCCGCGCAGGCCAACCTCATCTGGGCCTGGGGCCGGCGCACCGAGGAGATGGTGGGCGGCCCAATTGACGGGACCGTCGAGATCCTCAGGGAGCTCAAGGACGGGGGGGTGCGGCTGTACGCGCTGACCAACATGGAGACCCACACCTACCCGGTGCGGCGCGAGCGGTTTGAGTTCCTGCGCTGGTTTGAAGGCACCGTCGTCTCATCGGACGTGGGGATCGTCAAGCCCGACCCTCGCATCTTCCTCCTGCTGTTGGAGCGCTACGGCCTACAGGCGGCATCGACGCTGTTGATCGATGACAGCGCGCGCAATGTCGAGGCCGCCCGGGCGCTGGGCATGCCCACCGTCCGTTTCCAGTCGCCCGAGGAGCTGCGGCGGGAGCTCGAGGAGGCCGGCGTCCTGGAGCCCGCCCGGTAGACCATGCGCTGAGCAGGTCGGATTCTGCTCACGTCCGCCGCAGTCACGGCTCGATACGAGGGCGATGCGGGTTGCCGCCCTTCACGCGATGTCCCAGACCGCCATCCAGGGGTACAACGACCCTGCGCCGGTCATCGACGCCACGTCCGAGCGCGTGGCCGTCTGCCATCTGGTGCGCTGCGAATGCCGCGGCTGCGGCGCGCACTCCAACACCACCGCCGGGGCCGAGGCGCGCTGCCCCAATTGCGGGGCCTCGCGCCTGGTGCCGGTGGACGGCGCGGACCTCATCCGGCCCGCTTAGCCCCCCGGGGTGACGGTCGCCGTCTCCAGGGACCGGCCGGTGGCCCGGATGCCCATCAGGACCAGGCCGGCGGTGACCAGGCCGGTAACGGCCATGACGATGAACGCGCCGGAGAAGCCCCACGCCGAGTTGGCGGCGAGCACGATGAGCGGCGCCAGCGCTCCGCCGATGTGGCCGAGTCCATCGGTGAGGGCCACGCCGGTGGCCCGGGCCGGAGTGGCGAAGTGCTCGGCGGTGTAGGTGTAGAGCAGCGGCACGAGCAGCCCCACGGTCATCGAGGCGATGAAGCCGAACACGATGATGACCGCGGGGGAGACGGCCAGCCCGATCACCAGCAGCGCGATCGCCCACAGGGTGGCGAACAGCGCGGCCGTGTACTTGCGTTCCAGGCGGTCGCTGAAGCGGGTGGTGGCGAACGCGCCTGCCAGGAAGCCGATTCCGGAGATGATCAGGTAGCTGGTGCTGTCGGCGAGGCTGTAGCCCTTGTCGGTGAACAGCGTCGGCGCCAGGGTGAGCCAGCCGTAGTTGCCGATGTAGTAGACGAACCAGATGCCGATGAAGAGCACGAGCCGGCCGGCCATGGGCTGCCTGAGCAGAGTCCGGATGGGGAACCGCTCCGCGGCGGGCTCGTCCGGAACCGGCTGCGGCGGGGGCAGCTCCTCGTGCTCGTCGAGGTTGTCGCGAGCCGTCTGCTCGGCGTCGGCGACCAGCTCCGCCGCCTCCTCGGTGCGCCCCTGCGCGACCAGCCATCGCGGTGAGGCCGGCAGGCCGCGGCGCATGAACAGGATGGTCACGCCGCCGAGCGCGCCGATGCCGAAGAGGATGCGCCAACCCGCGGCGTAGTTCGGGACCAGCAGGCGCGCCACGAACGGGACGACAGCGAAGCCGGCGTAGGCGGCGGTCGTCGCCCAGCTGGTGTAGCGGCCGCGCAACGGCGCCGGCGAGATCTCGCCCAGGTAGGTGGTGACGGCGGCGATCTCCGCCCCGATGCCCAGACCCGAGATGAACCGGAAGATGATGAGGCTGGTCACGTTCCAGCTGACCGCCGCCAGTGCCGTGCCGACGGAGAACACCGTGACCGACACCGCCAGGCTGAGCCGGCGCCCCCACTTGTCAGCCACTTGGGCGTCGCCGATGGCGCCGATGATGTAGCCGATCAGGCTGCTGGTGACCGACAGGGAGACTGCGCCCTTGGAGGTGTGAAACTGCGTGGCGATCACCGGCAGCGCGAACGAGATCGTCACGATGTCGAAGAACGCAAAGAAATACCCGGCGCCCACCACCCACAGCAGGCGCTTCTCGTAGGGCCAGACCGGCAGGCGGTCAAGACGGGCAAGCGGGCCGGGGCGTCGACGGCCGGCAGCGGCCGGAGCGCCCTGCCGCTTGGGGGCAGAAACGGGTTCCATGAGCCTCTCCTCTCTGTGAGGAAAGGGGTACCCGGCTGTCTGTTTGCTAAGCGAGGCGGGCGAGCGCTGCCGGGAGGAGGCGGTTTGGTGGGAGCGCTAGATGGTTGATTCCGCGGCCGTGTGGTTGCCGGGGGACCGGACCCGCCCGCCCATCAAGCCGGTCAAGGACGCAGGGCGAAGCCCATACTGGATGTATGGGCGAGCCCGAGCACGCCGCCCGGCGCCGATCATCCGGATTCATCCGGCACGCGGGGTCGTGAAATCAACCATCTAGCTGCGCGTCCGCCCGGTGCGGATCATCTCGAGCGCCTGGGCGACCCGGCGCGCGCGGGTCTCCTCCCGCTTGGCCTCCTCGATCCATCGCGCGTACTCCTTGCGATGGGTGAAGGCCATGCCCTCGAACGCCGCCTTGGCCTGTGGATCTGACTCAAGCGCCTCGGCCAGGGCCGGGGGCACGTCCACCGTGCGGGGCTCGGTGTCGAGGACGAGCTCGAGGGTGACCGTGTCGCCGGCCTGCACGCCGGCGCCCTCGCGCACCTCCCGGCTGAGTCCGACCATGAACTCGCCGCGCATGCGAGCGACGCTGGTGCGCCAGGTGTAGCCGTTGACGATGGCCACCACGGGAAAGCGCTTGGCGCCCTCGCCGACGGTCGCGACCTGGCCGTCGTCGAGGATGAACGCGGCGGCCGGACCGCGGGCGACCAACTCGGCCCGGACTTTGATCGCGCCCATTCGGGCATGGTGACACACGCCGGCGGCCCTATTCTCGGGGCCGTGACCGATCCTCTGCCTGTCAGGATCCTGCTCGTTTCGGGCTCGAGCCGCCAGGGCTCGAGCAACGCTGCGGTCCTGCGCACCGCGGCCGACGTGGCCGGCGAGGGCGTCCAGGCCGTGATCTACACGGGAATCGGCGAGCTGCCCCTGTTCAACCCCGATGATGACCGCGAGGGCGCGCCGGTCCATCCCCGCGTCGCTGACATGCGCCGCGAGCTGGCCGCCGCCGACGCGCTGCTCATCTGCACGCCCGAGTACGCCGGCGCCCTGCCCGCCGCCATGAAGAACCTCCTGGAGTGGACGATCGGCGACGCCGGCACCTACCGCAAGCCCGTGGCCTGGATCAACGCCTCCGGGTCGGCCGCGCCCACCGGCGCCGCCGACGCCCACGACTCGTTGGGCAAGGTGCTCGGCTACGCCGGGGCAGACATCGTCCAGGACGCCTGCGTACGCATCCCCGTCGAGCGGTCGCTCGTGGGCGCGGATGGCGTGATCGGCGACGCCGAGGTGCGCGCGGCGATCGCCGATGCGGTGCGCCGTCTGGCCGGGCACGCCGCCGCGGTCCGCGCCTGACCTTGACCGGCACGCCGGGCACCTACAATCGGTCGCGCGCCCCCATGGTCTAGCGGTTAGGACGCCTGCCTTTCACGCAGGAGATCGCGGGTTCGAGTCCCGCTGGGGGTATCGGGCAGTTGCTGGCGATCGGGGTCTGTCGCTGGCGGCGATGTTGCGTCGTGGAAGCATTTGGAAGTCCTCGCACCAGGCGTCGGTGACCTCGTCGCTGTCTTCGCCGGCATCGACGCGGCCTCCTGGATCGCGAGAATCATGAGGATGTTGCTGAAGTGAGTGGGTGCTCTTCATTCCGTGGCTCATCCACTCGACATGCTCGCGCTCGGCCGCACGGCGGACGAATTCGTCCAACCCGCACGATTCCGCCGGCTCGGGCACAGACGTCACAGCGCCTCGCAGCTCCTTCGGAGGAAAGATAGCTGTGCTGCGCGGCCAAGGGGTCGTGCTCACCATCGTCATCCCATCTCGGCGAGCGCGGCGGCCATGATCGCGTCGGCGCTCGCCGGAACGCCCGTGCCGTCGACGTACACGCTCGGGGTGCCGTTCACTCCGCGCGCAACCGCCATCGCAGTCACGTACTCCGCCCACGCGAGGTATTTACGTGCCATGACGCACGAGCCGAACGCCTCGTCGAGCCCGCTCTGGAGCCCGAGCTGGACGAGCTCCTCGTCGTTCAGGCCGTCGCTGCCCTCAGGCGGCTGGTTGTCATAGAGCGTGTACAGGTATTCGCGGAACCTCCCGCCGTCTGACGCGCAACCGGAGGAGGCGGCGGCGCGGGTGCTGTAACGCGTTGTAGAGAGCCGGTCCAGAAACCCAAGCGGGTGGTAGACGAGCGTGATCACACCCCGGTCGACCAGGGCGTCGATCGCTGGGCCGCTGCGCTCCTCGAACATCCGACAGAAGGGACAAAGGAAGTCGATGTAAGCGTCGACGAGAGCCGGACCGCGGCCGAGCACGATCCCGTCGCCGTTCTCTGGGGCGCCCGCGGGTACGCGGCCGGGTGCGGTGAGTACGTCCGGGCTGGCCATAGTCGAACCTTTCGGTCGTGGTGTCGATGCCGGTCGGTCATCTGCGGGCAGCTAGGCCACACGGCGCGGCCCACAACAGCGCCTGGAGCGCTAGCGACCGAAGTCGCGGATGACCACGACCGGCACCGGCTCGTGCTCGTGAGCTCGAGGCGATGGCGCTGCTTCACATGGAGATTCAGAGATCGCGCGGCACTCCATTCGCCTCAGCGATCAAGGTCACGCCCTGAATCCGTCGATCCGAGCTTCCCGCCTCGCGGCTAAGGGACGCTGCGGCGACCGCCCCCGAAAAGACCCAGTCCGGGCCCGAGGACATACAGTGCAGCCAGGACGGTGATGATCACCGACACGATGTACGGAAGGCCGAGCGCCGCCGTCAGCACCCACACGAGCGCGACGATCAGGATTCCGATGAGCAAGTGGATCATGGTCAAACCTCACTTCTTGGACCGGTAGTTCTCTTGGCTTGCTAGGCCATGAGCGTCAGCACCCAAGGCGTCCTGCGCGCTCTTCTCCGAGCGGCTTGTCGCACGTCGGCGGGGGGCCTCACCGGAGGGTGATGACAATCACTACGCAGGAGATCCCACGCGAGGCGTGGCGCTCGTACTTCGAGGAGTTGAACGACGTGCTCGGCACCGTCGAGGCGACGGTCGGACGCGAGGCTCCAGACTCCGAGGTGGAGCGGATCGAGCACGTGATCGAGCAGCCGCGGCGCGGTCTCGTCGCGGCAGGCGAGTCTCCGCCGCTTGAGGTCACGTTCGACATCGAGGATCCGGAGCAGCATCAGCGGCTCATCCATCTCGAGCGCCCGCCCGGGCTGCCTGCTGGATAGGCGTCCAGCCCGGCGCCCGCGCCACCGAACGCGGGCGCCGGCTGACCGGCCCGAGAACGGCGCATTGCCCGGACCGACGAACGGCCTATCTGGGGGGAGGTGAGCGCTGATCAGGCAACGGTGGCGATCGAGCTCCACTTGCCCGCCGATCTTCCGCGAAGCGAAAGGCGCCAGATACTCGAGCGCTTCGAGCGGCTCGCGCGCTCCACCGACGACCCGATCGAGGGGGTGCGCATCACGCTCCGCCGCCCCGAGACGAGGGCCGCGCGCCTGCGGTGGGTGGCCGACGCATCGCTGGTGCTGAACGGCAGGCGGTTAGCTTCGCACGCCACCGGCAGCAGCGCGCCGCAGGCGGCGAAGGAGGCCGCCGATCGCCTCAACCGGCAGATGCGCCGCGTAGCGGATGCACCGGTGGCGTTGCGTAACGATCTGCGGGCGATCAAGAGCGCGCTCGCGCACGTCACCCACGAACGGAGGCACCGGCCAAGACCGAGCCGCAAGCGGCCGGACCTGCGTGACGTCATCCCAGTGCGCACCGCGTATCCGTTGCCGGAGTCGACGCTCGACGCCGTGGCGGACCTGCTCGACCTGGACCTTGAGTTCCTGCTCTTTCGTCACGCCCGGACGGGAGAGGACGTTGTGGTGCACCAGCGCGATGACGGGCGGATCGGCTTGCTTCACCCGCCCGGCAGCCCGCTCTCCACCGAGAACGACATCGTGGTCCCAGAGCCGAGCCGCTACGACCAGCCGATCCCGCTCGCCAAGGCTCGGGACGAGATGGACGTGTTGGGGCACCCCTTCCTCTACTTCATCGATGCGGCCGACGGACGAGGGAAGGTGCTCTACCTGCGCCACGACGGCGACTACGGCCTTGTGGAACCCCCGCCGGCCGGCGCCAAGCGTGCCGCCTGACCATCATCCGCCGACCGGGTACCGGCGGACTTCGACTATCCCGTAGCGGAGGACAAACTCAGAGCTTGCCGTCGGGGTGGTCGGGCTGGAACCTGAGGCTCGCCGAGAGCGCTCACTCCAGCCCTCAAGTGATCTCGTTTTCCGCCGGCGCTGCGGCCTGGTTCTTCACGGCGCGGACAGGAGACGGTCGACGGGGTGTGCATCAGCTACCCTCCTGGGGTCGGTGCCCGCGCACTTCTCGCCAAAGATCTCGCGCGAGCACGGATTTGCGGCCGCCCCAGTCACTCGGGGCGGCCGTTTTGCGTTTGGTGGTGCGTGAACCGCGAGCCGATCGGCCGCGCGGTTCACCGGTGATCTATGCCCGGGAAGAGGATGGCGCCGCTGCTAGCCCAGGACCATCGCGTGCGGCTCACGCGCGTGCCCTGAGCGTTCCGTAGGCAGGGCAGCGATTGTGAGGGTCGTCGCCTTGGTCCCTCCTCTCGGCGACGAAGGAGCCTGCTATTTGGAATCGCCGTGGTCGCGGCGGTCGGCCTATCGGTCAACGCTCCCGATGCTCGGCAGCGCGTTTCTGTCGTCGCGCGCGCTTGCTCTTGTTCGCCTCTCTGCGTGGCGCGCCGATCGGCTGCTGTCGTTGCCGGTGAGTACCACGAGACGAATCCGCACTGGCTATGCGCGAAGCGAGCGATCGAGCGCGCGCGCGACCTGCTCACGTGACCGGGCGCCGACCGCGGATGTGAGCGCGATGCGCCAGCGTTCGGGGGTCCCTGCGGAGCATTCCAGCCGCAGATCCGCCAAGACAGCGGCTTGATCGACGTGAACGGCGATCTGTTCGGCACGGCGCTGGGCGGCGATATGTTGGGCGCGCACCAACGGCGTCCGGCCGCGATCACCGGCAAGCCGGACGAGATCGTCTGATACCAGCGGTACCGCGCGTCGCGCGCACTTCTCCCAGGGCGCGTCGGCCGCCGAATCAACGACGACCTGGCGTACCACTCGCCAACCCGCATGGTGCGAATCGCAACGCGCCACGAGAAACCGGGCCAGCGCGTCCGCTACCCCCACAGCTCCTGGCTCAGACCCATACGCATCCAGGTGCCTCAGTGCGGCGCCGACCTCCCGGCCGCCTTGCACTGCACTGGCGAGCTGCCGCGCTGACCGCCGCGGCTTGCGTCGTTCATCATCGATCACTCCACCGTACTCGGCCTGAAGGCCTCGACCACTCCGACCAGCGACCATTGCCGGCCCCCGGCACCAAGACCCACACACGCTCTTCGTTGGTTTGGATCGCCTGCGGCATGTCCGCCCTGGTCAAAAGCACGTTCGGTCTCAGAAGCTGGCGGTCGCGTGCGTGGCCAACCGATCGTCCGCTCGGCCGCCGGGGCTCAGACGGATGCAATCGCGCGAGCCGACCGCTTCGCAGACCTGCTCGTCGCCGGAACCAGGGCGGAGGCGGCGGCGTGCTGAAACGCGCGATTCATAGGCGCGCGGCGATGGGCGCAGTCTCGAGTTTGGCGAGGAGGGGGGAGGCTTCGTGCAGGGCCACGCACCCGCTTTCAGACGGCAGCGTGACTCTTCTGCATGTGGCCGGGAGCGGCAGCAACAGCGAGACTGCCGCCTGGGCGACGAACCGGCAGCGGGCTAGGCCCATTCACTCGGGCGATGGTGATGTCACAGTCGGTGTTGCGGATCGCAATTGGAAACAAGAGGCGTTCAGGCGCGAGGACGGGTCGAGCGGCAGGTCGCCGGCGGCTGTCGAGCGGGTGCATGAAACGGTGTTGGCATCGACATCGCAGACGATCTCCATGAAAGTGCGCGATCTCGATCGTTGGCTTCAGTGAGGGGGTTGGTGGCAAGCTCTGGGTGGCGGATCCGGTTGTCCGGGCGCGCGCCGTTGATCGCGCTGGCGCTCGTTTCGGCGCTGTCGCTGGGAGCGCGCGCCTACGAGCTCGGTGGGCCGTGCGTGTCGCCGTGCCGGGCCGTGTCTGATCATGCGCTGATCTCCGACGAGGTCTACTACGTCGACGCGGCGCAGGTGATCGCCGGGGTCCGTCCTCCGTCAGCGCTGCCGGCCGGGCAAGTCGCGACCTACCATAACGCGCCGCTCGGTACCGACCCCAACGCCGAACATCCCCAGGGCGCCAAGCTAGTGATCGCGGGGGCGATCGAGTTGTTCGGTAACGGGCCGTTCGCGTGGCGGATCGGCGCGCTGCTGTTCGGCAGTTTGGCGATCCTCGGCATGTACGCGCTGGTGCGGTCGGCCGGCGGCGGCCCGTGGGTGGCGGTCGGGGCGGCGACGCTGATGGCGGCTGACAACCTGATGATCGTCTGGGGCCGGATGGCGTGGCTCGACATGTACGCGCTCGCGCCGATGGTGTGGGGGGTGGCGCTGTACCTGCGCGGGCGACTGCGCGGCGCGGCGGTGCTGATCGCGATCGCGGAGTGCATGAAAGAGGTCTCGGTCTACGCGCTGCTGGTGCTCGGGCTGCTTGAGCTGTTCCGCGTGCTGCTGCGCGCCCGGGAGGCAGACTCGGCCAATCCGTGGCCGGCGGCGTGGACGTGGCGCCCGGCGCTGGGACGGTTGACGATCGTGGTGCTGGGCAGCGCCGCCCTGTTCATCGTCGGGCTGTGGGTGATGGGGCTGATCGCCCCGCCGTTCTCCGGCGATAGCGGGCGACAACAGCTCGTCACCGGCGGACCGTTCGGTCACCTGTCCTACATCATCAACTTCGCCAAGGGGTTCAGTAACTCGGCCGGGGCCCAGGCCGGCTACCCGTGGCAGTGGTGGTATGACTACAAGTCGCTCGGCCTGCTGCACGTCAACCCGTCGGCAAGCGCGTGCCACGTCCCGCCCGGCTACCCGTCCGGAGTCACCTGCCTGCCGGACTCGCTGCCCGGTCACGGCCCGCACGCGGTCCTCCCGGTGAGCACCTTCGTGGCCAAGATCAGCCCGCCGATCCTCGCCTTCGCGCTCCCGGCACTGGTCGTCTGCGCGGTGTGCGCGGCGCGTCGTCGCCCGGCATCACACTCGTCCGCCGACAGCGGCGTCGCGGTGCTCGCGCTGGCCTGGTCGATCGGCACATGGCTCCCGTTCGAGCTGCAAAACCTCGTGTACAACCGCATCAGCTGGATCTACTACATGCTCGTCGTGCTGCCCGGCGTCTACATCGCGGTCGCGTACCTCGCGTCGCTGCTGTGGCGCCGGCGCAGCACCTGGCTGCGCGGCGCCGTCGCGCTGTGGGGGCTGACGGTGCTGGCCGCCGGCGTCGGCATGTTCCCGTTCGTCGCGATCTTCTGACCTGACGGCCCCAGGCCTGCTGGGCGTGCGGCGCGATGCGCAGACAGGGCCTATCCGTTTGACAGACGGCGCCGCGCCACGTGTCGCGCTCTCACCGACAGAGCGCTGCGGTCACGAAGAGTGGAAGTCCATACCGTCTGCCGTCCGGTGAGTAAGCACGACTCCCCTCGGCCGATCCGGTCGCCCTGCACAGACGCGCTTTCGCTTGTCAACGGGCATCGGCCTTTGTCGAAGCTGAGGCCTGCTTGGCGCGGCAAGCGCGACGCTCGCGAACGACCGGTCGAGACATGCTTCCCGGTGGCGTGTGCGCCCAGGGCAACCTGCGCGGTCCGGCGACTGTTCGCAGCCCCAGTGGCCACCGTCGCTCGGGGCTGCCATAACAAATCAACCGACGTTATTATGTTCAAATGGCCACTGATCGCTGCGGTCTGCTTTGTCTCGACCTGCCTCGTGCCGAGCGGCTGCGTGCGGAGCGGATTGATCTCGCGGCTGCCGAGCAGGCCGCGGCCCGGGGCAAAGCGCTTGGCGATCCCACCCGGGTGACGATCGCGCTGGCGCTGCGCGACGGCGAGGAGCTGTGCGTCTGCGATCTGGCGTGGGTGGTTGAGCGAAACGAGAATCTCGTCTCCCACCACGTCCGGCTGTTGCGCACCGCCGGCTTGGTGAGCTCTCGCCGCGAGGGCAAGATGATTCTGTACTCGCTCACGGACGCCGGACGTTCGCTGCTGCGTACCGTGACCGGTCAGCCTGCCGTAGCGTGAGCCCGGTCGAGCTAAAAGTCGTCACGCCCGCAGCCGCGGCTGCGGGCGATGCCGCCCCG
>DASXJW010000043.1:0-5382 GCA_036497165.1 Solirubrobacteraceae bacterium
CTAGAACAGCTGGTTCTCGCCGCCGAACACGTCGCTGACCGACCCGTCGGTGAAGATCTGGCGGATCGAGTTGGTCAGCAGCTCGGCGCAGGAGAGCACCCGGATGTTGCTCGGAGCGCCGGGCTGCAGCGGGATGGTGTCGGTCACCACCACCTGCTCAAAGCCGGCCGCGGACAGGTTCTCCCAGGCGTTGCCGGAGAAGTTGCCGTGGGTGGCGGCGGCGTAGATGCGACGGGCGCCGGCGTCCTTGACGGCCTGGGCGGCGGCCGCCAGCGTGCCCGCGGTGCCGATCATGTCGTCGACGAGCAGCGCCGTCTTGTCCTTGACGTCTCCGATGATGTAGCTGATCTCGGCCACCTGCTGGGCGGGGCGCTCCTTGTTGAGGATCGCCAGGTCCGCGCCGATCTTGGACGCAAACTGCTTGTTGAGCTTGACCCGGCCGGCGTCCGGGGCGACGACGACGAGGTCCTCGAGCCCGAGGTCGTCGAAGTACTGGGTGAGCATGAACAGCGCGGTCATGTGGTCGCACGGCTTCTGGAAGAAGCCCTGGATCTGCCCGGAGTGCAGGTCCATGGTCAGCAGCCGGTCGATCCCCGCCGACTCGAGCATCCGCGCCACCAGCCGCGCCGAGATCGGCTCACGCGGCGAGGACTTCTTGTCCTGGCGTGAGTACCCGTACCACGGGGTCACCGCGATCACCCGGTGCGCCGACCCTCCGACGGCGGCGTCCACCATCGTCAGCAGCTCCATGAGCGCGTCGTTGGCGCTCAGGCCGGCCGCCTCGTTGGCGCACGTCGGCTGCACGATGAACACGTCGGCTCCGCGCACCGACTCCTGGAAGCGGCAGTACACCTCGGTGTTGGCGAACGTCTTGGTGTTCGCGTCGCTGAGCTCGACCCCCAGCTTGTCGGCGATCCGCCCCGCCAGCTCCGGGTTGGCCCGGCCGCTGACCAGCATCAGGCGCTTGTCGTACTCGCGGCGCAGGATCGTCGGCATTGGGGCGGGCTCCGCGACGCTCATCGTCTCCATGAGTGTAGGGGTGGGTGCTGACGGCTCCGTGGTGCTCACTGCCCCTCTTTCGATTCGGCCGCGGCGCGCTCGCGGCGGCGTTGCGCATACCCGTCGAGGTTGCTCTGGCGCGGCCGGGCGACGCCCAGCGCGCCCGGCGGGACGTCGGTGGTGATGACCGATCCGGCCGCCGTGAACGCGTCATCCCCGATCGACACCGGGGCGACGAACGTGGTGTCGACGCTCGTCTTGACGCGGCTGCCGATGGTGGTGCGGTGCTTGCGGTACCCGTCGTAGTTGGCGGTGATCGTGCTGGCGCCGAGGTTGGTCTCCTCGCCGATGTCGGCATCGCCGATGTAGGACAGGTGGGGCACCTTGGTCCCGCGGCCGACGTCGGAGTTCTTGATCTCCACGAACGTCCCGGCCTTGGAGCCCTCGCGCAGCACGGTCCCGGGCCGCAGGTAGGCGAAGGGGCCGACGCTGACGCGGTCGCCCACCGTCGCGCCGACGATGTAGGAGTGCAGGATCGTGGCCTCGTCGCCGACCTGGGCGTCGGTCAGGGTGGAGTTGGGGCCGATCGTCGAGCCCCGCCCGATCGTCGTGGCGCCGTGCAGGCTGGTGAAGGGAGCGACCACGGTGTCCTCCCCGATCGCCACCGCGGCGTCGATCACCGTCGCCGCGGGGTTGACGATCGTCACCCCGGCCAGCATGAGGCGCTCATGGATGTGGCGCTGGGCCACCGCGGTGACATCGGCCAGCTGGACCCGGTCGTTGATGCCCAGCAGCTCGTCGGGATCGCTCAGCTCGAACGCGCCCACCGTGCGCTCGTGCGCGCGCAGGATCGGGAGCACGTCGGGCAGGTAGTGCTCGCCCTGGGCGTTGTCGGCCCGCACCTCTGCCAGCGCGCCGGCCAGGGCCGCGCCCTCGAAGGCGAACAGGCCCGTGTTGACCTCGCGGATGCGCAGCTCGAGCTCGCTGGCGTCGCCGGGCGCCTTGGTCTCCACCACCCTCTCCACCGTGCCATCGGGCGCCCGCACCACCCGGCCGTATCCCCGGGGGTTCTCGAGGATCATCGTGGCGATCGTCGCCGCCGCTCCCGAGCCCGCGTGGCTGTCGACCAGCGCCCGCAGCGACTCCGGCGTGATCAGCGGCGCATCCCCGTGCAGCACCACCACGGTGTCCTCCACGCCGATGTGGTCGATCGCTGACCGCACGGCGTCCGCCGTGCCCAGCGGCCGCTCCTGCACCGCCAGCGACACCTGCCCGTCCAGCACCGGCGCCAGCCGCCGCTCGGGACTGTCGACGACCACGATCCTCTCCGCCCCGGCCGCTCGCGCCGCCGCCACCGACCACTCGATGATCGGCCGCCCGCACAGCGGGTGCAGCAGCTTCTGCACGGCTGAGCGCATGCGCGTGCCCTGCCCAGCGGCGAGGATGACGACGACGGGCGCAGTCACAGACAGGATCGTATGCACCTCGATCGCCTTCTGCCTCCCCCACGTCGGTTTTCCCCGCTCGTACCAGCGAATCCGTCTGCCAGATCCCCCACGATCGCGCCCCAGGAGCTCAGCAGACGTCCCGCGCAGGACGCACTGGAGGCGGGGCGGGACGCTTGCGTCCCTGACAGCAGTCAACGTCCCGGCCACTTCGGCGGATCCGGGGCGCGGGACGTTGACCCCCATGACGGCAGCAGACGTCCCGCCCCGCCAAACGGCGCGCAGGCGCGGGACGTTTGCCGCGTCTCGTCGGGGCCGGACGCCAGCCGCTCGAGTTTCAGCTGGGGAGCCCGGATTTGAACCGGGACCTCACGGCTCCAAAGGCCGGCGGGCTGCCGTTACACCACTCCCCATCGCCCAGCTCAGTGGCTGGCCTGAGGGTAACTCACCGCCGACACCTCGAACCCGAACCTCCTATAGGAGTAGCGTGTGCGGCCATGGACGACGACCAGATCCACGGCCGCATCGAGCAGCTCGTCGCCGAGGAGCACAAGCTCTGGAGCCAGGAGTCCTCCGGGCAGGCCAGCGAGGACGAACGCCGGCGCCTGGACGAGCTCAAGGTGTCGCTGGACCAATGCTGGGACCTCCTGCGTCAGCGCCGGGCCCTGCGCGAGGAGGGCGGCGACCCCGACGACGCGCAGGTCCGCAGCGAGGACGTCGTCGAGCGCTACCAGCAGTAGGCCCCGCCCGCCCTGCCCCGCCCCGCCCGGCAGCTCTGTGGCCTCCTACACGCTCAACGACCGCGGGGTGGCGCACGCGGAGGAGCTCATCCGCAAGCGGCGCTACGTGCTGCGCAGCGAGTGGAACCAGGTCCAGCCGCGGGCCGAAGCCCAGAACGCGTACCTGAAGAATCATTCCTGGGAGGAGTACGCCGCGTGGCACCTGGGCCTGACCGAGGGGGCCAAGGAGAGGACGAAGGCGCGCTACGCCTTCATCTACGGCGACTTTCAGCGCGTGCACCGGATGGGGCTGATCGCCATCGTCTACCGAGCCAGCGAGTGGCGCCACAAGACGATCGAGCTGGCCGCCCACGACCTGCTGCAGCTGCTGGACGACATCAGCGGCTGAGCAGAGCGCGCAGCTCCTCGTCGAGCAGCGGATCGGCCAGCGCCGCCCGCACATCCGCCGGGCGGCGAAGACCTCGCTCGGCTCGCAGGAGGCCCACGGCCACCCCCTCCTCGTTGACGGCGCCCAGGACACGACCCATGGCGTCCGGGCTGTCCCACGTCTCGGCCGGGAGCGCGAACACCGCCGGCAGCATCCGCGTCAGGGCGAGCAGGTAGAGCCCGGCGTCAAAGACGGGACCCACGGAGGCGCCACAGCCGGCCGCCAGGTCGTCGAGCACGCCCGCGGCGTGCTCGGGGCCCCATGCCGGCAACGCGGGCCAGATGACGACGACGGGTTCGCCGCTGCCGGCGGAGAAGACGCGCTGCGCGGCCTCGGCGAGCCCTTCGGAGGCCGCGGCGGTATGGATCCCGCCGCCGCCGAGATCCCCGGCCCACCGCAGCGCGCGCTCCAGAAGCAGGTGCGCCACCGCATCCATCCGATCGGGTCCGAGGAGCTCGCGCAGATCGGGACCCCCCGCCGCGGCGCCCGCCATCACCAGCACCGACGGCGGCGCCGCCATGGCGTCAGCCCCGCTCGAAGCGGAACATGGTCCCGCCCGGCGCGGGAGCCTCGGCGGCCGGGAGGCGGTTGACCGCGATGGCGAGCACCTCGGCGAACACGCCGGTGCTGTGGCCCATGAGCTCGATGAGCGTCGCCACCGGGGTCGGCTGGCCCGGCCTCACCTCGTTGGCGTAGTCGGTGACGAAGCCGACGAGCGCGAAGGGCAGCTCCAGCTCGCCGCATAGCACGGTCTCGGGGCCGGCGGTCTGGCTGACCGCAACGACGCCGCAGGCGGCCAGCTGGGCGATCTCGGTGGGGGTGTTGAAGCGCGGGCCGTCGACGTGGCCATAGGCGCCGCCGTCGCGGGCGCGATGGCCCGACTGCGCTGCCGCTTCCAGCAGCGCGGCGCGCACGCCCTCCGAGAACGGGCCGCCGTGCAGGATCCAGTGACCGCGGGCGGGGTCCGCGGGCTCGGTGAAGAAGGTGCACAGCGAGCCGTCGGGCAGGCGGTTGGAGGCGAAATGCAGGTCGTCGAAGACCACCAGCGAGCCGAGCTCGAGCGTGGGATCGACGGCGCCGCACGCGGTGCAGCCGATGACCGCCGTCGCGCCGAGCTCGTGCAGGGCCCAGATGTCCGCGCGGTGGGTGACCTGATGCGAGAGCCGGACGTGCCCGGCGCCGTGGCGGGAGACGTGGAGCACGTCGGCGCCCCCGAAGCGGCCCCGGGAGACCTCGATCGTCCCGAACGGCGTCTCGTGCGCCAGCACCTCGGCATCCGCGAACCCGGGCAGGGCATGGGTCCCGGATCCGGTGATGATGCCGAGCGGCATGGCGGGCGATCCTACTTGACGGCCTCAGGCCTCCCGGCGCTGGACCGGCGTGCTCGTCCCGGCTTCAGACGGCGATGCGGGCGCGGTCGATCGAGCGCCGCTGGGAGTTCAGCTGCTCGTGGCGCCGCGTCGTGCCCGAGCTCAGCTGGTGGCGCACCTGAGCGGCGAGCTGGGCCTCGATGTCCTGCGCCGGCAAGGGCCGGCTGATGAGGTAGCCCTGGATGAGGTCGCACTCGAGCGCTCGCAGGGCATCCATCGTCCAGCGGTCCTCGACGCCCTCGGCCACGAGCCGGATGCCGAGCCGATCCGGTCGGGATCGGCCAGGACCGAGGACTCGGACGGCGAGCAGAGCTCCGAGGAGGATGAAGGCAGCGGCGAGCCACCCGCGCTCGGCAGGCTTCAGCTCAGCGGAGCGGGGTAGCGCTCGCCCGACTGCTCGC
>DASXJW010000044.1:0-2641 GCA_036497165.1 Solirubrobacteraceae bacterium
TCAGCTTCCTTCGGTCACCAGCGGTCAAGGTGACGACATGATCCTTCGGCCTGGGCATGACAACGGCTCCTCCCGATCAAGTATCAATCGGAAACAGCCAACCAGCAATACCAACATAATTAGACGCGACACACTACTAGGTAGGCGGCATACCAGGCGGGGTAGTCCTCGTCCTGGCCCGACCGGTGGAAAAGGTGTGTCCGCCCCGAGCGCTTCTGATGCTCGGCGTAGGCGGCCTCGGCACGCCGAAGCGCGCTCGCCAGGTCTGCAGTGGATGCGAATGCCGTCTCAGTGGCGTCGACCCGGCCGGGGAGCCGCTTGGTGACCTCCTGGACTAGCCACGTATTGCCGTCGGGATCGGTGAGGGAGAAGAACGACCCGTAGCTGGTGCGCTCGGGGTCGGGGCCCGGTTGCCGTGCCTCGGGAGGGAACGGCGGACCGTGCCAGATCTCGCTGGCGTCGATGCCACGGCCGATGAGTTCGTCATGGGCCGCTTCGATGTCGGAGACGATCAGCCCGCCCTCGGCCGAGCCCGGCGCGGCCGCCGTGAGTCCCTGGCCGAACGTGACCGAGGCCCCGGAGCCCGGGGGCGTGAACTGGACGATGCGAAGGCCGTCCAGCGGGGCGACGTCGTCGTCGAGCCTCCAGCCCAGGCGCTGGTAAAACTGCTTGGATCGGTCGACGTCGGACACCGGGATGATCTCGACCTCAAGGTGCATGTCGACCTTGCCGACGGCCGCGTCGCGGCCCGGGCTGTGTACTTCGGTGGCGCTCATGGCTGCCTCCTGGGTTGTGTTGCGTGCATGGCGCTTCCTTTTCAGGAGGAAGACCTCAATTGGTCTTCGTGTTGGCGATGCCACTAAGAGTGATCTCCTTGCCTGTCCGTCGCGCCAGGAAAAGACCCCGGTGCGTGCCCCGGGAGCGCCCGGTCCCGGGGGTCACGGGTCCACGGCGCCGAGGTTGCCAACGTGGGATGCCGTCCATAGGCTCGGTTGGTGGCAAGGTCCACTCCCGTTTCAGCACGGCGGCTGCTTGGCCGGCGCAGCGAGTGCGCGGCGCTGGATCAACTGGTGGTGAGTGTGCGCGCGGGCCCAAGCCGGGTGCTGGTGCTGCGCGGGGAAGCCGGGGTCGGCAAGAGCGCGTTGCTGGATTATTTGGCCCAGGGTGCGTCCGGGTGCGGCATTGCCCGGGCGGTCGGCGTCGAGTGGGAGATGGAGCTCGCGTATTCGGGGTTGCAGCAGCTGTGCGCGCCGTTCCTGGATCGCCTGGATCGCCTTCCTGGCCCACAGCGCGATGCGCTTGGCATCGCGTTCGGGTTGCGTGACGGCCACGCGCCGGATCGGTTCCTCGTCGGCCTGGCGGTCCTGAGTCTGCTGTCGGACCTCGCGGGGAAGCGGCCGCTCGTCTGCATCGTGGACGACGCGCAGTGGCTCGACGCGGCCTCCACACAGGCGCTGGCCTTCGTCGCGCGCCGTCTCGGCGCGGAGTCGGTCGGGCTGGTCTTCGCCGTGCGCGAGCCGGGCGGCGAGCGGCATCTTGGCGGTCTTCCGGAACTGGCCGTGGGCGGGCTAGACGACCCTGATGCGCAGGAGCTACTCGGGACAGTGGTCGCCGGTCCGCTCGATGAGCGGGTGCGTGATCGGATCGTGGCCGAGACACGCGGCAACCCGCTGGCGCTGCTCGAGCTGCCACGTGGCCGGACGCCCGCCGAACTCGCGGGCGGGTTCGGGGTGTCCGGCGGCCGGGCGGTGCCGTCTGCGATCGAGCAGTGCTTCCGGGAGCGGCTGGCGCCGCTTCCGCCGTCGACGCGCCTCTTGCTTCTCAGCGCGGCGGCCGAGCCGATAGGGGATCCGGTGCTGATGTGGCGGGCGGCGGCCGAGCTCGGCATCGGGCCGGACGCGGCCGCGCCGGCGACCGACGTTGGCTTGATCGATTTCGGCGCGCAGGTGCGCTTCGGTCATCCGCTCGTGCGTTCGACGGTCTACGGCGCGGCGGCGCTGGATGAGCGCCAACGCGTCCACCGCGCGCTCGCTGAGGCCACCGACGCCGACGTCGATCCGGATCGCCGTGCCTGGCACCGCGCGCAGGCGACAGCCGGGCTCGACGAGGATGTCGCCGCCGAGCTGGAGCGGTCGGCCGGGCGAGCGAGGGCCCGCGGCGGCCTGCCGGCCGGGGCGGCATTTCATGAGCGCGCCGTCGAGCTGACGCCCGATCCGAGGCGCCGGGCGCAGCGTGCGCTCCTCGCCGCCCAGGGCAAGCACCAAGCCGGCGCGCCCGATGCGGCACTCCGGCTGCTGGCGATGGCCGAGGCCGGGCCGCTGGACGAGCACGAGCGAGCATGCGCGCAGCTGTTGCACGCACAGATCACGTTCGCGATGACGCGTGGCCGCGATGCTCCTCCCATGCTGCTCCAGGCGGCTAGGCGGCTTGAACCGCTGAATCCGAGGCTCGCCCGCGAGACCTACCTCGAGGCGTTCGCGGCTGCGCTCTCAGCCGACCGCCTAGATGAGTGATTCCTGGTGGTGTGGTTACCTTTAGTGGTCGTAGGCGATGAGGGATCGCTTGACGTCCTGGCCGGTCTTGTCGTTGTGCCAGATGGCGGCGGTGAGGGCGAGGAGGCGGTACAGGATGCGGGCGAGGA